>DASTMP010000362.1:0-103208 GCA_035714085.1 Blastocatellia bacterium
GCGCCGGCCCCACAATCTGGACAAAGTCAGCGCCATTTTTCGCTGTCACAACCCAATAATGACATTGAAAAATATCAAGCGCCGAAAGGCGCCGCTTAACCTGGAGTTAACCGCTCACTTTATTTGAAATTAAAAGCTTGAGACCTATTCAGATAGCCCGTTGGCAATGTGGTTAACAGTTAGACGTGACTTTATCCATTCTGAGATCGGCGCGAGCGCCGATCTCAGAATGGATAAAGTCGAGCTTAGCAAACAGCGCGGTGATTGCGCTCGATGCGCGCCTATGAACAGCCTGGCGAGGTAGTCGAATGCGCGCCATTAGGATACGCGCTGCGGTTTCCCGGCGGCGCTGGGAAAACCGTGATGCTTTTGCGAGAGCGGGGGGAGGTGGAGTGACCATCATCGGCGCGTGCGCAAGAAGACGAAAGAAGGTTGTCTTTACCGCCTGGCATGAGTCAGTCAAAGCCGCTAGCATTCAATCGGAGGCTATCTGTAAATAAAGTGGATATTTGACCAGGAATCTATCAATTGGGACGAGTTATCGAACCTATACAAGTTAGCGCCACTCGGCGATAAAAAACCGTGGGACTTGAAAATTGCGTTTTCAAATTTAGACAGCGATATCTGAAGTCGCCTGTCGTTCTCAAATAGGAGAGGAGATAAAGAATGTCAGCGAAGAGTCCTGAAGAAATCTGCCAACTTTTCAAACAGTACATGGCCGAAGGCGATCTCGACTCATTACTTAGCGTCTATGATCCGGAAGCGGTCTTTCTGAATCGGTCAGGAGAAGTAAAGAAAGGAGAGGCGCTGAGACAGGAGTTGGCTCCATTTGCGGCCGTGAAGGCGACCTTTGACTTCAACATCAAGCAGGTCATCCAGTCCGGCGACATCGCATTGATGCACACCGAATGGAAGGTATCCTCGCCCGAGCCGATGTCCGTGTATGCGATTGAGGTTGCCCGCCGCCAACCGGACGGCTCGTGGCGCTGGCTTATCGGCGATCCATTTACTGTGGGCAGGCGTGGCGCCTCCTGAGAAGGTGAGGTTATGCTTGATCAATTTCTTCACGCCGCTTGTTTAAGGGGTGGGAGAGCCTTGTCTGCATTGTTTTGTTTCATACTGCTTGTAGTTGGCGCGCATCAAGCGTAAGGTTCATTTTTTCATTTGTTGGCTTAGGTCACATGGGTGACGAATGTATACGGCGGTCAAAAACTCGGACCCGGCTTGCGGGCGACAAACTAGGAGATTCATTTTGAAGATTGTGGTGATTGGCGGCAGCGGGCTCATCGGAAAAAAGCTCGTGAAAAATCTTCGTGAGCAGGGCCATGAGGTAGTGGCAGCCTCACCCTCCTCTGGCGTCAATACCCTCACTGGCGAGGGTTTGGCTGAAGCGCTTACAGGCGCTCAGGTCGTTGTTGACGTGGCGAACTCGCCTTCGTGGGAGGATAAGGCGGTTTTGGAGTTCTTCGAGACATCGGGGCGTAACCTCCTTGCCGCGGAAGCGACCGCTGGCGTGGGGCATCACGTTGCGCTGTCGGTTGTCGGAACCGATCGCCTTCTTGTAAGTGGGTACTTCCGCGCGAAGATGGCCCAGGAAAACCTGATCAAGGCCTCCCCGATTCCCTACACGATAGTCCGCGCAACGCAGTTCTTCGAGTTCGTGGGCGGCATCGCCCAATCGGCCACCGATGGGCAAACGGTTCGGTTGTCATCTGCCCTTTTGCAGCCTATAGCTTCGGATGATGTCGCTGCCGTAATGGCCGATATCGCAGTCAAGGAACCGGTGAACGGCATGGTCGAGCTAGCGGGTCCCCAACTGATACCTCTCGACGAACTTGTGCGACAATTCTTCCGCGCAACCGGAGACGCGCGGAAGGTGACCACAGACGTCCACGCGCTCTACTTCGGCATAGAGTTGAACGATCAGAGCCTCACCCCTGGCGATAACCCACGCATCGGCCCGACGCGTTTTGAGGACTGGCTCAGCCGCACTATATCTCAGGGATAAGTCATCCCGGTGGCCAAGGAGCCTGCTGCGTGGACTTGACCGGAACACGCTATACTCAAGCCGGTTTCCGTCTGTTACCGCCCGCGGTAACCATTATATTGACGGTAGCCGCTGAAGTACCCCTGATAGAATCCTTCGCGGTAAGCGGCATTGCCGCTTCGGTAATGGCTGGAGTTGTTGGGGTCAGCGATTCTGCGAGTCTGCGCATCTTCCCGTCCCCTATTCAACCCGTCGCGATAGCCTTTCTGTTCCTCGCCGCTGTTCCGGTTATTGCCGTAGTAACCGTAATTTCGGTAGGTATACGGAGAGGCACGGTATATCCGGCGCTGGCGTTCCAGCAAGGCGCGTTGCCGTTCGCGTTCTCGCTCGCGCTCGCGCTCCAGTTCCCAGGCGCGCCTTTGTTCGTGGTCACGCCACTCCTCGTGGTTGCGCTGCGCATCTCGTCGCCAGGTTTCATGCCTTTCCTGCTGCTTGTCTCGATGGATTTCCTGTCGAACCTGACGTTCCGTGTGGCGCTCATTACGTTGAGATTGACGATTACGCCAATCCTGCGATTGAGCTGTTAACCCAGGAATAATCAAACTTATCCCTAGGGATAACCACAGGACACACCTCTTGAAATGTTGAGTGTTCATCTTTAGATTCGCCCGAATTCGAATTTCAGGCCTCCTTTCATGTATATGAAGGCCTTTATTAGATCGCAATGAGGCAATTTATTCAACCATTGATATGTATCCCTTCGTTGAGCGGGCGTGATGTCGGAAGAGGTCCGCAGGAAGCGCGTGGCTCAAGTCAAGACTCGTCGATACTGTTGGCGAATGCGCGTCAAGAACGCGAGAGATAACATCAAACGCGATGCTGCGCTAGAGATGGTGGAGGCCCTCCGAAGTCGGTTTGCTGGAGCAGGCTTCAAACAACCATAAGCTGCTTTGGTCAAAAGCCGGGGTGGTGAGCGTTATGAAAAAGGCGCGACTTGATCGCGTCATGTGTCGATCAAGGCCGGTGTATGTCGTCTCCGCTGTTCTGTTATTCATTCGGCTTCTCACTCGCGCCCTTGAACAGCGCCTTCCAACTCAATTGCCTCACGCGCAACAGCTTCGGACTCCAGCGATCCAGCAACTCATACGCGACCGGCGTCAACAACAGCGTCAGAAGGAGGCAGAACAATTGCCCGCCGATGATCGTGACGGCGATGGCGGAGCGTTGCGCGCTGCCCGCGCCGCGACCGAACGCCGTCGGGATCAACCCCGCGATGATTGCAAACGTCGTCATCAGGATCGGGCGCAGACGCGCGCGGTCGGCTTGCACGATCGCCTCGCGCAGTGGCACGCCTTCCGCGCGCAGGTGGTTGGTATAATCCACTTGCAGAATCGCGTTTTTCTTAACAATGCCCAGCAGCAGCAGCACGCCGAGCGTGCTCCACAGGTTCAGCGTGCGCCCCGTCAGATAAAGCGACAGCAGCGCGAACGGCACGCTCAGGGGGAGCGCCAGCAGGATGATGAACGGATGCAGGAAACTCTCGAATTGCGCGGCCAGCACCATGTACATAAACACAATGGCGAGCAGGAACGCCATAATCAAATTATTCGTCGTCTCGTCCAGCGCCTTGACGTTGCCGCCGAAAAAGAACCGATAGCCCGGCGGAAAATTGAGATTCTGCAGCGTTTGCCCGATGTCCTTGACCGCTTCGCTCAGCGGTTTGTCGGGCGCGTTCGCGACGTAGATGGGAATATTGTACTGGCGGTTGAAACGGTTGATGCGCGAAGGCCCCAGCCCGCGCGTGATATCGGCGACGTTGTCAATGCGCGCCTGTTCGAGCTTGCTCGACGGGACCATCAAGCGCGAAAGAATCTCGCGGTCGCTGCGCTGTTTTTCGTCGAGCATGATCTTGACCGGATATTGCTCGCCAGCTTCGCGGTATGTAGTGATCTCGTCTTCGCCGCTCATCATCAGACGCACGGCGCTGGCCAAGTCGGAGGTGCGCACGCCCAATTCGGCGGCGCGGGCTCGGTCGAGCGTGACCCGCAATTCGGGGCTGGCGAAAAAGAAGGACGGTTCGGAACTGACGATGCCGGGAAGCGCGCGGATTTGATCGCCGGCCTTGCGCGCCAGTTCGCCCAGCTTATCGAGTTCGGGGCCGAGCAGTTGCACCTGAATCGGAAAGCCCTGCGCTTCGCCGCCGCCCAGGGCCGACGGATAACCGATCTTCTGCCGCGCCTGCGGAACCTGCTCGAAGATTTTGCGCGCGGCGGCGCCCGCTTCCTGAGTGGTGATTTTGCGTTTGTCCAGTGACGCCAGATTGGGCGTGAAATGGACGTGATTGAGTCGATCGCTGGATTGCGTCAAAAGATGATCGAGTTCGGGCAGCTTTTGCAGCTTCGGCTCGATCTCGTCCACGAATTTAGTCAAGCCCTCCAGTGATAAGCCTTCGGGCAGATCAACGTGGATGGTGAATTCGCCCTGATCGTCGTTGGGAATGAAATCGCGCCCGACCATGCGATTGAGCGGAAACGTGGCGGCGAAAACCAGCGCGCTCAAACCCACGATCACCCAAGGGTGATTGAGCGACCAGTTGAGCAGGCGTTCATAACGATGCTCGATCCAGGTGAAGAACGCCGTTTGCTTCGACAGCTTGACTTCGCTCGCGTCGCGGCGCAGAAAACGCGCCCCCAGCATTGGCGTCAGCGTGAACGACACCAGCAGCGAGACCAGAATCGCGCAAGTCATCGTCCAGCCGAACGAGTTCAAATACCGTTGCGCGTAGCCGGTCATAAAGGCGATCGGCACGAAGATCACCACCAGGCTGAGCGTCGTGGCCGTCACGGCCAGCGCGACTTCTTTCGTGCCTTCAATCGCGGCCTGCATCGGCGAGCGATGAAACTCTTCGAGGTGGCGGAAGATGTTTTCGAGCACGACGATCGCGTCGTCAATCACGATGCCGACGGCCAGCGTCAAAGCCAGCAGCGTCATGTTGTTCAGCGTGAAGCCCGCGATCCGCATCAGCGTAAACGTGGCGATGATCGAAGCCGGGATCGCCATCGCTGAGATCAGCACCGCGCGCCAGTTGCGGATGAAGAGCAGGATGATCAGGCTCGCCAGCAAACTGCCTACCAGCAAATGTTCTTCTAGCGCGGCGATCGAAGCGCGGATGAATAGCGATTGATCGCTGACGACATCTATCGTCAGATCGTCTGGCAAAGTCGGGCGCAATTTTCCCAGCTTGGCGTTCACGGCGTCCACAACGTTCACTGTGTTGGTCCCGGCCTGCCGGCGGATTTGCAGCGTAACCGCCGGTTTGCCGTCGAGCCTGGCGAAGGTGCGCGGCTCTGTGTAGGTGTCTTCGACGCGGCCCAGGTCGGAGACCTTGATCGGCGCGCCGCTCGAGCTGGAAACGATCAGGTCGCTGAACTCGCGCACCACGTCGAAGCGGCCCATCGTCCGCACGGCCAACTCTTCCGTGCCCTGATAGAGCCTGCCGCCAGGCGCCTCGATGTTTTCGTTTTGCAGAGCGGTTGCAACCTGATTGACGGTGATGCGATGGCCATTGAGCTTTTCGGCGTCGAGCAGGATTTGAATCTCACGATCACGCCCGCCGACGATGTCTATCGCCGCTACGCCGTCCACGGTTTGCAGCGTGCGTTTGATCTGCTTATCGGAGATTTCGGTGATTTCGCGCAAGCTTCGCGGCCCGCCGACGACCAGCGTAAGGATCGGGTCGGATTCGGGATCGGCCTTGGTAATGACGGGCGGCTCGACATTAGGGGGCAACTTACCCATCGCCAGCGCCATTTTCTCGCGCACGTCTTGCGCGGCGTCTTCCATTATGCGGTCGAGCACGAAACGGCAGGTGATGCGCGCGCTGCCGTCCATCGCCATGACTTCCAATTCGTCCAGACCGCTGATGCTGCTCAATTGCTCCTCGACGGGCAGGACGACCTGGCTGGTTATTTCGTCGGGGCTGGCGCCCGGCAACCGGACGCGGACGTTGACGATGGGCGGATCGGCCTTGGGAAAAAGGTCTACGCCGAGGCCTACGAACGAAAAGACTCCCAGCACGACTAGAAATAGTACCAGCATCGTCGCAAAAACGGGTCGCCGAACACAGATTTCCGCTAAGGTCATCGCCTTTTTCTCCTATCATCATCTGCGGTGTGGAATTTGCGCCGGACGCGTTTCGCCCTGGCGAGGCGAGCATGGCGGCACAACGGTTTTTTAGCAAGCGCCACGACCCTTGGACATGTTTATTGGCGCACAGACGCATTGTGCTATCATCCCGCGCATCAACATACACAACAGGGCTCTGATTACCGTTTAGGCCACTATGCCGCTTTGCCATCCCATACACGCAATGGCCTAAACGACGATCAAAATCTATAGGAGAAAGGCCATGAAAAGAGATTGGATTCACTGGGCGCGTCGCGCCTTCCTCAAAGACTTCACCATGCTTGGCGGAGCGACTGTCGCGGCGGCTCTTCCGTCGGCGTCGTCTCACGCTCAGGAGCAGGGCCGGGGCCAGCAGCCGAGCTATGACTTCCTCCCCTGGTACGCGCGCCGCCAGAATTACCGCTCGCTCAAGCAGTCGAGCTACGACCTGACCGGCGGCAATAGCGACCGCTGGCCCATTGCGCCGGGCCAGGCGCAGGAGGTCTATAACCAGAAAGGCCCCGGCGTGATTACGCACATCTGGTTCACCGTCGCCGCACAGAGCCAGAATTACCTGAAGGAGTTGACGCTGCGCGCCTGGTGGGACGACGAGGAGCATCCGAGCATCGAGACGCCGCTCGGCGACTTCTTCGGCCTGAACTTGGGCCAGAACTTCATCTACCAGTCAGCCTTCCTCAACTGTTCCGCCATTCGCGCGCTGAACTGCTACTTGCCGATGCCGTACCGCCGGGCTGCGCGGATGACCGTCACCAACGAGGGCTCGCAACCGGTCGGCTCGTTCTATTCCAACATTGATTTTCAGAGCGTGCCGTCGCTCCCCGACGACGCGCTCTACCTCCACGCATCATACAATCAGGCGGCGCCCAACACGTCTTCGGACAACGACTGGAAGAACAACGGCGACGCGAACAAGTTGAAGAATCCTGATGGCAAACAGAATTATGTCTTCGCCGAAGCGCGCGGCGCAGGTCACCTCTTCGGCGTCACGCTCGGCATCTGGCAGAACCAGGATTACTGGGCGGGCGAGGGCGACGACATGATCTACATCGATGACGAGACCAAGCCCATCATCATTGGCACTGGATCAGAAGACTACCTGTGCGGCGCATGGAATTTCGGCGGGATGGCTGGGGCGACTCCTTTTGCGCACCTATACAACGGAGCGCCTTACATCCTGGGTCAGGAGCGCGTCGGTGGACGCTACGTCTGTTACCGCTGGCATGCCGACAATCCGGTGACGTTCACGAAGTACATGCGACACACGATGGAGCACGGCCATGCGAACCACCGAGCGGACAACTTCTACTCGTGTTGTTACTGGTACCAGACCGAGCCGCACATGAAGTTCCCGGCGCTGGCCCCTGTCGATAAGCGCATCCCCAGGGTCTATGCCGTCGAAGCGCAAGGCGCAGTCAAACCCTGAATGATATGAAATCAAGACAACCAGCTTCACGCCAACGTTGGCTCAAGGTATCGCTGCTCTTGGCGGCCCCGGTGGCCTCCCTGGCCTCGAATGTTTTCTCCGCCGCCGAACCGGTGCGCTTTGGCCGAGATGTCTTGCCAATTCTTTCCGCGAACTGTTTTGCATGCCACGGCCCGGATGAAAAGAACCGCAAGGCAGGATTGCGTCTTGATTTAGAGGCGAACGCAAAAGCAACCCGCCGGAGAGGCGCGCCCATCGCGCCCGGAGAGCCGGAAAAGAGTTTGATCATTGCGCGGCTGACCAGCGCTGATCCGGACGTCGTGATGCCTCCACCGAGCGCGCACAGGCAGGTCAAGCCGGAGCAGATTGAGACGCTGCGCCGATGGATCGCCGAGGGCGCGAAATGGGGCCGGCACTGGTCGTTCGAGCCGCTGCGGAAGCCTGTGATTGCAAGCGAGCGACGCCCTGTGGACGCATTGGTGAGCGCGGCCCTGGCAAAGAAGGGGCTCGCGCTCCGTGCGCCCGCTGCGCCACAAACGCTGACGCGCCGTTTATGGCTCGACCTCATCGGATTGCCGCCCACGCCGGAAATCGCCGACAAATTCGCCGCCGATCGGTCGCCCGCAGCGTACGAACGGATGGTGGACGAGTTGCTGAAAAAGCCTCAGTTCGGCGAGCACTGGGCGCGGATGTGGCTGGACCTGGCCCGTTACGCGGACACAAAAGGATATGAGAAGGATCGCGGTCGCACAATGTGGCCGTACCGCGATTGGGTCGTGAACGCGCTCAACGCCGACATGCCGCTCGACCGTTTCACCACGGAGCAACTGGCAGGCGATCTGCTGCCCAATCCTACCCAGCAACAATTGATCGCCACTGCATTTCATCGCAACACAATGTCCAATGACGAGGGCGGCACGGACGACGAAGAATTTCGAGTGGCGGCGGTCAAAGATCGTGTAGATACGACGGCCCAGGTCTGGATGGGACTCACAATGGGTTGCGCGAAATGCCATACGCACAAATACGACCCGATCTCGCAGGCCGAGTATTACAGCTTCTACGCGCTCTTCAATCAGACCGAAGACGCCGACCGCTATGACGACGCCCCCACGATGGAAGTCCTCTCGCCCGCGGATCAGGATGAACGAACCCGATTGCAGGCGCTTGTGCAAACGCTCAGCGGCAAGCTGACTTCGCTGGAAGAGGCCGCCGACCGGGACTATGAAGCAGAGGGGCGCAAATGGCGCGTGGCCGAGGTGGTGGAGGCCGTTTCCAAAGGCGGCGCGACGCTCACCGCGCAAAAGGACGGCGTAGTGACCGTCAGCGGCAAAGCGCCGCAGGAAGACACCTACATCGTGACGCTCGAGGGCGCCGAGGGGACGCATACGGCGCTGCGCTTTGAGGCTCTGCCGGAAAAACTCAGCAGCGGCGAACTCGCGGTCGGACGCAATGGGGCAGACCCGAATTTTGTGTTGTCAGAATTGACAGTAGAGTCGCTCGACGAGACTCTCTGGCGCCCATTGAAGTTGACCGGCGCGCGAGCGGATTTCGCGCAGGACGGTAAGCCTATTGCCGCGGCGATTGACGGCGATGAGAAGACCGGTTGGGCCGTCGGCCCCCGCACGCGCGAACGGCACGCCGCGTTATTCAACTTCGCCGACCCGCTACGCCTGAAGACGAGCGCGAAGCTGCGCGTGACCCTCTCTCAACAGGCTGGCGAAGTCCTCACGCTCCGTCGTTTCCGTCTTTCGACCAGTGACGCTGATCCAGCCGTCTTGCAACCGAGGGCGGATGCGCAGGAGATTCGCAAGCTGCGCGACGATCTCGCCGGCGCTTACCAGGCGCAGAAAAATTTCAACGAAAACATCGTTCGGCTGCCGTTGATGCGTGAACTCGCCCCGGACAAGCGGCGCGAAACGAAAATTCACCGGCGCGGCAATTTTCTCGATCAAGGCGATCCAGTCACGCCGGGCGTGCCTGCCGCCTTCCACAACTTCCCCGACGGAGCGCCTCTCAATCGTCTTGGCCTCGCGCAGTGGCTGGTCAGCCGCGACAATCCGCTCACGCCGCGCGTGTGGGCCAACCGCATCTGGGCGCGGCTTTTCGGCATCGGCGTCGTCGAGACCGAAGAGGATTTTGGCGCGCAAGGCTCCGCGCCAGCGAACCCGGATCTGTTGGACTGGCTCGCGGCTGAATACCGCGATAACGGTTGGTCGTTGAAGAAACTGATCAAGACTATTGTGATGAGCGACACTTATCGTCAGGCTTCGGAGATCACGCCCGCATTGCGCGATGCTGACCCGCGCAACCTGATTCAATCTCGCGGCGCGCGATTCCGGCTCAGCGCCGAAGTGGTTCGCGATCAGGCGCTCGCCGTCGGCGGTTTGCTTTCGGCGAAAATGGGCGGTCCGCCCGTAATGCCGCCGCAGCCCGCTGGTTTGTGGCGTTCGACCTACAGCGGCAAGACATGGGTGGACGCGGAGGGCGAAGATCGGTTCCGCCGCGGCCTCTATACATATCTCAAGCGCACAACGCCGTATCCTTCGATGGTGACCTTCGACGGCGGCAGCGGCGAGGTTTGCCAAATTCGCCGCATCCGCACCAACACGCCGCTTCAGGCGCTTGTCACGTTGAACGATCCGGTTTATCTGGAAGCCGCGGCGGGGCTTGCGCGGCGGATGATTGAGGAGGCTGAGACCACGACTTCACGCGCCGCGCATGGGCTAAGGCTGGCGCTGATTCGTCCACTGCGTAAGGGCGAGACTGCGCCCCTCATCGCGTTGCAGAAAGAAGCGCAAAAGGCTTTCGAGGCCGCGCCGGAGAAGGCGGACGCGCTGCTTAAGTCTTCTCGCGCGACTGAACCGAAAGGCGTCAGTAAATCTGCCTTCGCCGCGTGGATTGTGACCGCAAGCGCGATCCTGAATCTCGATGAATTTTTGAGCAGGAACTGACAGAAAAATGGGGGCGGAAAAACAACAGCAGAAACTGACAGGAAAATGAGAGCAGAAACATGCTTTATCCTTTTTCTTATTTTTTCCGCCAGCCGTATACGCATTAAGCTATGAACCAACAACTTCAAGACACACGCTCCATCACACGTCGCCATTTCTTTCAGACGGCCGGTCTCGGCTTCGGCGCAATAGCATTGCAATCGTTGCTCGTCCGCGACGGCGTTTTGGCGCAGAGCGCAAATCCGCTGGCGCCCAAACCGCCGATGTTCGAGCCAAAAGCCAAGCGTGTTATTTATCTGCACATGGCTGGGGCGCCGTCGCAGCTTGAGTTGTTTGAGCACAAGCCGGACCTTCAGAAGCTGCATATGAAGGATTGTCCGCCTTCGTTCCTCGAAGGCAAACGCTTCGCTTTTATCAAAGGCGTGCCGAAGATTCTCGCCGGACAATTCCGGTTCGAGCGTCACGGCCAGAGTGGGCAATGGATCAGCGAATTGCTGCCGCACTTCGCGAAAGTGGTGGATAAGACCTGTGTGATTCGCACAGTCCAGACCGATCAGTTCAACCACGCGCCGGCGCAACTCTTTGCGCATACCGGCTCGCCGCGTCTGGGCGCAGCATCGATGGGATCGTGGATTACTTACGGATTGGGCAGTGTGAACGAGAACCTGCCCGGTTTCGTCGTTCTCCTCTCCGGCGGCAAGACTCCCGATGGCGGCAAATCGCTCTGGGGATCGGGCTTCTTGCCCGGCGTGTATCAAGGCGTGCAGTGCGCCGCCACGGGCGACCCGGTGCTCTACCTTGGCAATCCAGCGGGATTCGACCGCAGTCTGCGCCGCCGGATGTTGGACGCGCTTGCGCGGATGAACGACTCCGAGTATCGCCGGAGTGGCGACAGCGAAACGCTCACGCGCATAGCGCAATACGAACTCGCGTATCGTATGCAAATGTCCGTGCCCGAAGTGATGGACATCTCGAAAGAACCGCAGAGCATTCTTGATTTGTATGGGGCAAAGCCCGGCTTCGTCTCACAAGCCGAAAGCGCCGAAGACCCGCGCATCTTCTACAAAGGCGACGATCCGACTTTCGCCAACAACTGTCTGCTCGCGCGGCGCTTGATCGAAAACGGCGTGCGCTTTGTGCAGTTGTATGATTGGGGGTGGGATCATCACGGCTCCTCGCCTGGAGAAAGCATAGACGAAACGCTACCCATCAAGTGCCAACAAACCGACCGCGCCATCGCCGGGTTGCTCATTGACCTTGAACAGCGCGGCTTGCTGAATGAGACGCTGGTCGTCTGGGGAGGCGAATTCGGGCGCACGCCGATGATGCAGAACAACGTTCGCAGCGAATTGAAAAAAGGCTTCATCGGCCGCGACCACCATACATACGCCTTCACGATGTGGCTGGCCGGCGGCGGCGTGAAAGGCGGTCTCGCGTTAGGCGCAACCGACGAGTTCGGCTACTACCCTGTGGAAAACCCGGTGAGCATCCGCGACCTGCAAGCCACGATCCAACACGTTCTCGGTCTTGACCCATATCGTTTCAGCTATCCCTGGCAGGGCTTGAACAACCGCCTGATCGGGCCAACGGACGAAGGGAGAGCGCTGAAGGAAATCCTGGCGGCGGCTTCTCCATCTAAATCGCTACGCTGACGCTCCGCGGTACATTTTATTGAAGGGCGAAGCCAGCTGATCTATTATTGTCGAGCCCTCTTACATCGAATCAACCGGACCTAATGGTAAGAAACCAATCGTCAGAGATCGATCCCTTGCTCGAACCGCTGTTGTTATTGACATGCGACGAAGAGATCGACCAATACCTCTCACATCTCATTGCCATACACGCCGATCCGGTAATCAAGGGGATCGTCCGTCATAAACTCCACCTGAATTCTCATCACGGTATCGAGCGAGCGGATGCCGAGGACATTCACCAAGAAGTCGTCGTACAGTTGCTGGCGGCGTTACGGCGGCTTCGCCAACAACCGTCCACTCATCCAATCGGCGATTTGCGCGGGTTGACGGCGGTGATCGCTCATCGCGCCTGTTCTCGATGGATGCGCCTGCAGTTTCCTGCGCGGCATGCGCTCAAAAATCGTCTCTCTTATCTCTTCACGCGCCATCCCGGTTTTGCCCTCTGGCAGGGCCCCAACGGCAGACTGATGGCTGGCTTGGCGATGTGGAAAGGGAGGAAAGACGCTTCGACCGAGGATCAACTCAAACAACTGCCGGACGATGAGACTCTGCTGGCCAGAATGTGGTCACTCAAGTCCGGGAAGAAGGCGGATTGGGGCGCCGCCCTGACTGCCATCTTTAATCGCCTCAACGCTCCGACTGAGGTCGACAGATTGGTTGGCGTCCTGTCCTGGTTATTGCAGGTTGAGGATCGGCCGATAGAATCTATCGATCAGATCCAGGCCGCTGCCGAATTGCAGGTCTCCACGCAGCGACCTGACGCGGCGCAGCAGACCGAAAGACGAATCTTTTTACAGAGATTGTGGGATGAGGTGCGTCAATTACCGCTGAATCAGCGCGCGGCATTGCTGCTCAACCTTAGAGATCATGAAGGGAGGGGATGTCTCGCGCTCCTACCGGCCCTGGGAATCACGACTTTTCGTCAGATGGCAGAGACGTTAGAGATAGAAGCCGAAAAATTGGCCGAACTTTGCAATGGATTGCCACTCGAAGACGCGAAGATCGCCAAGATGTTACAACTGACTCCGCGACAAGTCATCAATGCGCGGAAATCCGCCCGGCAGCGATTGACCAGGCGATTGAAAGGTTTTATTTGAAACCTGGTGGTAACAACCGGGTCATTTTAGCAACTTATTCGGGTATGAGAATCGACTGGATTCCCGGGTTGTGAGGTAAAGTGGCTTGTCCGATCATCTTACTCAAACTCAGATTGCAGATTATGGCCGTCGTCCGCTGCCGCCCGCGGAATGGTTGTTTGTGTCCGGCCATCTGTCCGCTTGTGAGGTGTGTCGCCTGCGGGTCGAAGAAGTTGTGGATAGCGAAGCGACATATCTGGCGCTGAAATCCAAGGTATTCGATGAGGCGGAGGCGCGCTCTTCAGTCGCAGAGCGCGCGCATCTGACTTTCGAGCAAGTGGCCGGCTTTGTTGACGAGACTATCGCCGGCGGGAAATTGCGAGCGGTCAAAGAACATCTGGCTTGGTGTGAGGAGTGTGAGGCTGCGGTCGATGACCTGCGCGCTTTCAAAGAGCAGGTCGCGCCGGAACTCGAACGGGAGGGGCGACGGTCGCCGACGGGCGCGGCGACTGATAGCCGTTGGCGTCACTTGATCACTGCGATGGCCTCCTTCCGGCCGAAATCCCCCGCGCTCGTCTTCGGCTCGGCGCTAGCGATACTCCTACTGGCGGTTGGCTGGTTGGGATGGCAAGCGCTGCGGGGAATGAAATCTAAACCCGAAGTCGCCGTGATAGCGCCATCGCCAAGCGTCTCTCCATCTGTCTTACCTACCTTAGCGCCTGAAAGCTCCGCGCTGGCATTCATTGCCAGACTCAATGACGGCGAAGGCGAGATAACGTTGAATGGGGAAGGGAAGTTATCGGGCGCCGATCATCTGCCCTCCGCTTATCGGCGAATGGTCAAAAAAGCGCTCACCGACCAGAAGATTGAAAGATCACTGATTCTGGCGGAGCTGACCCAGCCTGGAGTCAGGCCGAGGGGCCAAGGCGGCGCCCGAAGCGGTAAGTTTTCAGTGATCGAGCCGGTCGGGCTAGTAATACTATATGATCATCCGACTTTTCGCTGGACGCAATTGGACGGCGCGACGGGGTACGTGGTTGGGGTCTATGACGAATCGTTCAATCCGTTGGTAACCAGCCCGCAGATCACCGATCATTCCTGGACGCCGCCGCAGTCACTCAAACGAGATGGGATCTATTACTGGCAGGTGAAAGCCATCAAGGACGGCCAGGAATTCAAAGCTCCGCGTCCGCCCGCGCCGCAGGCGAAATTCCGCATCCTGGACGAGGCCACCGCCGATGAATTGGCGAAGGCGCGCCGCGCCTATGCTTCATCGCACCTGACGCTGGGATTGCTGTATGCGCAGGCGGGGCTGCTCGATGAAGCCGAATTGGAATTTCAGGCGTTGTTAAAGAACAATCCCGATTCGGCGTTGGCTCTCCGGCTGCTGAGGCAGGTACGAACGAAACCATGACTCATCAATATGAACATCGCTCAGCTACGGACGGCGGAAAACGACCGATCTTTTATCGGAGCCTGGCCAATTTCCTAGCCCTATCTCTCTTCTCCAGTCTTTCGTCTATTGCGGCCTCGCCTCTGGCGTTCGGAAGCGAGGCAGGTCAGCGACTGCGATCAGCGCAAGTGACCACTTTCCCCCAGGATGGCGCCGCCGAAGAGAAAGATGTCCGCCCGCTTGAGCAGGGGCATCCGGTCAAGCGTGAACTGGGCCCTGGGCAGCGGCATAGCTACCGACTCATGTTGGGCGCCGGTCAGTTTCTGAAGGCGATCATTGAGCAGCAGGGCATCGATGTAGTGGCGCAGATATCCGGACCGGACGGAAAACTGATCCTGGAGTTCGATTCCGAACACAGGCTGCGGGGACAGGAACAGGCGTCGCTGGCGGCAAAGACGGCAGGCGATTATCGGCTGATCCTGCGACCGAGACAGAAGGAAGCTGCCGCGGGACGCTATGAGATCCGGATTGAGGAGTTGCGCGCCGCGACAGAGAATGACTACGCTTTGCAAGAAGCTTACAAGCAGAATGTGGAGGCGCTCAAGCTGCAACGCGCTGGCAAGTATGATGAGGCCCTCTCGTCAGCCGAGCGCGCGCTAGAGACACGTAAAAGGATATTGGGGCCGGATCATCGTGAAGTTGCTGACTCTATCAACAGCTTGGCGATTATGTACAGTTACAAAGGCGAGTATGCGAAGGCAGAGTCGATGTTTCAATCTGCGCTGGCCATTCGTGAGCGAGCGCTAGAACCTGAGCACCCCGATATTGCAGCCTCCCTTAACAATCTCGCGCTCCTCTATTGGAGCAAGTGCGAGTATCCAAAAGCAGAGCCGCTTTTCCAACGCTCACTGGACATCTGGGAGAAAGCTTTGAGTCCGGAACATCCCGATATCGCTTTCCCCTTAAACAATCTCGCGCTCCTCTACAATAACATAGGGGAGTATGCGAAGGCAGAGCCGCTTTATCAACGCGCGCTGGCAATTCGGGAGAAAGCTTTGGGTTCGGAACACCCTCTCTTCGCCATATCTCTCAACAATCTCGCAAACCTCTACCGTAATAAAGGCGATTATGCGAAGGCAGAGCCGCTCTATCAACGCG
The DNA here is from genome assembly GCA_035714085.1 of Blastocatellia bacterium. Taxonomy (GTDB): domain Bacteria; phylum Acidobacteriota; class Blastocatellia; order RBC074; family RBC074; genus JAJVID01. The sequence goes on from DASTMP010000362.1 coordinate 15,871, forward strand.
CGCTGGCCATTTCTGAGAAAATTTTGGCTCCGGAACATCCCGATTTCGCTCTTTACCTCAACAATCTCGCAGTCCTCTACTATGATTTAGAAGAGTATGCGAAGGCAGAGCCACTCTATCAACGCGCGATGGCTATCCGGGAGAAAGCGCTTGGACAGGAACACCCTCTCTTTGCTAATTCTCTCGATAACCTTGCTAACCTCTATCTGAAGAGAGGCGAGTATGCGAAGGCAGAGCCGCTCTTCCAACGCGCGCTGGCCATTGTGGAGAAGATACTAGGTCAGGAGCACACCGATTACGCTCTTTGCCTTAACAATCTCGCAATTCTCTACTGTTACAAAGGCGACTATGCGAAAGCGGAGCCGTTGTTACGGCGCGCATTGGCCATCTGGGAGAAATTGCTGGGTCCGAACCACCCCCGTATCGCTGAGTCTCTCAACAATTTTGCGGAGCTTTATCTGGTAAATGGTAATATCGCTCAAGCGATTGCCTCTCAGTCACGCGCCAATGTCATCAGCGAACGTAATTTCGCGCTCAATCTCGCTACCGGCTCCGAACGACAGAAACTGGCTTACCTCTCCCTCTTCTCTAAACAGACGGACTTCACACTCTCTCTCCACAGCCAGGCGGCGCCGAATGACCCACAGGCGCTCAGCTTGGCTTTCACCACCCTGCTCCGCCGGAAAGGACGCGGGCTTGACGCTATGGCCGATACAATTGCCACTCTGCGTCGCCACGCCACTCCACAAGATCAGGATCTCTTTGACCAACTGACCGCGGCCCGATCGCAGTTAGCCGCGCTTATACTCAGTAAGTCAGACTCCACCCAATCTGAAACCTACCGGACAGGAATCAAGCCGCTCGAAGAGAGGGTCGAGAACCTGGAGGCTGAACTGAGCGCACGGAGCGCCGAGTTTCGCGCGCAAACACAACTGATCACAACCTCCGCCGTTCAGTCTGCGATCCCTCCTGATAGTGTTCTGATCGAGTACGTGGCTTACACGCCGCGGGAGCCCTGGACAGGTGAGAGCAAGCCTTCGCGCTATCTCGCCTATCTGCTCGCGTCGCGAGGCCAGCCGAAGTGGGTGGATCTCGGCGAGGCTGCGCCGATCGAACGGGCAGTGGGCGCCTGGAGACAGTCGCTGCGCGAAAACGGCGTGGACGTCAAACAATTAGGACGCGCCATGGATGAGCTGGTCATGCGGCCCGTGCGGTCGTCGTTGCAATCGGAGTTAGGCCAGATACGCCATCTGCTGATCGCGCCCGATGGTTCGCTCAACCTCATACCTTTTGCCGCCTTGGTAGACGAAGAGAATCGATATTTGATCGAGCGCTACGCCATCAGCAACCTGACGAGTGGGCGTGACCTGCTGCGGCTGCGCAACTCGCTACCGAGCAAGAGCTCCCCCCTGATATTGGCCAATCCTATCTTCGGCAGAATGGAGAGCGCCGCCACGCGAGGATCCCAGAATTCCGTCAAATCGTCTTCCGGCGCCGGGGCAGGCGGCAAGGGAGGGACACAATGTGATCCGACCAGGATTTGTTTCCCGCAACTACCGGGAACGGAAGTCGAAGCCCTAGCGATCAAAGCCACGCTCCCGGAAGCGTCGTTACTCCTGCGGCAGCGGGCTACCGAAGCGGCTCTCAAGCAGGTAATTGGACCGCGTATTCTCCACATCGCGACTCATGGCTTCTTCATCGATTATAAGGAGCCGGCGCGCATCGATTCGCAAGGAATTTTCGAGCCTGCCTTGGCGCAGGCAAACCCTTACACGGTTCAGCTCCAGGCAAATCCTGAGCTCGATACAGCGCAGGAGACTATCCAGCGACTCAGGGAGCGGGGCGTGGACGCCTATATTCTCAAGAGCAAAGTGAGAGGCAAAGGCGTTTTCTTCCGGGTGCGTACCGGAAATTTTCCGACTCGGGCGGAAGCTCAAAAGTACGGCGCTGATCTGGAGGAAAAAGGCGTTGCTGACGAATTCTTTGTGGCGCGCTATTGGCCTCCGCAAGGAGGTTTAATTGAACCGGCGCCGACTATTGCCCAAGTATCGACGAAACCGGCGCCTGCTCCATCTACAAACTCGCAGCCCATCAAGGAGAGGTTTTCCGACCTGCGGCTCGGCAAGTTTGCAGCGCGGGTCAAAGACCCGCTGCTACGTTCAGGCCTAGCGCTGGCGGGAGCCAATGAGGGTAAGAGCGGAAATGATGATGGCTTGCTGACCGCGCTGGAAGTGGCGGGATTGGATCTGTGGGGGACGAAGCTGGTGGTGCTCTCCGCGTGCGATACTGGTCTGGGGGAGGTCAAGAATGGCGAGGGGGTGCAGGGCTTGAGACGCGCGTTGGTCCTTGCCGGATCGGAGAGCCAGGTCATAAGTCTCTGGGAGGTTCCGGACGAATTGGCGAAAGATATAATAATCCCGTATTACAAAGCGCTCCGGCGTGGAGAAGGACGCGGTGAGGGCCTGAGGCAGGTGCAATTGCGGATGCTGCGGAGCAGGGACCTGTGTCATCCTTTCTATTGGGCGACGTTCATTCAATCGGGAGAGTGGGCGAACCTGGATGGCCGCCGATAGCGAACGATCATCATCAGCCAAAGTAGTTAGTCGGGCGCAACATCTTTCATTGTCGTCGCCGGGCCTTGTCGTCTGGTTGGACCAAAATATTTCATAAACATCATTCGTTTTCTCAGCCCATCACGCGCCATGATCTGCGCAAAACCAGGAAGGCAATCAACGGTTCAGAAAGCCGTAAAGCAAAAAAAAATAGTTGATAGCAACATGGGGGACGGTTCAGCAACTTTATCCTTATGAGATTCAACGTTAAATTTCAGAAGAAAATTGTTGGATTGAAGTTCTCAACAAAGCTCTTTTATATTTTTTGGAGCGCGCAAATTGAAGCTGAACATAATCAACTACTTGAAATAGCGACAGCCGTCGGATCCAAGCCTGGATTAATGGCGGATATTTGTCGCCTATTATTATTACTTCGATTGCCCTGACCTCAACAGAAAAATGTCCACTGTGCTCTCAATTCCCTCACTCTAAATCAGAGCACAACAACATTCCACACTCCGTTTTCGGATTGCTCAACCTAGCGATAAAGTTAGCTTGGCTAATAAAAATTCGGCATTTCAAATCACATAACGCTAGAAGTAAATATATAAAGACCGACGCCTCCGGTAAGAACCTTGTGATTTGAGAGCTGGCGAATCATCAGAGAGTGAACATGGCTAAAGAGTTCAATTCACATGGTTTTGAGTTGTTGCTTGACCAACTGGGCGAATCGGGAGAAGGCGGCGCCGAGTTTGATCGTGAGACTTGTAGGCAGAGAGCCTTGGAACGTTACCAGTCGCTCTGGAGCAAGATTGACTTCTTCCTGGAGAGAAGAGGCTGTCAGGATCACGAAGACGGCGCGAATGAGACGATCTTCCGAGTGACATCATTACTTCCGGAGGAGCGAGAAAAGATAATAAGCATTCATGCCTTCTGCCTGGGAGTAGCGAGGCTCGTCAGCTATGAATATTTGCGAATGCAGGCTAAGATTGAGCAGTTGGAGGATGATTATATTATCGATCCGCCCAGGCGCCTGACGTCGTATCATTATCATCACGACGGTGATGACCAGGCGCGTTCTGACGAAATGCTTGAATGTATGAGCGATTGTTTCAATGAACTCTCATTGGAAGACCAGGAGTTGATGAGACGTTACGTTGTAAGCGGGCGAGACGGTAGGCAAAAAATGGCTGAGGAGTTAGGTATTTCACTCAAGGCGCTTCAAGAGCGAAGAATATTCTCGATCAGGAAATACCTTCGCCGACGCCTCGACGAACGTCTCGGCCGCTGCCCAGGAACGTCCAAAAGACCGCTAAGTTTAGCCAGTAAGTGAGAGCAGCGGAACAGAAGTGGAATGAAAATGCCGATTGTCAAGAATGAGATCATCAAACAATATCTATTGAACACTCTGTCCGAAGCAGACCGCGAACAATTCGAAATACAGTATTTCGAGGATGGCGATCTCTTTCAGCGGCTGCAAGTGATCGAAGAGGAATTGATCACGGATTACGTCCACGACAGACTGACGGCCCCCGAACGCCGATTGTTCGACGAACATTATTCCGTCACGCCTGAACGGCGAGAGCGAATAGATATCGCCAGGAACTGGAAGAGAATCATCTCAGATCCCCACCGGAAGCAGGAGCCAGAGCCACTCAGTTGATTACCCGCCATCGTCCCACGACCCCCATTCTCGGAATCTTTTTCACTCCAGAGAATAAAATTCAATTTTCCCAAAAAAAATAACAGGCCAGACACACTTAGGAATAGAGAGGCCGAAAAGAGGACCTCGAAAAAGAGGGAATACTCCGGTCAAATCTGTCTGAAAGGCCGGGAGAAGCCTGTAGAAATACAGAGTGAAATCAGGTGTTTGAACCTGGCTTCAACGATTTATCCCGCTTCACCTGGATCAGCGGCAGACACGAAAACGGCGGCAAATATGGATTCACAAGAGATCAAACTGGGCAGACCGACAACCACCATACCAGATGAACTTCGCATCGGAAGGAAAGTGGTCGCCGCGCCAGGCGAACTTCGCATCGGAAGGAAGGCGGTCTCCGCAGCGCCGGAGCAGCGCGCTCTACTTTATTCGGTCGTCACGGGAGGTCACGATCGAGCATCGACCGTGATGGAGAATAAATACCAGGAGCCGCAGGGCGCCAAGCAAGTTAACAAGCGAGGCTATTCGATCGGGGTCAACACTAGGCCGGAGATAGAATCAGCGGCCGGAGGACAGGGCAAGAATTCACCCACTGTTCGACCCGCCACGTTGATCATGTTCTGCGGCGCGATGATCTTTCTGGTCGCCGTGTTATTGATTGGCTCTGGAAGGCAATCGCGCGTCCGAGCCGGCAGATCAGCCTTTCTGAACTCTTATGCGGTCTACTTGGCGGATAACAAAGAGTCGCTTGGCTTCGATCCCAAACAGCGCCTGGCCGATGTTGAATACCGGTTTCAGAGGGTTGTCGTCGCTGAAGAGACGGGCGACTACCGTAAAGCCAGGGCCGATCTGTATGAATTGATGCTTCTCGACCACGACGCGCGAAGTCCGCTCTATAAGGAGTGTTCCGCCTGGCTACAGCGCCTGGCTAAATGAGAATGGATATTAAGGAAGGAGACCGAGCATGTCGCAATTGTCAACGCAGGTGAAAACTTTTTGCCGAGAAGAGGGTGGGGGCGAGATGGTCGAGGCCGTCTTGTTACTCGGAGCAGTGATTCTGCCGCTCGTCTTCGCCGTCTGGAAGGTCGCCACGGCGGTGGCGTTCTATTATTCGCAAACCGGTTATGTCATTTCACTGCCATTTCCATAATTGAATCGGCCTGGCCCCCAAGAGCCATGACTTTATGGAGTAATCATCACACTAACCAAGTTGGAGGAAACATGTTAAGACAGATCAAGGCTGAAACTAACCAAGAAATGAAGGCGTTCTCGCGTCGTAATTTGAGCCATCGTCTGCGCCGGGAGCTGAGCGCTTTTCACGAGGAAGAGCGTGGGGCATCCGGATCAATCGACAACGTCATGATTATTTTTGTGGCGGCGATCATCCTCATCGGGCTCGTTGCCCTGTTTAATAACACCATATGGACAGCGGTCACGACTACGATCGAAGACTTGTTAGGCAGCGCCATTGGATAATACCTGATTCACCGCTTCCCCACGTAGCCAGCGCCTGCCCATAGCCTTCGGAGAATAAGATAGAAGGTAAGGGCAGGCGCCTATAGCCAATCGCAATGGAGGGCGTCATGACCCCGCAAAATTTGATCGTCGTGTTATTGACGGCGATATGCGTGTACACCGATCTCCGCCACGGAAAGATATACAACAAACTGACCTATCCGGCGGTAGTCCTGGGTATCGCGCTCAGTTTCTTTCAATCCCCGCCGGATCCGTACCGAAGCGCTACCGGTTTAGCCGGCGCCTTGCTCCTCTACGGCTTGCTACGAAAGTGCTCCGGCATGGGAGCCGGCGACGTCAAACTGATGGCGGCCATCGGCGCAATCAAGGGATTACCCTTCGTTATCTTCAGCAGTCTTTATATCTTCGGATTCGGTTGCCTGGCCGGGTTGGTGGTGCTGGCGTGGAAGGGGCGGCTGGTTCCCGGCATCAAATGGGTGGCGTTGACAGTCGCCTCGGTCGTGGTTCCCGGGAGAGAACGCCCTGCGCACAAGGGCGAAATGACCAGCATGCCGTTCGCGCCAGCGATCTTTCTCGGCGTGGCCTATGGCGTCTACCTCGAAATTGTCGACGGGTCATTCTCATTATTGCCCTAAGGTGAATCTGATGTTTTGGTCAATCAATGAATCGTTATTACGGTCGGTCGCTCCATATCTTCTGACGACCCTCGCGCTCGCGTTATACGGTTGGCGGCTGATGAGCGTGATGGCGAAAGCGGGGATGGAGCAGGCCCGGCGGCAGCCTGAGTCTGCGGCGAGCGGTCAAAGTGGAGCGAGCGCGGTGGAGATGACGCTGCTCTTGCCGTTGCTGCTGGCGCTGCTGCTCACCATCTTGCAGGTGGCGCTGATCGTTCAAGCCAAGTTCGTGGTCAACTACGCGGCTTTCTGCGCGGCGCGCTCCGCGATCGTCGCGATCCCCTCGAAATTGCAGGGACCCGGCGGGGTGGAGGAGCGGAATCGGCTCAACCTCCAGAGCGAAAGTTCACCCAAAATGGCGATGATTCATCGGGCGGCGGCATTGCCATGTGTGGCGATCTCCCCGGCCTGGAGCACCGGCATACTGTTGGCGACTCTCGCGCCGCAGAAGCCCGAGGTGGTGGCGCCGATGGGGGAATTGGCGTTGTTGTTTCCGGCCAGTCGTGAAGGCGCCGATATCTCGCAGCAATTGGCGCCCAGGGCGCATTACGCGTTCAATACCGCAAATACGAGGGTTGAGATATTTGGAGAAGGAGGCGATCAGAGCGGCTCCTTCGGCGAGCAGGCGCTGGTTCGGGCGCGGGTGACGTTTCGTTACTACCTGACAGTTCCATTCGCCAACCGGCTCTTCGGTACCAGCTATTATGGAACCAAGTTCCTCAATGGTTTCGGGCTGCTCAACCAGTCCGGACTGTATGCGCCGATTACGGAAGAGTACACGCTGGTCAACGAGGGAGAGCCTCCATTTCCACCCGAGCAGGATCCGGGCGAGGTCGACTTTAAGGTCGGAGGCTGACGATGTCCAGAAACTCATGGCGCCACGATGAGAGCGGTCGGATCTCGATTTTCTTCGTCTTCAGCGCGGTCGCGTTCATCTTTCTGATCGGGCTCATCTACAACACGGCTCACCAGAGCATCCGTAAAATCCAGATGCAGGGCGCGGCGGATGCGGCGGCGATCGCGGGCGGCGCGCAGGCGGGGCGCGACCTGAACGACATCGCAAACAACAACAACACCATGTCCGAACTCCTGACGGTCATGATCATCTTCCGCTCGCTGGTCCAGACGGTCGAGGTCATGAGAGACGAGATGAAGGTCTTATCATACGTCCCCGTGGTCGACGCTGTGGCAGCCCCATTGGCAACCGCTCTCGAGTCCGTCGCTAAAGTTTTGAAACCGATCGATACGGCGCTCGCAGACCCGTCTCGCGGGGCGGGATGGATCGCCATGAAGTTGCTGGATGACCTCAATGTCGGAATCAAGACCGACTTTCCGTTCTGGGTGGAGAAGGAGACCAGCGATTTTGCCCAACGCAACGGGGCGGACCGAGGACTGCACGGCGTACTGATTCCCCGAGAGAGCCCCGCCCTCGATCTTCTCCCGTGCCTGCCCCTCGCCCGCGGGCGGCAAGTGGAGTTGATCGATCGCGCCGAAAACACCTACTTGAAGTATGCGCAACCGCTTCCAGGCCCGCTGGCGGCCGTCCTCGCCGTTGCCATGCCGTTCAATCCGATTACCGTCTTTATGGGCATGGTCGAGTACAACACGTCGAATCTGCGGGGCAACAGAGTCACCGATGCGATTTCAGTGGTTCTGGACCTATTGGCGACCGAGCCGCTCGATTGGCCGAACGAACCGCCCAGGCCGATGTTATTGACCGATCAGCCATCGCTCAATCCGGCGGCCACCATGGAGGTCAACGAGTCCGCCGCCGATCTCTCGACGGTCAGAAAACATTTGCAATATCTGGCAATCGCTACCGGCAAGATGTCCCGGGGAAGCAAGATCGGCGGCGAGAAATTTTTGAATGTAGCGCCGTATCAATCCCTCGCCTACGCCGAGGCGGACGTCTACAACCCAACCAAGTGGTCGATGTTCGAGCAGAACTGGCGCGTCAAGCTGGCGCCGTCAGTCGTACTCAACGAGAAATTCAATCAGATCACAGGAATCATGGGTATCAACGGCGTTCCACAATCACTCAACGGGCTGTCGTTCGCCAACAATCATTGAGGTCAAGAGCCATGAGGAAGGTCGCACGCGCGAATCGTGAAGGAGGAGTTACGACACTGGAATTGACCCTGGCCATGCCTGTGGTCGTCTTCGCCATTCTCCTCCTGATCGGCATGGGGCATGCGCTGATCAGCAAGCAGCACGCAGTGGTCGGGGGACAATTCGCCGCTCATTACCAGCGCGTGCGCGAATCGGCGCCAGGCGCGGCGGCGACCGGTCAAGCCGTCACGGGAGGGGCCGAGACTTTTCGTCTCAGCGGTGGCGGCTCCGAGACGCTTAGCTACACGGCTAACGCGATACCGCGAAAGGGTCTGATCGCGCAATTATATCGGTTGAAGGCTACCGCCCCGCAATATCAAACACCCAATGTTACCAACGCTTGCGTCCCTCACTGCAAGCCCTTTGACTCCTTCGCCAAGATCCTGAGCCCGGAAATGATTACCGGGCTTATCTTCTCGGGTAATAGCAGCGGGTTCTCATCGGATAATCTGCTTTCGATCGTCGCCGGAAAAGGGAAAAAACAACGTAGGCAAAAGCCGGCGGGCGCGGTAACGACCGGTCCCTTGGCGAAAACGTCTGGAACCGGTATTCCCGGGGCTGCGGGCATAGCCCCGGTGGCGGGTAGCGGCGGTGGAGCGAAGCCTCCAGGAAAGCCTCCCAAAGGCGCTGCGGGCGGCGCCGCCGATGACGGCAAGTCTGGGAATGGCGGCAATAGTCAAAATAATTCCGCTGGAGGCGCGTCCAGCGGAGGTGGCGGAACAAATAGAACACCGCATGCGGATGATAGAAAAAGACAGGCTGATGAAGGCGATACTCACCGCCAGGTTGGGGATGCTAACAGAGTAAGGCAAAAAGGGCGGCCCTTCCGTGATAGTGAGACGGGGAATACCATATACGTGGATGGCGACAGAGTAGTAGTCGTCGATCCGCAAGGGCGAGAGATTACAAGGTTCAAAAACACTCGGGCGAATACGCAGAAAAGAATCCGGGCTGGAAAATGGATTCCCATCGATCGGTAGGATAAACGCATGTACAGGGCCATTGATGTTTGGAGGAGAGATGGCAAGCATAAGCTTGCTCGTTATAGATGCTTTCAAATTCTCGAAAGCGGGAAATACTGTGTCCAAAGCGTCGATTACTATTATGCGCCAATCGAAGACGAACAGATCAAACAACACGAGAAGCAATTCTTGGAACTCTTGGCAGAGTCTTTCCCTGACGACCGTGGGGAAGTATATGACTCACTTGAAGAGGCTATTGAAGCTTTCGATCAAGAGTTTAAATGACGTTATCTTCGAATTGCTAAGCCGCCGCCAACAGTCGCAAGCATGAAAAACGCAACTCGATATCAACTTGGGAGGGCATCTGGATTGGCGCTGGCCGCGCTCGCAATCGTCGCGGGGGCCTGGGCGATCTATCGGTTCGGACCACGGCCAGAAAAAGTAACCTCCAGGCAGGAATCCGCCGATCAGCCCGTCGTCGCGCCCGGCGCGAATCGGCAGAGAGCGCCTCAGGCGCTCGGTTCCGATCTGTTCAGCGCGTTGTTCAAATCCTCCATCTCTACGCTCGCGAGCGGGCGCGCCGGCGACGCCCCTGCGAAGTATGTCGAATCGCTGGAGGCGATTTATCGCCGCCGCGGTTACCAGAAACTAGATCAGACGGGCGCTGGAGGCGATCGTCAGAGTTTCGAAAAGTCGCGCAGCGAGAGGATCAACCAGTTGCGCGGAAAGGTCTACTGGCGAACGGAGGCTGGGGGCGTTTCCACCATCGCTGCGTGGGGAGAGGACTCCGACCCGAACGCCGAAATCCCGATCGCTAAAACCACGAATGTTCAGAAGCAAATGTGTCTGACAGCCGTTTCTCCGGCTGAAGGCGGGGGAGCGCAATGGACGACCTATCGGTATCTGGCTGACGCCTCCGGGCTGCGGGCGCTCAACGATCAGTTGCGCTCGAACAGCGATTGGCCCGGTCAGGACCCGCTTGACGTCCCGCGCCCGTCAGGTTTGAGACGGTTGATCAGTATCGGTCAGCCGAACAATCAATCAGGCGCTCCGCAGAGCGGGCCTCATGCCGGTCAGAGTCCCATGGCAATGGTGGTATATCAATCCCAGCAGCGGGCTGAGCCGCTGGCTGAATGGTACACGAAAGAGATGCCGCTGGCGGGTTGGAGTCTCAATCCGCCAGCCGGGCAGTCCAAGGAGAAGATGCGGGGCGCGCTCTACTTCACCAAAGGTCATCGCTCCTGTCTGGTCTGGATCAACTCCGGCGCCGGCGCCGATCCGACCTCTGTCATTATTAGCGCCCGCGACATGTGATCAATATAAAGGAGACTCGTTATGTCATTGCAGATACGTGCGGTTCAACCCGGAGCGAAAAAGAAAGAGCGACTGATGCTGATCGTCGCGATCGCGCTGGGGCTGTTGGCTGGCGGCGCAAACTGGGCCTATCTGCGCCGGATCGAAAGAACCAAACTGACAGTGCTCAAAGCGAAAAAACGGATACCCGCCGCGACCCAAGTCGACGGGAGCTTATTTGAAGAGGTCACGATCGCAGGAGACGTGGAAAAGATGAAGAGTCTCTTCGTCGCCAAGGAGGATTTCGGCGCTTTTAAGAAGGCGACGCTGACAGAGAGTCTACAACCTGGACAATTGTTGATGCTCAGGTCTTTCTATTTTGACAAGGAGAGCGTCAGCCGCCCCCCCGCCGGCCAGCGCGCCATCTCGATCAAGGTCGAAGACGAAGCCAATGCCGTGGGCTATTCCATCCGCCCAGGCCACGCCGTCGATATCTGGGGATACATCAACGGCAAATCCGAGTTGCTCAAGAAGCAGGCCTGTGTGATGGCCGTGGGCGGCGTCTACCTTGCGCCGGACAAAGAGCAGGCGAAAGATGATGATTATAAATCGGTGACGATCTATGTGGACGAGAAAGATGTCGAATGCCTGACCAACAATCTATGGCAGGCGGGGCACAAAACGAAGATCACGCTCGTAGGCGATTGCAATCCGAACGCGCACTTTCCCGCCGCCTGCCCGTCAGAGGCGCAGGGCGCCAAAGTGGCGAAACGTGACTGACTCCGCATTATCATTTCCCGTACCTTTCTGGACATTTGAAGAGCTATGTTTTTTATCGTCGATGATGAAATCCCGCTGCGTTTCACGGGCTCACAGGTGACTCTCGGGCTCGACGCTAACGGTGATTTCGCGCTCAATTCGGTTCGGCCCGCGTGCCAGGTCTGGCGTAACGCCCTGAAAGACTGGATGATCGCGACTGCCGGAGAGGTTCCGGTCTCAATCAACCATACCGACTTGACCGAGCCGCGGAAAGTCCTACCGTCCGACACGATCCGAGTCGGCAAATACAGGATCGAACTCCGGTTTCTGGATCAGGACAACATCATCACCAGAGCGGTCCGGGAAAAGCAATTCAAACTGGAGGCGGATCTCCATCACACAGTCATGGATCTGGTCGGACACTCAACCACTGGTCTGTCTCAACAAGAATACCGGCAACGGATTGAATCTGCGATCGACAAGGCTCTCAGTGAAACCATGATCGAACCGGAGATTGAGGAGTATCTCTCGGCTCAGGCCATGCGCGAACTCTTGCTGGAGGACATTCATGGATACGCGCGCCGGCCCGATCAGGGCTCGCAGAAGTGGCGCCAGAGATTCGCGCCGTTGATCAATAGCCTCAGAAAGTTGGTCCGGGTCAACCCGAATGAAACCGAAGTCCAGAAAGCCGAACGGGTCGACATACTGCTCCCCTGGGCCCTGCAGAGGCGGAAAGTGAGAGTAGAACCTGAGCAAAGGCGCGCGCTGGCCATGGAGCTGATACGTGAAGAGTTGCTGGATATCATCTTCGGCCTCGGGCCACTGAGAGACCTCATGGCCGCCAGCGACGTCAATGACATCATGGTCCTTCCGTCCGGAAAGATTTACATCGAACGAAACGGCCAGATTCGGGACTCGGGACGGAGAATGGCTTCGCCTGTCATCTCCGTCGATATTTGCCAGAGGATTGTGGGCGTGGTCGGACGTCGTCTCGATCAAACTTCTCCGATGGTGGACGCCAGAATGACGGATGGATCGCGCCTGAACGCTGTGATCAGCCCGGTCTCTATCAACGGCCCCGCGTTGACTATCCGGCGCTTTCCGAACAGGCGGCTGACGGTCGATGATCTGATCGCCAGTGGGGCGTTTACCAGGTCGATCGCTGAATTCCTTCGGGCGTGCGTAGGCGTTCGCAAGAACATCATCGTTTCGGGAGGCACCGGATCGGGCAAGACGACGCTGCTTAACATTCTGGCCTCTTCGATTCCGCCTGGCGAGAGAATCGTGACGGTCGAAGACACGGCCGAACTGCAACTGCCGCACGAACATGTGGTGACCATGCAATCGAGGCCCCCGAACCTGGAGGGCAAGGGGGCGATTCCGATCCGGGAACTGGTGCGCAATACGCTGCGAATGCGTCCCGACAGAATCGTCGTTGGTGAATGTCGCGGCGGCGAAACTCTGGATATGCTTCAGGCGATGAATACCGGGCACGACGGTTCGTTGACGACCATCCATGCCAACGACCCTCAGGAGGCCTTGCTCAGACTGGAGGTCATGGCGTTGGAAGCCCAGGGCATCGACCTGCCAAGCCGCGCCATCAGGGAGATTATCGCCTCGGCGGTGGACATGATCATCCAGGTCGCGCGGTTGCCCGGCGGAGCGCGCCGCCTGACTTCGATTTGCGAGGTCGTAGAGTTCGACGAAGTGGACGGCTCCGTGATTATCGAGGAGATTTTCAAGCTCCCGCAGAGCGGGAGGAAGACACATCGGGCCGACAGCGAGATGGCCTTCACCGGTTACATTCCGACTTTCATTCAAGAGCTGCTGCAGGTCGACGGCTTGGCGGTGGAGTCGATATTCTGAGATGTCCGATCCGAGATTTGAAAGATGCGCCACTTGCCTCTGATCACCTCGACACTGTTCGCCGTCAGCATAGCCCTGATGGCTCTTTTCGGCTCCCGATTCATGTGGGATGGTTTCGCCAACCGCGCGGCGCTCGACGCTGAGAAATTCGAGCGCTGGTCGGTCGATCTCTTCCTCGGTTGGGATTCTAAAAAATCATTGCAGATCGCCTATGTGGCCAACGCCAGTTTGATTGTGACGCCGTTGCTGGCATTGATGCTGTCCGGAAGCCTGATCTTTGCCGGGGGCGTCGCCATCGCCGTTTACGCGCTTCCAGGGATCTTGTTGCGCAGGGCTCGCCACAAACGGCTAGAGCGAATCGACCGGCAACTGCCCGACGCGATCAATGTCATGGTCTCGTCCGCCCGCGCCGGGCGGTCGCTCGGTCAAGCGATCGATGAGGTGGCGGCCAAGGTCTCCGGCCCGATCGGCCAGGAGTTCGGCGTCATAGCCAATGAAATCAAGCAGGGCGGGATCAGTGTTGAAAACGCTCTCGCTCGCGCCAAAGCCAGGATCCCGGTCGAGAGTTTCTTGATGGTCTCCACAGCCTTGATCATCAACTGTTCAAAAGGCGGCGATGTTCTCCACATCCTGGAACGCCTCTCCGATGCGATCCGCGAACTCTGCAGATTGAAGGAGAAAATCTATACCGAAACCTCGGAAGTGAGGGCGCAGGCTAAGATCATTCTGTTTATGACGCCATTATTCGGAGTGGTGGTATGCCTGTTTGATCCCGAGATCCGACCGATACTTTTCGATTCCCTGATCGGCAACATTATTCTGGTCGTCGTCGGCGGTTTGCAGGCGATCTCTGTCGTCTGGATCCGCCGGATCATCAGGGCGACGATCTGATGGATGCAATTTGAAGGGGGCAATCATGCTGACGCTGAAACTGATCTCTACTTTGAGTCTCTTCTCTTCGGTGACAATCGGTTGGAGCTTGATCGCCAGGAGGATGACCGCCGCCTACCTGCGCGGGCAGATGATCTATGAACGGATTCGCGCGGATGAGGAGTTTGCGGAACGCGCTTTTCCATTGCTCAAACGACTCGGTCAGCCGGCGCTCGTCTTCCTGCCGCTGATCGACCGTCTTGAAGCTAGTGACCGGTTTGGAACGAGGAAGATATTATTGGAATTGAATCGGCTGCTCTTCAGAGCAGGGATCCGTTCCACACTCTCGCAGATGCAATTGCTCAGCCTGATATTCGCTTCGGGCGCGCTTGGCGCGGTTGGCGCCGCATTCCTAGCGCTCCTGTTCGGTTTAGGGGCGTCAGGAATACTGATCTTGGCGATGCCGGTTGGGGCGCTCACAGGGGCCTATTTTCCGATCTTCACGGTCAAAAACCTTGCCGCCACACGGGTCTCGCTGATCGAGAAACGGCTGCCGTTCGCCATTGAATTTCTGGTCCTCACCATGGAAGCCAACGCCTCCTTCCTGGCTGCCGTCGAGGAATATTGCCGCCAGCTTGTGGAGGACCCATTGGCTCAAGAATTGAGGATGCTGCTCAGAGAAATCGATCACGGAGTTAGATTGCAGGACGCCCTGTCGGAGCTCAATCGGCGAATTGAATCAGACCCTTTATCCGCCTTCGTCCTCGCCGTGGTGACCGGGATTGAAACCGGCCAACCGATGAAAGAGGTCTTGAAAACTCAAGCCGACGTCGTTCGCCGGGAGCGATACAACAACGCCGAAGTGATCGCTAAAACCGCCAGCGTGCGGGCGCTATTCCCGGTCTTCATCGTCATGATCGCGGTCTTCATTCTTCTTCTCGGGCCGATGGCGATCAAGATCGCTCGCGGGAGCCTCTTCTAAAAAATTCCGCCCGTCGATAAAAAAAATCACCGCAAAAGATCACTTATGAGTGGACGCGCGAATTTTCCCCGAGCGTGGGATCTTTCTATGCCGCCGGAAATTGCATGTCCCCAATTCATGAAAAACGCAGGGGCCGGAAATTTTCCGTGGCTTGCGTTCCATTTTTTGACGGAGAGCTTTTATGCCGTTACTGAATATCGATTTGATGACGCCAGATGGAATTCTGTTTGAAGGAAACGAGATTCCGGACGATTTGCAGAGCGGAGAACTGACCTCTCGGCTGGTCAATACCCTGAGCCTACCGAGAGCGACTGCCGGCGGCGAGGTCATCAGATATTCGCTCGAAATTGTCAACCAGGGTGTCAGGCTTCAGAGTGGGCAGACGCTCGGAGAGGCTGGCGCGACCAACGGGGATGTGATTCGCCTGCTGTCGTCGCACAAAATTCAGAAGTCTTCTGAATTGAAGACGCCACAAACGCCGGTCGTGACCGATTACTCCCCGCCGGATGACGCTCCCACAGCCTCCACTCGCAACGGGGCCGTGATCATCATCCCCGTCCGCGGCTCGAACGCTTCCGTAAACAAAATCCTCGGCCGCCTCAAAGACAACCTCGGAATCAGGCCGGAAGATTTCTCCGTTCTCAACGCCTCTGCGTCGAACCTTAATGCCCCCGTATCTGCGGCTCTACAACCGTCACGGCCAGGGGTCTTCGGAAAATATCGAACGGCGACGCTCGCGGTGATGGGGCTCATCAGTTTTCTCTTCTTGATACTCGCAATCAGCAGCAAGAATAAGACGGAGTCAATAGCGCAGGCGAAGGAGCCCTCTTCGGCGCTGGCATCCATTCCATCCCCAACACCGACTCCCGAGCCGACTCCCGAGCCGACCGTTGAGCCGACTCCCGCGCCGACTCCTGAGATGGTGCGGGAGTCAATATCCCGGCAATCTTTAACGCAGATGTCCCAGACGAAAGTCATGGTCACGAAGGGTGTGAAAATCGAACAGACGAAACCGGCGCGCGTGATCACGGCTCAAAACCCTCCCGTCAAACTGCCCGAAGCGCCGAAATCGAGTTCTCTGGTCGTGGCTCAGAACGCCCCCGGCAAAATGCCCGAAATGTCGAACGCAATGCCGAAGGTCGTGGCTCAAGACGACCCCTCCGAAATACCGGATGCGCCGGCGAAAAAATGCGGCATGTTTCGCAAAATGCTCGCAGGTTGCAAGAACAAGCAGCCGAAGAAATCCAAACGTGGCGGGGCCGTCGGAGTAGCCGAATCCGCCGCCGAGTCGAGGGCGAAGTCGACCATCCGTCGAGGAGCCGGAAAAGCCATTCCCATTCCCTGAGAGCAGGGCCTTATTATGGATCGAGACGCTATCTTCAATGTGACTTTGAAACGGTTTCTCGAACCGGTGGGCGAATATCTCGATGACGATCGAGTCTCGGAGATCATGATCAACGGCGTTGACGAGATCTACATTGAGCGTCACGGAATGATCGAGAAGACCGACGCCCGTTTCGAAGATGACGAGAAGCTGCTCGCGGCTGCGCGAAACATCGCGCAGTATACCAACAAGCGCATCACTTCTTTAACCACGCGATTCGACTCGCGGCTGCCGGACGGTTCACGGGTTCACGTCATCATGCCAAGGTGTTCACGAAATGGTCTGTGCATCTCGATCAGAAAATTCCGGCGAGCTAAATTTTCGTTGGAAGATCTGGTAGAGACCGAATTACTGACGCCGGAGGCTAAGGAATACATCGAGATCGTCGTCGCGCTGGAACGCAACCTCCTGGTTTCCGGCGGCACCGGCTCCGGAAAGACCACGCTGCTCAACGCCATTTCAGGAAAAATTCCCGAGACCGAACGCGTGATCGTCATCGAAGATTCATCGGAACTGCAATTACAGCAACCCCATGTTCTGTCGTTCGAGACCGCCTGGCCAGACCGTCATGGGCAGGGCGCAGTCGGCATCGGCGATCTGTTTCACTCCGCTCTCAGGATGCGCCCCGACCGGATAATTATCGGCGAGTGTCGCGGGGGCGAAGCCCTCGACTTGATTCAGGCTATGACCTCCGGACACGGCGGGTCAATGTCAACCCTGCACGCCAATACGCCGCTCGACGCGCTCAATCGATTGGAGACGATGGCTCTTATGTCAGGCGTTGAAATCCCATTGCTCGCCCTCAGATCGCAGATTGTTTCGGCCATAGACGTCATCATTCAGATCAGCAGATTGAGTGACGGCCGCCGTATGGTGACTGAGATCGGTGAAGTTGACGCCCTTTCAACAGAGAACCGATACCGGGTCAATCAAATCTTCGGCGGTGTGGAATCCATGTCCGGCAACGGCAAAAATACAACCGTCAAATTGTCCTGGTCGGGGCGCCATTCGATTTTTGGCGGCCGACTAAAACTCCAGGGCATCGGCGCCGGCGCCGAACTGACCAGGAAAATATTCTTTGTCGAGAACGGAATTCAAGGCCTTGGCGGTGTGCTCGCCAGCCGCTGATCAGGCGGAGTTGTCTTGGGCGACATCACATACCTAACCAGATCACCCCAACCCGGGGATCAAGAACGAACCAGAAAAACCGAATGGCTATATAGGATTCGGTTTTCGGTAGTGGGTTTTCGAGAATTTGCAAACTGAGAGGGTGTGTCTCCGCAGAATCCAGCGTAAGCCGGACTCTGACTTGGATCCACACCCTCTCAATTCCAAGTTTACACCTGAATTTCTATCCTGTCCGTTCTCAAGCCCATTTATTTTGTCTAGGGCGCCGATCACAATAATCTTCTAAGACCGCAAAGACAGACCTCCCCAAGAAATCTCGTTCTCCCGCAGAGATCCCGGCGAGATCTGTCTTTGCGGCGGAAGGAATTAAAGAGAAATCTGGAGACAGAAAACATCTCCAGATTTGTAAAGTTATGTTCCTCGCTATCTCTAGCGATTTACATTCTGCCTTCTCAAATGATCTTGAAAAGATCGGAAAGTTCCCGACATATATTAGGCTAATCAGTCCATCAAACTTATTTACTTAACCCGGCGCGGTTGAATATCGAAATCCTTATCTTCATTGCGCCTCCGCTCAAGTTCTATTATCCCACACAGTAAGCCGTGGATTCCGGATATTCCGGTCCTCGACGGACTTAGGGTGCGCACATGCCGCGCACGAACGCATATTGATCCCTGACATTGCGCGGCGCGCTGTTCGCTGGTCTAATGCCTTCGCTTTGTCGGCGAGTACGCCGGCCACTATTTCTACATTCACGGCGCGCTGATTTCACAATCCGAATTCGAGCGCCGTTCATCCGACTGGCTGCCGGCGTTAGAGGATCGAGAATCCGTCCGCAGCCTGATGAAGCCGGTGACCGAGCCGGGCAAGATCGCCAACTGGATCGCGCCGCCCAAGACAGGCGTCAATCACCGGCCTTTTGAATTTGAATACGTGCGCTTGTAGGAGTGGGGCGGCGCTGATCCGCACGCGCGTTTTAAAACCGATCTAAGTATCAAAAGTGAGGTCATATTGAAGGCGTTAAAAAAAGTACGGCTGGAAGAAGACGGCCTGCAATTCATCGAGAATCATCCTGAGCCGGAGGCGGCGCCAGCGGAGGTTAAGATTCGCGTGCTGGCGGCGGGCATCTGCGGGACCGACTTTGCTATTTACCATTCATCGTCACGCCCCGGCATCCAGGCCGAGATGCTGCGCCATCACGGCGGCGAACCGTCCCGCTATCAACCAATCGCCATCGGCCACGAGTTCTGTGGCGAGGTGGTCGAGGTCGGCGCGGGCGTCCCGAAAGACTTCGTGCGCATTGGCGATTACGTCACAGGCGAGATGCACCTCGCCTGCGGCTACTGCCACCAGTGCATGACCGGACGCAAGCACGTCTGCCAGCACGTCAGCGTCAAGGGTGTTCATCTCGACGGCACGTTCGCCGATTATGTCATCGTGCCCCCCGAGAACGTCATCAACCTTGAACACTTCGGCGGGAAGAAGATGATCCCGCCGCGATTCGGCGCGTTCCTCGACGCGCTCGGCAACGCCGTGCATACGGTGATGGAAGGTGAGGTTTCGGGCAAGACGGTGGCGATCCTGGGCTGCGGCACGCAGGGTTTGATGGCGACCGCTGTGGCGCGGGCGCTCGGCGCGACGCGCATCTACGTCACCGATTTTTCCAACCCGAACGGCGGGGTTGACGTCGGCCGCCTGACGAAAAGATTCGCCACCGCGCACGAGATGGGTGCGGACTTCTGCTTCGACACCAACGAACGGAACGCGCCGGGCCAGAGGCGTGAGATGTTCGAGCGCATTAGCGACGAGCACGGCGGCGGCGTGGACGTGGTCTTGGAAATGAGCGGGTCGGAGGCCGCTTACGACGACGCGGGCACAATCGTCAAAAACGGCGGTCAGATCGTCCTGCTCGGCATCCCGTCACGCCCGCTCTCGTCGTTTGACGTGGGCAAATACATCGTCTGGAAAGGCGTGACGATGCGCGGCATCTTCGGGCGTCGGATGTTCGACACATGGTATACAATGCTCGACCTGCTGGCGGCGGATAAGTCGGGACTGAAGGCGAAGCTCGACAAAGTCGTCACGCGCACGCCGGTGGCGCTCGACGACTTCGAGCGCGGGTTCGAAATGGTCCGCTCACAGGAGGCCGTCAAAGTCCTGCTCACGCCCGACGCCACATACAGACTGGAGGTCTAAATGAATCCTGAGCAGCTTTACTCGACGTTGCGAGACGAGCTTGAACAGATAGTCGAAGCCAAAACTTTCAAGTACGAAGTCCCGCTCGAAAGCGAGCAGGGCGGGCGCGTGAGAGTGGAAAGGGACGACGGGCGCGACGTAGTGATGCTGGCCTCGAACAATTACCTGGGCTTGGCCAATCACCCGCGAGTGAAGGAGGCCGCGCGCCACGGCCTCGATGAATGGGGCTTCGGGATGGCCTCCGTCCGCTTCATCTGTGGCACAGAGCCGATTCATCTGGAGCTGGAGCGGCGGATCGCGCGGTTCGTCGGTTGCGAGGCGTCGATCCTGCATTCGTCCTGCTTCGCCGCCAACGAGGCGTTCTTCACCGCGCTTTATTCGAGCGACTTCGGGCAGGCGAACTATCAGGATGTTATTTACAGCGACCAGTTCAACCACGCGAGTATCATTGACGGCGTGCGGCTCTGTCGCGCCGTCGCCAAACAGACGGTCTCGCGGCTCTACCGCAACCGCGACCCCCGGGATCTGCAGCGGATGCTCGAAGAAGACCGCGACAAAAACTATCGCCTCAAGGTCATCGCCACCGACGGCGTTTTTTCGATGGAAGGCCATCTGGCGCCGCTGCCGGAGCTGCTCGAACTGGCGCGCGAGCATGGCGCGCTGCTCTTCGTGGACGAATCGCACGCTTCAGGCGCGATAGGTAAGACGGGGCGCGGCACGCCGGAAGAGATGGGCGTCCATGGGCAGATTGACGTCATCACCGGCACGTTCGGCAAGGCGCTGGGCGGCGCCTCGGGCGGATTCATTGCGGGCCGGCGCGAGCTGATCGAATTCTTGCGGCAAAAGTCGCGCCCCTACACCTTCTCGAACACCGTGCCGCCACCGGTCGTCACGGCTTCCATCGCTGCGATTGACCTGATCGAAAACGACCCTTCAATAGTCATTCGGTTGCGCGAAAACACTAATTACTTCCGCCGCGAGATCGTGCGCGCGGGCTTCACGATCCTCGAAGGTAGCCACCCGATTGTGCCGGTCATGCTCGGCGAGGCGGCATTGGCGCAGGAGATGAGTCGAGCGCTGCTCGATGAGGGCGTCTATATCAAAGGACTATGGTATCCGGTCGTGCCGCAAGGCGAGGCCCGGCTCCGCGCTCAAATTTCCGCCGCGCACATGCGTGAAGACCTGGATCGCGCAATCGAAGCGTTCAAGACTGTCGGCAGTCGTTTGGGGATAGTCTGAGCGATGGCGCCTGGGGCTTGGGATTCGCCAAAATTCTCATCGTGTAATACCGAAAATATCATCCAAGCGCCGTGGATTCCCACGCCGGCCCATAGTTCGCAATCTGATCGGCCAAGCCATTACATATACTGCGATGTGAGATCTGGCGCCGCGTCCTCCGCCTGAAGGCGGGGGTACGAACCCCACTCACATCTCCAACTGAGGATGAATCCGATGAAAGACGAGAAGAAAGAGAAAGACACGACTGACCTGCAGCGCCGTTCGTTGCTCAAAAACACCGCCGCCGCGACCATTGGTCTCGGCGCGCTGAACGCCGTCCCTGGGCCCGAAGCGCACGCCGAAGAGATCATTCAGCCGCGCGCGCCGATCCCCGAAATCGTTCAACAAGCCGCGCGCCCGAGCCTGCGTGAAAGCGTTAAGATCACGAGGCTCGAAACCTTCCTGGTCAAACCGCGCTGGCTTTTTTTGAAAGTCCACACCAACGCCGGCGTCGTGGGCTTGGGCGAGCCGATCACCGAAGGCCGCGCGCTGACCTGCGCCACGGCGATCAAGGAGATGGAACCTTACCTTGTCGGCAAAGACCCGCGCGCCATTGTGCATCACTGGCAGGCGATCTATCGCCACGCCTTCTATCGCGACGGGCCGATTCTGACGAGCGCGCTTTCCGGGATAGATCAGGCGCTCTGGGACATCAAGGGGAAACTGCTCGGCGTCCCGGTTTACGAACTCTTGGGCGGCCCCACACGCCAGCGCATCCGCGTCTACGCGCATGCGGGAACGCCGGAATTGATCCGTGAGCGCAAGGCGCAGGGCTTCACCGCGTTCAAGACCGGCCCCGCGCGCTTGAACGGCCGCTACGCGCGTCCGATCGAAAACAAAGCCTGGATCGAAAACGCGGTCGCCCAATTCGCCAGCTTGCGCGAAATCGTCGGCAAGGACGGCGACATCGGCATTGATTTCCACGGCGCGGTCCCACCCGCGACGGCAAAAATCCTGATGAAAGAGTTGGAGCAGTTCCAGCCCTTCTTTTACGAAGAGGTCATCAACTGTCAGAACGTAGACCTGATGGCCGAGCTGGCGAAGACGACGCATATTCCCATCGCCACGGGCGAACGCATCTTCACCAAGTGGGGCTTCCGCGAGATTCTTGAGAAGGGCGCGGCGACGATCCTCCAACCCGATCTCTGCCACGCCGGCGGCATTACTGAAGTGCGCTTGATCGCCGGAATGGCCGAGGCGTATTACGCCAATATCGCGCCCCACAATCCGCTCGGCCCGATATCCCTGGCCGCCGGATTGCAGCTCGCCGCTTCGATTCCGAATTTCCTGTGTCAGGAGCAGGTGAGCTTGGGCGACGGGTATATCAAGAATCCGTTCAAAGTTCGCGACGGGTACCTTGATCTGCCGACCGGGCCGGGGCTGGGGATCGAACTGGATGAGAATGCGATAGCGGACAAAATTGGTCACGATTGGCGCAACGCAGAAACCTATGACCCGGATGACGGATCGGTTGTGGATTGGTAACCCTTGTCATTTGTCATTGGTCGTTGCAAGGAGCGCTGCTCGGGGTCAACGACCAATGACAAATGACAAATTGGAAATTCACGCGCCTCGCTTATAGCCATGTTTAAATATCGCCACCGCGTACTGATTCTGCTCTTCTTCCTTTCTATCATCACCTACCTCGACCGCGTTTGCATCTCGGTCGCCGGCCCACGCATGCAATCGGAATTAGGGATCACGCCGGAGCGCTGGGGCTGGATTGTCGGCGCGTTCACGCTTTCTTACGCGATCTTTGAAATCCCCAGCGGCGCGTTGGGCGACCGTATCGGCGCGCGTAAGGTGCTGACCCGGATCGTCGTCTGGTGGTCGGCCTTCACCAGCCTGACTGGAATGATGTCGAACTTCATCGCGCTGCTCTTCACACGGTTTATGTTCGGCGCGGGCGAGGCGGGGGCCTATCCGAACAGTTCGTCCAGCATCTCGCGTTGGTTTCCGATGGCCGAGCGGGCGCGGGCGCATTCGGTCGTGTGGATGGCGAGCCGCGTCGGCGGGGCGATATCGCCGCTGCTGGTTGTGCCAATTCAGCGCGCGTACGGCTGGCGCGCGTCGTTTCTGGCGTTCGGCGTGATCGGCGCGGTCTGGGCGGTGATCTGGTACCGGTGGTACCGCGATCACCCGGACGAAAAAGAAGGCGTCAGCAAACAGGAGATGGAGGAGCTCAGCCTCGAGAAGGAATGGCGCGCGCACGAAGGCCTGCCCTGGGGGACCGCGCTGCGCAAGTGGAATCTCTGGAAGATCATGCTGATGTACCATACCTATTGCTGGGGGAGCTATTTTTACCTCTCCTGGCTCCACACTTACTTGCAGAAAGGTCGCGGGCTGACCGAAGGCGAGATGGCGGTCTTTTCGACGCTGCCCTTCATCGCCGGCGCGTGCGGCAATCTCTTCGGGGGCTGGCTGAGCGACCGGCTGGTCAGGAGCCACGGGGCGAAATTGGGGCGGCGTATCGTTGGAACTGCGGGACTCGCTTTATCGGCGGCGTTTATGCTGGGGGCGGCGGTGACGCCGGGCAAATGGATGGCCGTGGTCTTCCTGACTCTGGGGTACGGCTCGATGGATTGCATGCTGCCGGTTTCGTGGGCGGTCTGCCTGGACGTGGGACGAAAGTATGCGGGGACAGTCAGCGGGACGATGAATATGGCCGGGCAACTGGGTTCCTTCGCTTCGTCGGTGGCGTTCGGGTATCTAGTAACGTACTTCGGCGGGTACAACGCGCCACTATTTCCGATGGCGGCGTTGTTGCTGATTAGCGCCTTGCTCTTCTCGCGCATTGATCCTACTGAACAGTTGGCCGAACAGTTGTCCGATCAGTCGGCGCAGGTAGGCGCCTAATCAGAAGAAAGACTTAACGCGCAGTCAGATTTTCTGACGCTGTTGCAAGTCGCGCGTTCCAGACTGGAGTTCACACCATGTTCATGAAAAACACGCTCCGTTATTTGTCGTCGCTCGTATTGTTGCTGGCGTCGGCGTCTACGCTTGCCGAAATGCAAACTGCGGACATGAGCGCGCAGGCTGTGGTGAAGAATCGCGCGCCGCTCGCGCCGAATGCGATGTATCTGTTGCCGCTGACATCGATCAAGCCCAAAGGCTGGTTACGACAACAACTGCAGATTCAGGCGAACGGACTGACGGGGCATTTGGATGAGTTCTGGCCTGATGTCGGCCCGAACAGCGGTTGGCTTGGCGGCGCCGGCGAGCCATGGGAGCGCGGGCCGTACTATGTCGATGGGCTGCTGCCGCTGGCCTATTTGCTCGATGACCCCAAGCTGATTGCGAAGGCGAGGAAGTGGGTGGACTGGACTCTCGATCACCAGCAGCCGAATGGCGCGATCGGCCCCGCGGTCCCCGCCGGCGCCGACGAGAAAGCGCGCGCGCGTTACGACGATTGGTGGCCGAAATTCGTCATGCTCAAGGTCTTGACGCAGTATCAAGAGGCCACGGGGGACTCGCGCGTGATTCCGGTTATGACAGCCTATTTCAAACATCACTTGGAAGAGTCCGCCAAAAGCCCGCTACGCGATTGGGGACGGCAGCGGTGGGCTGACGAACTACTCAGCCTGTTGTGGCTCTACAACCGCGCGGGCGATGAAAAACTGTTTGAACTGGCGCGCACGCTTGGCGCGCAAGGTCGAGACTGGAAGGCGCATTTCAACAACTTTCAATTCACGGGCAAAGTTGATTCCGAGCAATTCAAAAAATACGCGCAGGGCGGGCTTTCAGATTTCGCGCTAGGGCTGCATGGCGTCAACAACGCAATGGCCCTAAAGACGGCCGTCGTCTGGTCGCAGGTGTCGAACGATGAAGCCGACCGCAAGGCGCTGTATCAGATGCTCGGCGTACTCGACAAATATCACGGGCAGCCTAACGGCATGTTCAGTTCCGACGAGCATTACGCGGGCAGGGACCCGATTCAGGGCATCGAGTTGTGCGCGGTGGTCGAAGCGATGTTTTCTCTCGAACAAGCTGTCGCCATTCTCGGTGACCCGTTGCTTGGTGATCGCTTGGAAAAGATCGCCTACAACGCGCAGCCTGCCGCGATCAGCGGCGATATGTGGTCGCATCAATATGACCAGCAACCCAACCAGGTCTTGTGCAGCCTGCAAAAACGCGACTGGACATCGAATGGCCCGGAATCGAACCTGTTCGGCATGGATGTCAACTTCGGTTGTTGCACTGCGAATATGCATCAGGGTTGGCCGAAATTCGCGGCGAGTTTGTGGATGGCGACGGCGGATGACGGATTAGCGGCAGTCGCGTATGCGCCGAACGAGGTGAAGACGATCATCAAAGGCAATGTGACTATCGGCATTGTCGAAGAGACCGATTATCCCTTCCGCGATGAGATTCGTTTGACGGTCAACCCCGAACGCGTGACGGAGTTTCCGCTGAAGCTGCGGATTCCATCATGGGCGAACAACGCATCGCTCGAGGTCAATGGCGCCGCTTTGAGCGGCGTCAAGCCCGGGACTTTCCACACGATCAAACGGGGATGGCGAAAAGGCGACCGCGTCGTGTTGAAGCTGCCGATGGAAGTCAGAACCACGCGCAATTATCACGACTCGGTGGTGATTGAACGGGGCCCGCTGGTCTATTCGCTGAAGATCGGCGAGGACTGGCGCAAGGCGCAGGGCAAGCTGAAGAACCCCGCCATTGCGCCCGCCGCCGACTGGGAAGTTCATCCGACGACGGCGTGGAATTACGGCCTGGAGCTCGATCCGCAAAAGCCTGCTGCGCAGGTAATTGAAAAGGCCGTCGGCAACATGCCTTTCTCCGCCGCGGGCGCGCCGATCGAAATCAAAGTCAAAGGCCGGAAGCTGCCAGTATGGAAGCTGATCGATGGTTCCGCCGGGCCGTTGCCTGTGAGTCCTGTCAAAAGCAGTGAACCGGAAGAAACGCTCACGCTGATTCCTTACGGATCGGCAAAGTTGCGCATCACGGAGTTTCCCTTGATTGCGCGTTAGCCCCTGGCGCCCCTCTTTGGCGATCATCGCGGTTTAGTTGCGCCCTTGTTGAACGCTGCGGTATTGGCTCCCCCGTCAAGTGACCGAATCACAGAATTGCTCATCTTCGGTGGAGCCTGTCAGGGCAGTTGTGGACGGGGCGCCTCCCGAAATTAGTTGCGCGATAGTGTCGAAATATCCCGTGCCGACAAAAGCCTGATGCTTCACGCCGCGATAGCCGTCACGCTCCCGCGCAAACTCAAGCTCCTGCAAACGCGAGTAGGCCGCCATCCCTTCGTCCCGAAACATGAGCGCCAGCTCGAACATACTAAGGTTGAGCGTGTGGAAACCGGCGAGAGTGACGAATTGGAATTTGTAGCCCATCTTCGCCAACTCCTGCTGGAAGTCCGCAATGGCCTTAGCGCCCAGCTTCTTCTTCCAGTTGAACGAAGGCGAACAATTGTAGGCAAGGAGTTTGCCCGGATGTTCGGCGTGTATCGCCTCAGCGAATTCGCGCGCTTCTTCCAGATTCGGCTCCGAAGTCTCGCACCAGAGCAGATCGGCATACGGCGCGTATGCCAGCGCTCGCGCAATCGCCTGACCCAGGCCGCTGCGTACGCGGAAGAACCCTTCAATCGTCCGCTCGCCGGTGATGAACGGATGATCGCGCTCGTCAATATCGCTGGTCAGCAAGGTCGCGGCGTTGGCGTCAGTCCGCGCAATGAGGATCGTCGACGCGCCCATAATGTCCGCGGCCAGGCGCGCGGCCGTCAACTTCTGAATAAATTCCTGCGTCGGCACGAGCACCTTTCCGCCCAGATGTCCGCACTTCTTGGCCGAGGCCAGTTGATCCTCGAAATGCACGCCGGCCGCGCCCGCTTCGATCATCGCCTTCATCAGTTCGAAAGCGTTCAGGCCGCCGCCGAATCCGGCTTCGGCGTCGGCGACAATCGGCGCGAACCAGTACGGCCCTTCGCGCCCTTCGGCGTGCTGAATCTGATCGGCGCGTTGAAAAGCCTGATTGATCTTGCGCACCGCCGTTGGAACGCTGTCCGCCGGATAGAGGCTCTGATCGGGGTACATCTGCCCGGCGTTATTGGAGTCAGCCGCCACCTGCCAGCCGCTCAGATATATGGCCTTGAGGCCGGCTTGCACTTGTTGAATCGCCTGGTTGCCGGTCAGCGCGCCGAGCGCCGCGACGTAAGGTTCAGTGAGCAGTAAATGCCACAACCGTTCCGCGCCGCGCTCTGCCAGCGTGTGGCTGATTTTGATCGTGCCGCGCAGCCGCAGAACATCTTCCGCCGAGTAAGGGCGCACGACGCTCGTCCAGCGCGGGTTATTCGCCAATTCCTGTTTGAGTTCCGAAAGCTCTGTGAAATAACCGTTGTTATTCATCATTGGATATCCTCCTGCGCCGGGATTTTTATTATGATTGCTCAGAGTTGGGAAGGGATCGAACAGAAAAGCGGGGGACAGAAAATGGAGTCTCTTGTTTTTCTGTCTGGCATTCTACTGTTCGCGTTTAGCCCGAGTCAAATTCGCCGCGCGCGATCATCTCTTCGCCGATTCGCCGCGCCGCGCGGCATTTCTCCATCGCTTCAGGCGGCGCTTCCGCCGAAAGCTCACGTAAAATGCGGTTCAATTCTTCGTCGCACAACTCGCTCACGAATTCCGGCGTGTGTCTGACAGGCGGCGAGCGTTCCCGCGAGCGTCAGCTTGCCGATGCCGCGCGGCGCGGGGCGCAGATCAGGATATCGCTCGGCCTGCTGCGGGCGCCGGCGCATCTGATTCGGGGCGGGGAACTGATCGACGGCGATTTCGTTCTGATCGGACTTCCCGTCCATGCGCCGTCCATTCAGCCGTAGGATGCGCTGTAATATTGAAGTGGATGACCTGAGGTCTGTCGTTTCAAATGAAAAGGCGAACGACCAGCCATGGCCAATGACGACGCGGCGATTCGGGCATAGGCTTAAGCGCCCAATCTGAATGTCAATGGTAGAAGATGATAATGGTCGCTAAAACTGCGGGGCCGCTCGCAAAAGCGGTTGGTTCATGAAATTTCGAATCACATGGACCCGGTGTCGTAAATAGTAGGATCTATTATTCGGTTTATAACCATTAAGTGGCGCAGGTATAATCGCAGATAAAAAAATGGCTTGCTCCTCGTTTAGAGAAGCGGCAGATACGCCAAAGTAATGGCGGGCCGCCGCTTCGGCCCCGTAAATTCCATCTCCCCATTCGATCATGTTTAAATATATCTCCAGGATTCGGCGTTTTCCCAAGATTCCTTCCATCTCCCAAGCGATCAGCATTTCATGTAATTTGCGCGCCGGGTTCCTGGACGGTGATAAAAATAGATTCTTTGCCAATTGTTGTGTGATTGACGAGCCTCCGCGGGAAAACCTTTTCTCCTGCCAGTTTTTTTTCATGGCAAGGCTTATCCCTTGCCAATCAACACCGGCGTGGAAAGGAAACCTGAGGTCCTCGCCCGCCAGGACAGCGCGCACAAGATGCGGCGAAATATTTTGGTATGGAACCCACGTCCTTGTTATCTTAGGTTCGCGCCCGCGCTCTTTTGCCGATTCGGCGCGTTGCTCTATCAAGTTTGTGGTCGAAGGATTCGAGTGTCTCAACTTTGTAATGCGAAACAAAATCAATGCATGGTAAGAAAGCGTTATAACCAAAACGACAATGGCAAGACGCTTTAGCAGTTTTCGCCAGCCCAATCGCTTTAATGCGTCGAGAATTCGATGGATTTTTCGAGAGCTTGCCATAAGACGATTCGCGACTCGATCGCCACAATCACTGAAATGCACGGTCCTACTCTGCTGCTGGCGCAAAATATTCCTCGAACGATTTAGTCGTCAATGCGTCAGGGCTTATGCGCAATCACATCGACACCCCTCCCTGCGAGTTCAGCTTCGATGTCCCCGATCAATAATTTCTGCGCTTCCTCCTGTCCTGTCAATGTCGCATCCATGTGGCACAGTGTCAGTCCACGCACAAATAATTGAGCCTGGGCGCCTGAACAGAGTTCCGCAATTGGCCGCATTTCCTTCGGAATCCAGGCCGACTCCGCGGTGAACGGCATATTTCGTACGGTCTCGTGCATTTCCTCGACATTGTCCTCGAAGTGCATGTGATCGGCTCGGCGCAAGATGACCATCTGTTTTGTCGCCGGAGTCCTTTCGAATAATTCGTACATACCGGCTAATGGAAGAGGGACATCGTTCTCCGCAACCAGATACAGTGTCGGAACATCACGACCCCAGTTGAAACTAAGCTTCCCAGGAATAATTCCTGGTTTCGGCCGGGAATTTCCACCCGGCGCAAGCGCCACTACGGCGGCGATACGCTGCTCGACTTCAGGCGCAGCGAGCGCTGTCCATCCTCCGAAACTGTGTCCAACGATTCCGATCCTAGTGGGATCAGGCTTAGCTTCCGAGTCCCACGTCGTGTCATTAAGCAGATGATCAAGGAGAAAACAAATGTCAGGGGCACGGTTCGCGATCCAGGCTTCTACTCGCGCAGTCTTTTGCTCGTCGGTCTCACCCTCCTTACCCGCCAGTTCCGCAGCTACGATCTCAGAGTGATCCAAGGCCGCGACCAGATAACCATGGCTGCTCAAGTGAGTACAAAGAAACGTCGACTGGCGCCGGTTCCCCCAACTCCTATGAGAAAAGATGATCAGCGGGTAGATCCCGGGCTGGGCTGTAGCGTTGCGCACAGCCGTTTGACTTCGTTGAGCATCGCGTGACGGAACGGTGAAGATGTCCTGGGTTCCTGGCGCAATATCCTGACCAGCATGCTTCGCCGCCGCAGGATACCAGATCTCACAGGGGAACCGGCGGCCCCGTACCGTATCAAGCCCCTGGAGGGTGCGCACACCAACAGGAAATTGCCCCCGGACGAATGGATCATACTCGGTCGTCCCATGCGCGGTCCCTTTTGGCGAATTCCCTCTCGTATGCTTGATATTTTCGGCAGTCATCAAGATTGCTCCCATGTTCGGCGCAAATCTTTCAGCGCGCTAAATTTTTTAGCGAAACAAGCCGCTGCATTTTTCTTTCGATCTCCATCGCGCATCGTCACGCATTGTGCGGCTCTCGACGAAGATGCTTGTGACAGAGTCATTATCGCACGATGACATGCTTCGTGTCGCACCAGTCATTCGTGTCGAAGAGCTTGTAGCGGATCAACCTTCGTCGCACGCCGCGCAGGAATCCAGCAGGCGAGCAACGCCACAGCAGAAAGCAACAGAGAGATCGTGGCAAACGTCATCGGATCGGTTGCGCTCACTCCGAACAAGAATCCCTTCATCCAGCGGGTCAAAGTCAGGGCGCCGCCAACGCCGATAATGATGCCGCCGAGAGCCGGCTTCATCCCCTGGCTGATAATCAATTTGATCACGTCGTGTGACTGCGCTCCCAATGCCATTCTGACTCCGATCTCATTGACACGTTGCGTGACCGAATAAGCGATCACACCATAGATGCCGATCGCCGCCAGGATTAAGGCCAACAAAGCCGAGATGGCGAGCAGTGCGACAGAGAAGCGCCTGCGGGCCAGCGACGTGGAGAGGAGTTCTTCGACGGTTCTGGCCTCATACCTTGGCTGGATGGGATCATTGGAGATCACGGCCTGCTGGACCGCCGAGGCGAGGGTTGATGGGGCCACCGTCGTGCGAACCAACAATAGAGAGTCGCGCGCCACTCCGGGGAAGTAGATTTCGGGTTCGACTGGCGCGTCCAATCCCAGGTCTTTGATGTCGCCGACGACTCCGATGATGGAGAAGGAGCCCCCCCAGTCCGATCGAAGGCGTTTGCCGATGGGATCCCGGTCCGGAAAGAAGTTCCGCGCCATGGTTTCGTTGATGATGATTCGACCGAAATGGAGCGTATCGTCGACGCCGATATCGGCCTCGTTAAAGAGCCGCCCGTTACGCAGTGGAATCCGCATCATTTCGAAGAAACGGTGATCCACGCCCCTGATCTGGGCGATTCGCTCCTTGCCCGGTTCAATCGGCCTGTCTTCGGGGGAGAAGCGCGACACGGCGAGCGAGGCGGCAAATGGCAACCTGTCTATCACCGCCGCCTGTTGCACTCCGGGCAGCGCTAGAAGTTGCGGCATGAGCCGCCGGTAAAAGCCCATGATCCGCTCATCTTTCTGATATTGAGGCAAGGGTAGTTCGATCTTCAGACTGAGCAGGCGATCAGCGCGAAATCCCGGATCGACATGCAGCAGTTTCTGCAAGCTCCTGACGAGCAGCCCTGAACCGGCGAGCACGACTACAGCTAGCGCCACTTCGGCTATTACCAGCGCCTGGCTCAGATTGCGCCTCGTCCCACCGATGGCCGTTTTCCCGCCATCTTTCAGTACCCGATTGAGATCGGCGCGGGAGACCAGTAACGCCGGAATGACGCCGAACAAGGCGCCTGTCAATAGACTGATGCCGAAGGTGAAGGCGAGCGTATGCCATTCTACCCCGATCGTCTCGAGGCCAGGAACCTTCCCGGTCACAACACTCAATAAAGACGACCGCAGCGCCGGAATAGTCCATCTCGCGAGCAAGAGACCCGCGATTCCGCCAAGTCCAGCCAGCATCAGGCTTTCAATGAGAAGCTGTCGAACTAGACGGCCGCGTCCTGCGCCCAAGGTTGCGCGCAGGGCCATCTCTCGCTGCCGCTCCGCGGACCGAGCCAAGATGAGGTTGGAAACATTGGCGCAGGCAATCAACAGGACCAGGGCGAACGCGGTGAAGATCAGCCAGATGATAGTTCGCAGATTGCCAACCATTTGATTTCGCAGCGGCGTCAGCTGAACACCCTCCATCTTGTTGCTGGCCGGATAGAGTTGTTGCAGCCGTTCGGCGATGGCCTGCATCTCCCGGCGCGCATGGTCGATAGTCACGCCGGGTTTGAGTCTACCGATAACTGAGATCGGATGGTTCATTCGGTTGGTGAAATCATCGCCATCCATCTGTGACAGCGGCAGCCAACAATCGATCTCTGGCGGATACTGTTCCCCGATAACGCCGACAATAGTGAAACTGTCGCCGTTGAGTTGGATACTTTTGCCGATCACGTCCTGAGCGCCGGCAAAATGGCGGAGCCAGAGAGAACGACTGAGAATTACCACTTGATCAGCCCCTCGTTTCTCTTCTTCCGGCAGGAAGCCGCGGCCGATGATGGGACGGGCGCCGAGCATCGCAAAGAAGCGAGATGAGGCCAAAGCGCTATGGACTTTTACCGGCTCAGCATGTCCGGCCAGGAGGGCATTGCCGTAGCGCCTGAATGAATAGACCTCCATCTCCTGAAATGATTGCGACTGCGCGCGCCAATCCTCAAAATCCTGAAACGCCGGTCCGACCTGTGGGATGTCCGGGGTCGTCTCCCAGATCGTGACCAGCCGGTCGGCTTCGGAAAACGGCAACGAGCGGATCAGCACTGCGTTTACGACGCTGAAGATTGCCGTGTTGGCGCCAATTCCCAACGCCAACGTCAGAACGGCGACGAAGGTGAAGCCGGGATTCTTCATCAACATCCGCAGGCCGTACTTCAAATCCTGAACGAGCGCCTCGATGAATCTAATTCCACGCATTTCGCGGTTATCCTCCTTGAGCAACGTGATGTTTCCGAACTGGCGGCGGGCGGCCCGAGCAGCCTCGTCATCACTCATTTCCTGGCTGACGTATCTCTCGGTGAGCAAGCGCAGGCGCGTCTCGATTTCGTCGTCGAGATCTCGATCCGCTCTGCGACCTCCGAACAATCCCCGAAGTCTCGTCGCCAGCGCGCGCCAATAGTGGATCATCTCTACTCCTATTTCACGCGCTATTTTATTTGCTCTGCTCGGCAGCCAGATTCAGCGCCATCTGGCTTTTACGGCACAATTACTCCGGCGCTTGTAATTGGAACTCCGCGAATTTACCCTCCTTTGTCAGCCTAATCCTGCAGAATAGGATTCTCTCCTTAAAAGTAAACCTATAACGATAAAGGCGACTGCCGCCTTCTTCGTTACGCTCAATGAGTTCCACTGAACCGACCGTTCCTAGTGATTTGAAATACGCTCTTGGTTGTTCAGAGAGCAATTGATTCCTTAGTTCGGGCACGCATAGATTGGGATTGGCTGTGCCCAGAGTAAGATCACGTAATAGTTCCTTAACCATAGCGGTCACCTTTGGCTCATTATCTTCGATCACCTTTACCGAAAGCGGTCCAAGTTCGGGATTGTAAATCCAGGCTATATTGCGCGCGATATTTTCAAGGTTTGCCGGCGCCAGATTGCTGAGGACTACGATAGTCAGTTTGTCGTCCACATATCGCCTGATATATGCCGTGAATCCCTGCCAGGCTCCGCCGTGATAGACGATGCGCCGCCCCGGCGCTCCCCCTAATCTCCAGCCGAAGCCATATGGATATGTCTGGCCGTTGTTCAGTTTCACCGCCGTCCACATCTGCTCGAGAGACGATTTCTTGAGAATCTTTTCGCCGTAGAGGGCCGCGTCCCACTTCGCCATATCGATAGCCGTGAGATAAAGCGCACCGTCGCCAGTGGTGTTGAGAGTAGGCGAAACCCATTCCTGATTCTTCAGCTCTCCATTGACGAGCCGGTATCCGGCGGCGCGGTTCGGGACGATGTCAGCCTCGCTGATTATTCGAGCTGTTTTCATGTCGAGCGGTTTGAAAATGCGTTCCTTGATAAAATCTCCGTAAAATTTCCCGGTTACTTTGCTGATTAAAACGCCGAGCGTCATATATCCCAGATTGCTGTAGCCCCACTGTTCACCAGTCTGGAAAGCCAGAGGAATCTGCGCCGCGCGCTTTAACAGTTCATCTTCCGTGTAGTCGCGGCGGAAATCAAAATCTCTCGGGTAACCGGTCATGCCTGAGGTGTGCGTGAGCAGATGTCGCACGGTGATATCCTTCCAGCTCTCCGGCGCATCGGTGAAGTACTTGTTGATTCGGTCGTCGAGCTTGATCTTGCCTTCTTCGACAAGGATCATCGCGGCGGCCGCAGTAAACTGTTTGCCAACTGACCCGGATTGAAAAATAGTTTCCGGTTTGACCGAAACCTGATGTTCGACGTTAGCCAGTCCATAACCTTTGGCCAGAACGATCTCGCCAGCTTTTATGACCGTGAGTGAGAGCCCTGGGATACGCTGCCTTTGCATCTCGAGATTGGTATACTCGTCAACTTTGGCTTGCATACCCTCTTGCGCAGCGAAGTTAGTGACAAAGGCCGTGTTTGCTCCAATGCCCAGCGCCAGCGTCAGCGCGGCCACTGCGGTGAAGCCTGGACTCCTGCGCAGTGTCCGCAGCTCGTAGCGGAGATCCTGTATCAAGTTTTCAATCATGGTTGTGTTCATCATCGCCCTTACGAAGTTCAAGTTATCGAAGGCCTCGCGGTCATTATCCTACATCCTTGATTACTGGAATCATTTCGGAGGAACGGATCGCGCCTACTCACTGCGAAGCGCCACCATTGGGTCTACTTTCGTCGCCCGCCGCGCCGGGAGGTAACAAGCCAGCAGCGCTACTATCGGAAACAGCAGCGCGATAACAAGGAAAGGCGCCGGATCAGTCGCGCTCACGCCGACTAACAGGTCTTTGATCAATCGCGTTAAACCAAGCGCGGCGATCAGACCGATCCCCATACCGATCAGGGTCAAAGTCATTCCCTGTTTGACGACAAGTCCAAGCACGTCGCGTGTCTGCGCGCCCAGCGCCATACGCACGCCGATTTCATGGTTTCGCTGCACGACCATGTAAGACAGAACGCCATAGAGCCCGACCGCGGCCAACAGCAAGGCGAGCGCCGCAAACAGCCCCATTAAAAATGTGTTGAACCGCTGCGGTTTGAGC
Organism: Blastocatellia bacterium; assembly: GCA_035714085.1. Taxonomy (GTDB): domain Bacteria; phylum Acidobacteriota; class Blastocatellia; order RBC074; family RBC074; genus JAJVID01. The sequence continues at coordinate 50,886 of DASTMP010000362.1, forward strand.
GAATCGTAAATGCGGGCTTCCATTGTGGCGACTTTCGCGAACGGCAGATCGGGGTCTACGGAATGAATCTGGCGTCGCACTGCGCTGACAAGCGAGACAGGGTCTTTCGTCGATCGCACCAGCAGAGTGGAGGAATTAAGGACCAGCGTAGACTGCGGCGCCTGCGTCAGTGGTATATACGCGGCTTCCAGGGGTTCCTTCCCCAATATGAGTTGGCGGTGGTTTTTAACGATACCCACCACCGTAAGCCATGAAAATTTCTCCACGCCCCTGGGAAGCATGCCCGGTTGAATCAGATTGTCCGGCAAACCCAGCTTGATGCGTTTGCCCAGCGGATATTCTCCGTGGAAAAACTTGTCCGCCGCCGCTTGATTGATAATTGCGACTGGCTCGGAATTCGATGTGTCCTGCGCCGTAAAACCGCGTCCGAGAATCAACGGCGTACCGAGCGCGCCGATAGCGTCTCCGTGTGTAATTAAATAACGGCATATCCTGTCGGAAAGGTCTTCAAGATTGTTAAAAAACTGGCCTTCGCGGATGAGCGGCAGGGCCGCCCCGAAATTGGTGAACGGCGCGCCATTCATAAACGCGGCGGATTCGACGCCGGGCATCGCCTTCACGCGTTCCATCGCCTCACGATAAAAGAGTTCGAGTTGTTGCGGCTCGCGGTATTTGTCGGACGATAGCGACAGATCGATCGTCAGCAGGGATTCCATATTGAATCCTAGATCCACTTGCTGCAGGCGCGCGAAACTTTTGATCAGCAGTCCTGCCCCGACCAGCAGGACGACGGACATCGCGACTTCGAGAATGACCAGCGCGCCGCGCGTCCGTTGACTGCCGGAGGCGCCGGCGCCAGGGCGCGTGGCTGTTCTCAATCCCTCAAGAGCGGCGCCTCTGGAAAATCGCAGCGCGGGGAGCAGGCTGCAAATCAATATCGTCAGCAGGGTGATAAACAGGGTAAAGCCCAGCGCTTGCGCATTGATGACAATGTTGGCTTCGGCGGGAATGAGATCTTCCGGCACTAGCTTCAAAATTAATTCCAATCCCGATCTTGCCAGCAATAAGCCTGCGAGACCGCCGAGCAAGGCTAGTGGCAGGGACTCCAATAATAATTGGCGAAGGAGGCGCGCGCGGCCTGCTCCCAGCGCCGCGCGGATCGCCAGTTCCTGCGCGCGTCCGGCGTCGCGAGCTATCAGCAGGTTTGCGACATTGGCGCAGGCGATCAATAACACAAGCCCGACGGCGCCCAGCAGCGCAAACAGCGCCAGACGAAATGTGTTTGGTCCCGCTTCGGCCCCCGCTTCGCCCAGCGGGACGATCTTCGCTCCAAAATCTTTGTTCGAGTCGGGATACTGCGAGGCCAGGCGCGCGGCAATCAAACTCAATTCCGCGCGCGCCTGCGTAATTGTTACGTCCGGTTTCAGACGTCCCACGGCCCCGGTATTGCTAAAGAACCTGCGGTTGGTGGCGTAATCCTCGTTCCCAAACAGGCCGTAGGGAACCCATATCTCAGTTCCCCAGAATTTGAACTGAGGCGGCATCACGCCGATGACCGTATAAGCCTGATTGTCGAGCAGCATCGTGCGGCCGATGACGTCGCTCTCTCCGCTAAAGCGACTTTGCCAGAACGCATAACTCAGTACCACCGTACGTGATGAATCGAGCCGGTTGTCCTGCTCCGTGAAAACGCGACCGAGGTGTGGCGGGAGTTTGAGCAACGGGAAGGCTTCTGGGGAAATCATCGCGCCGTTGACAAATATTGGCTCGACGCCGCCAGTCAAACTAAATGTCTGAGTGCGCGCCGCAGCCAGATGGGTAAAACTGGTTTGCTGTTTCTGCCAGTCCAGAAAGTTCGGGTAGGTGACGGAAATTGTATCCGCTGAACGCTTCAAATCGTATTGTGACAAATACATGATCTGATCGGCGTCCGGATAGGGCCACGGATTGAGCAGAACGGCGTTCACCACACTGAAAATCGCAGTATTAGCGCCGATCCCTAGGGCCAGAGTGAGCGCCGCGACAGTCGTGAAGCCCTTATGCTTGAGCAGCATTCGCGCGCCGTAACGCAAGTCCTGAAAGAGTGTATCGAGGAGTCTGATTCCACGCATATCGCGATGTTCCTCCTTAAGGAATGTCACATTTCCAAATTGGCGGCGGGCAGCCAACTTGGCCTGTCCCTCCGTCATCCCCTGGCTAACATATCGGTTGGTAAGCAGGCGCAGGTGCTCCTCGATCTCCTCGTCGAGTTCTCGATCCGCGCTGTGATCTCTGAACAATCCCCGAAGCCTGGCCACGACTGCGCGAAAATAATCGATCATCGCTACTCCTGGCCCTCCAGCCTCAACAAGCGGGCGATCACTCCGGCGATCCGCTCCCAATTCTCCGTCTCGCGCGCGAGCTGTTTACGACCGCTTTTCGTGATCGAATAGTATTTAGCCTTGCAATTGTTTTCCGATGCGCCCCACTCTGAAGAGATCCAATTCCGCTGCTGAAGCCTCAGGAGCGAGGTATAGACCGTTCCCTCATTCAATTGAAGAACCTGTTCGGGCGCCTGCTCGATCCGGCGGGCGATGCCATAGCCGCGCTGTGGCGCGAGCGCGTCGAGAACTTTCAATACCATCAGGTCGAGCGTCCCCTGGAGGACTTTTGATTTCTGCGCCTCTGTATTCTGTTCTTTGGACATGCCAAAGAAAATACGCTTCTTCCCTTGGAGTGTCCATAGGGAAAGCGCAAAGATGCGGCGCGAAGGGTAGGGAAATCAAAATGGGAGCTAGAACGGGTATCTGAATGTCGTTCACCTGGCGCGCGGGTCGCGCAGCACGCGCAACGGTTCGGTGTGGCTCTTGCCGTTCACCGTCAGCCTCACGGTGTAAGTTCCTGGCAGCGCCGCGGCGGCGCGCTCGCCGAAGGGGCCGGGGCGTGGCGTATTTCCCGCCGGCGTTGGCCGCAGGTCCCACACCCAGCGATGCATTCCCGCGGTCGCGGGAAGCGGCGCGGGCGCGGGTCGCCAGACGGGCGCTACGTTCAGCGTTTCAGGATTGACAGGCTGCGCGCGATCTTCGCTGGAATAGCGGCGAACCACCGCGCCTGCCGGGTCGAGGATTTCTATTACCACCGGCCCCGATGCTGCAGACTTGAGGTAGTAATCAATCGTTGCGCCGTCAGGCGGATTGTCCAGAAGCGGCTCGTCCAGCGGCAGCGGCGTGCCATGCGCGCCGCCTGCCGGCAGGTCATAAGCGTCCGCCGGGCGGAACAGATGCGCGTCCGATTGCGCCACTTGATCGTTGAATTGCCGCAGCGGCGTGATGTTGTCCAGCGCCCAGAAGCCGCGCCCGTGCGTGGCCACGATCAAATCGTCGCCGTGAATATCGAAGTCGCGCATCGAGCACGGCGGCAGGTTCAGTTGCAGCGACTGCCACTCGTCGCCGTCATTGAATGAAACAAAGACGCCCAACTCCGTGCCCGCGAACAGCAGCCCATGCCGCTGCGGGTCTTCCTTAACGGTTTGCATGTAAACGCCCGGCGTCAAGCCGCTGGTGATCTTCTGCCAGGTTTGGCCCATGTCGCGCGTGCGGTAGATGTACGGTTCGTTATCGGTCAGGCGATGCCGATCAATTGCGGCGTAAGCAGTGTTCACGTCGAAGTGCGACGCTTCCATCATTACCACTTTGCTCCAGCCGGTGAGCGCGGGCGGCGTGACGTTCCGCCAAGTTTTGCCGTTGTCGTCGGTCAGTTGAATGTAACCGTCGTCAGTGCCGATCCAGATTCGCTCGGCGCGCAGCGGCGAAGGCGCAATCGTGTATATCACCCCGCGCCGTTTATTTTCGGGAGCGTTGGCGGCGGCGGCTTCGTCCAGGTTTGAGGGCGCGCCGGGATCTTCTCGCGTCAGGTCGGGGCCGATTTGCGCCCAGCTCTCGCCGCCGTTGGTCGTTTTGAACAGGAACTGATTGCCGTAATAGAGCGCCCGCGGATCGGCTTTGGAAAAGACCAGCGGCGAAGTCCAGGTGTGGCGCGCCGGTTCGGTCATCCCGCGCTCGGGCGACACGTTTTTGGTTTCGCCAGTCAGCATGTTGCAGCGCGTGACGCGGTCGCCGAACAGAATTTCAGGATGCAGCGGATCGGGCGCGGTGTAGCCGTTCTCGTCGCCCGCGCACAGCCCCGCCCAATCGGCCAGCGTGATCTTGCCGCGATCGCTGCGGTGCGGGACGCCGATCGCGCCGCTGTCCTGCTGCGCGCCAGTCACCCAATAGGGGAAGCGATAATCCGCTGCGACGTGGTAAATCTGCGCTGTCGGCTGATTGTACCAACTGCTCCAGGTCGCGCCATTATCCACGCTGACAACCGCGCCCTGATCGGATCCGGTGATCATCCGCGTCGGGTCATCTGGGTCAATCCAGATTTCCTGATAATCATCGCCGCCCGGCGCGCCTTTAATCGGCGTGAAGCTTTTGCCGCCATCGGTCGAACGATACAGCGCTGTGTTCGGCACGTAGACGATGTCGGCGTTCTTCGTGTCCACCGCGATCTTGCAGAAGTACCAACCCCGTCCCCACAGTCGCGTGTCTTTTGAAATCTGCGCCCATGTAGCCCCAGCGTCGTTTGAAACGTAAAGTCCGCCCCCTTCCTTCACGTCCACGATGGCGTAGACGCGATTGCGATTGGTCGGCGCGACGGCAATGCCGATGCGTCCCAGATTCGCGCCCGGTTTGTCAGCCGGCAAACCTTGCGTCAGTGGGCGCCACGTCGAACCACCGTCCATTGATTTGTAGATGCCGCCGCCCGGCCCGTACGAAGGCGGATATATACTCCATGGCGTGCGCCGCGTGTTCCACAAACTGGCATAGATGATCCGCGCATCTTGCGGATCGAAGGCCAAGTCCGCCGCGCCGACGCTCTCGTTTTTGAACAATACTTGTTCCCAGGTCTTGCCGCCGTCGCGCGAACGGAAGACGCCGCGATCCGGATTCGGGCCGTAGACGTGCCCGAGCGCCGCGACAAACACCACGTCGGGATTTTTCGGATCGACAATGACGCGCCCGATCTGCCGCGTGTCGTCCAGTCCTATGTGCGCCCATGTCTTTCCGGCGTCGGTGGATTTGTACATTCCGTTGCCGTAGGAAATCTGCGAACGCACATCGGTCTCGCCCGTGCCGACGTAGATGACGTTTGGATTTGAAGGCGCGACCGCCAGCGCGCCGATGGAAGCGACGGGCTGCGAATCGAAGATCGGCGTCCACGTCCGTCCCACATTGGTTGATTTCCACACGCCACCGCCGACCGAACCGAAGTAAAAAGTATTGGGTTGCCCTCGAACGCCGGTCACGCCGTTGACGCGCCCGCCGCGAAACGGCCCGATGGAACGCCAACGCAAGCTGGAGTAAAGGCTGCCGTCGTATTGCTGCTGGGCCGAAGCCAGCGTCAAAAAGCCGACAACTGCGATTGCGGCGCCGCAAAGCGCAAGCGATGCGCGCGCAATCGCTTTTTGCGAACAGAACATATGTGATTGCTCCTTGCAGAGATTGGTGATTGAAGTCCGGCCCATTTTCCTCTGACTTTGCCAATCAGTACAGACTGTCATTCAGACTGAAGCGCCCAGAACCTCGCAAGGGTAAGCCAAAACAGTCGATCTTGAAATTGCAGTGAGGGTCGTTTAGCAGTTCGGTTGAGGATGGCGAGTTGTTGTCGAAGGGCGAGGATTTCCGCCATCAGTTCCAGGCGAGGAGCATAAAAGGATCGAGCAAGGAAAAGGAGAAAAGGGGAGAGGGTCATAAACGAGAAGCAAGATCATAAAAACCGGGTTCGTAAAGTTGTTGAGTAGTATTAAATGGATGTGGCTTGTAAGCGCAAGAGACTAAAGCTCGGACGGAATTTTCGGTACTTACAGGCGCTGTCACTCATTTGACCTTCGTGACTTTAATCTCTTGCGCGCCGCCGTGGATGACTAAGTGCGTATTCCCGTCCAGTCCCTGCGCCTTTTCTCTGAGCGACTCTTCTCCGAACGCGCGGAGGGCCGCTTCAGCCGAATAATACTCTCACTTCGTACAGATTGGCGCAAAAGCCTCCCACATCAGCGTTGAGCTTGTTTCTTGGGCTCCGCCGCGAGCGTTAACGCCAGTGTGGCCCAGGCCGTGCCGGCGGTCGAGATAAACTGGTCCTGACCATAGGGGAATCCGCTCTCGAAGTATGGCTGAAACCAGATGGCGCGCGACTTGACGCGCCATGAGCCGTCACTGGCCTGCGTGCGCAACAGATAATCCACACCCTTACGGAAAACAGGATCACCAGGCGCCATCCTGCCAGCGTAGCCGAGAGCATACAGGGCTTCTCCGGTGGCGTAAGCGTCCGAGGCCATTGCGGGCAACTGGCTCCACCCGCCGTCGGCGCGCTGCAGCGCGGTCAGGGCTTTCGCTTCCTGGCGGATTACCACCGCCCCCCTCCCGCCCCAGGCGAGCCCCAGTAGTCGGAATGAGCGGTCCTGATTGGTCACCGGTGTGGCCTTTTCGAGCCAGGCCACAGCGCGGGCGACGGCTTTTTCGCAGTTCAGCTTTTCCACTTCCGGCGCATAGTTCTTGATTGCGAAAATCGCCAGCGCAGCGGTCTGAAACCTGCCCGAGTTCATTGGCGGACGGCGACTCTCAGGGTTGAGCCAGTATCCTTCGGCGGTTTGCGAAGCCATCAGGTAGCGGACGATGGCGTCCGTCACCTGAGTTCGAGGCTCGTGATTCATCCCCGCGTCGAATAACTCCCAGGCGACGCTGTTGGCGTTGATGACGTTGAAGTCCATTACCTGTTCGGCCGGCGGCCTCATCACTGCAGGCAGTTGCGGAAACGACTTCATGGATGTGAGCCCGGAATCGCGCGCCATGCCTGCGGCCGCCGAAGGCAAGCTCTGCGAATGGCAGGAGTTGCACCCGGCCGTGCGAATGAAGGCGTCGCTTTGCTTTTCGAGCAGCGCCAATGAACTGCTCACCGCGCCTGGAATGGACCGATGGCTGACGCTGACGGGCGTAAGCGGGGCTGTAGCGGTAGCGCTCGGCGACGGAGATACTGCGCCCAACAATCTGGCCGCTTCCGTGTGGCCGCGCTTGGCGGCAAGGGCGCTGGCGGGTTCGTCGTAATCGCCCGTGAAGCTGGCATCGGCGCCCTTAGCCAGCAACAACTTGATAATTCCTGCGGGCAAGGCATCCGAGCTGGCGGCGAACATCAGTGGCGAGTATCCGCGGAAGTTGCGGACGTTGAGATCCGCGCCTTTGGCAAGCAACATTTCGACCGAAGCTTGCACACCCGATGTGGCCGCGAAGCCCAGCGCTGTTTCGTTGCGCTTCGACGTGACTTTGACGTCCGCCCCTCTCTCGATCAGCAACTGCACGGCGCGCGCATTGCCGCCAGCGCATGCAGACATCATGGCAGTTTCACCGGCGCCGTCCTTTGCGTTCACATCGGCGCCCTTCTCGATCAGCAACTGCATCGCTTCTATGCTGAGGCGCGCCGCCATCATCAGTGGCGTTTGCCCGTTGACGGCGGCCAGGTTGGGATCAGCCCCCTTGCTGAGCAGCAAACGCAAGGTCGAAATCCCATTGCCCAACATCGCGGCGAGGTAAAGTGGCGTGCGTCCTTGCGCTTGCTTGGCGTTGACGTTCGCGCCCTTTGCCAGTAGCAAGCGTACCTTGGCCTCATCATGTATGGCCCAGTGCAAGGGCGTCGAACCCCGCCGGTTTTTGGCGTTCACATCAGCGCCCTTATCAATGAGCAACTGTAAGTTGTCGAGCGGTCCATAGCCAGCGGCGTGATGCAGCGCGGTCGAACCGCCAGCGTCTTTCCCCCTAATCAACTCGGGGCTGGCGGCGATCTGCTGCTCGATCTCATGGCGATTTCCGGCGCGTACCGCGGCGACGAGCGCCGTGACTTTGGGATCCACCGGCTTGAGTGGCGCCTCTGCGACGATGTCGGTGCGGAACTCCGCGCCCTGATCTATCCAGGCGCGCAGCAGCCCGATTTCTTCGTTCGTGAGCGCGCCAGAGGGCGGCATCTGCAGACCGCCGTCGCCGTCCACTAAACGGCGGATCAGCTTGCTGGCGGCGCTGTCACCGATTTTGATGACCGGACCGTAATCACCGCCGCGTAAGGCATTCTGGCGCAAATCCAACCGCAGGCCGGCCTGCTGAACCTCAGGCCCATGGCAGGAATAACAATTCTGCGCGAGTAAAGGCTGGATGTCCTGCTTGTAGTCTACCTTCCTGCCGGCGGCGGGTGGAAACTTTGATTGCGCCCCGACAAGGGGGATTGCAGCAAGCGTCAACATTAGCGCGAGTTTGATTGTGAGACGCATTTTCTGACCTCCTATTGCTGGTTAATTCGGAACTCGGCGGTTAAAATGCGGCGGCTGATGCGCAATGCGATTCCGACGCCGGCCGCTTTCCGAAGGCGCAAACTCGTCTTTACGCCTCACTAATCCATGCGGAAACTGCGGTGAAAACCTGCAACCCGCGTGAAGGTTATTTCTCAGGCTATGCCAATCGGGGGTAACGGTCAGATGCCAAAGCCAATCCCACACGAAGTTACCCAACTGCTCCTGGCCTGGAGCGATGGTGATAAGTCTGCGATGGATCAATTGATGCCGCTGGTTTACGGCGAACTGCGCCGGCTGGCGAAACAACACATGCGCCGTGAACGCGCCGGCCATACGCTGCAAACCACGGCGCTCATCCACGAAGCTTATTTGCGGTTGATTGACGCCAGTCAGGTGAGGTTGGAAAACCGCAGGCATTTCTTTGCCGTCGCCTCGCGCCTGATGCGTCAGGCGCTTATAGACCTGGCGCGCGAACGCGGCAGCCTCAAGCGCGGCGGCGCGGCCGAGCGTGTATCGTTCGATGAAGCATTGATGGTCAGCGAGCAGCGCGATGATGAATTGCTGGCGCTCGACGAAGCTCTCCGGGCGCTCGCCGAATTCGATGAGCGCAAGAGCCAGGTGGTGGAGTTGCGCTTCTTCGGTGGTCTGAGCGTGGAAGAGACCGCCGAGGCCCTCGAAGTTTCGGTCGAGACGATTCACCGCGACTGGCGTTTGGCCAGATCGTGGCTGCTGAGAAAGCTGCGCGGGGGGAAGCCGGATGAAGCCTGAACATTGGAGACAAATCGAACAGCTTTATCACGCCGCGCTTGAACGCAAGCCGCTTGCTCGCGACGCCGTTCTGGAGAAAGCTCGCGCAGGCGACGAAGAAATTTTGGAATGATCCTCTGCGAGATGCTGGGCGGGCGACGCGCGTTCAACGGGGCGTCGGTGGCCGATGTGATGAGCGCGATCCTGAAGGAAGAATACGGTAAGCCAAAACAGTCGATCTTGAAATTGCAGTGAGGGTCGATTAGCAGTTCGGTTGAGAATGGCGAGTTGTTGTCGAAGGGCTAGGATTTCCGCTATCAGTTCCAGGCGAGGAGCAAAAAAGGATCGAGCAAGGAAAAGGAGAAAAGGGAAGAGGGCCATAAACGAGAAGCAAGATCATGAAAACCGGGTTCGTAAAGTCGTTGAGTAGTATTAAATGGATGTGGCTTGTAAGCGCAGGAGACTAAAGCTCGGACGGAATTTTCGGTACTTACAGGCGCCGAAGATACGCATACGGCTTTATCGCCTTCCGTAAGGAAAGACCCTTAATGACGGGAATCGTTTTTGATCTGCCGAAACATCATAAGCCTTCGGTGAGTAGACCAAGATTCGATCAAAGCGTTGTACCTTTATTTTTACTTCTGCTATTCTTTCTACCGTCCACAGAGGTTGCTCAATTGCTCCATCTGGCGGATGCTCAGCCGCCTGAAGTAGTTTGCAAGAAAATCCAAGGAGCTTAGAGCCTGGAGGTTGATTCCGTCAACTTTGATCATCATGTATAAGCGCTTTGTGTCGTTCCTTCTCCTATACCCAATCTGCCTTGTAAGCATGAGCATTTCTGCGCAAGGCCAAGGTACCCCCGGACCAGCGAATCCAGCGACAGCGCAAGTGGCCCCAGCCTCAGTCCCGCAGGCCGCTGACCAGTCGCCTCTAGCAAAGGCCGACCAACTCTATCGAACGGGGAAACTTGCAGAAGCTGCGCAGGAATACAACGCTCTGCTTCAGGCTGAACCCAAATCCATAATGGCCTATGTGGGTCTGGTTCACGTTTATCTCAGGCAGAAAAAGCCGAGCGAGGCGTATGCCGCTGCAGCCAAAGCCATCGAACTGGCGCCCTCTCTCGACGCCGCGCATGTTGCGCTGGGAGAAGCCTGCTTCCGGCAAGGAAAGCTTTCCGACGCCGAAAAGGAGTTTGCCGACCTTGTAAAAGCTAACACCAAAGAACCGAGGGCGTATCTTGGACTCTGGCGCGTCTACACTGCCGCTTCTTACTTCAAGCACGCAAAAGTGATGATCGACCGCGCCTATTCGCTTGATCCCAAGGACCCCGATATCAGAAGCGCGTGGGCCAGAATGCTTACCAGAGAAGAGCGCATAAAAGAGTTGAAAGCATACCTCTCCAGTGACGCAGGCGAGGATGCCGAGGAGCGCGAGAGGCTGGAGCACTCCCTTGCCGTTCTCGAGGACGAAGCGAGTCGACCCATGCGGCCGTGCCGGTTGGCTACGAAGCTGGGCCCCATGGAAACCAATCTCGAGTCGTTGCTGATCGACCCCACTCACATCCGCGGGTATGGGCTCCGCGTCAATCTGAACGGAGCTTCGTCAAAACTCTTGCTTGATACCGGAGCCGGCGGAATCCTGGTGGGTCGAAAAATAGCCGAGAAGGCGGGGATTCAGCCGGTTCTGGAACAGAAAGTCCGCGGTATCGGCGACAAGGGCCCGGCGTCGGGTTATATGGGCTACGCTGATTCAATCAAGATTGGCGATCTGGAGTTCAAGGATTGTTACGTGGAGGTAATCGACAAGAATCCAATTGGCGAAGACGGGTTGATAGGCGCTGATGTTTTCTCACAGTTTCTTGTCGACATCGATTTTCCGAACTCAAAATTCCGACTAAGCCCGTTGCCTCCCAGGCCCGATGAATCAGCCGCTCCCGTCGCTCTTGAATCGCGCTCCACCGGGGGCCGACAGTTCCACGACCCATATGTCGCTCCGGAAATGAAATCGTTTACCCCTGTTTTTCGCTTTGGCCACCAGTTGCTTATCAACACGAGATTGAACGATCTCCCTCCAAAACTCTTCCTGATTGACACAGGCGCGTTTAGCAATACTATTTCGCCGGCCGCGGCCAGAGAGGTAACGAAGGTCTCCTCGGACTCGGATTTGAAGGTCAGGGGACTTAGCGGATCGGTGAAGAATGTCTTCCGCGCTGATGAGTTGACGCTTCAATTCGGTAACCTGAGACAGAAAAACCGGGACATGGTTGCATTAGATACAAAGGCTATCAGCGATACGGACGGAACCGAGGTCTCAGGTTTTTTAGGGTTTGCAATGCTCCGAATGCTGCGCATAAGAATAGACTACAGGGACGGACTGGTTGATTTTGAATATGATCGAAACCGTTTCCACTGAACGGCCCAAGAAACAGCCTGGTGGCGGGTCCGTTTCGGCCAACTCGAGTCTTAAGATTGACATCTCGACGCGGAGGCCTCCTGTTGAATGCCCGCCTCGTTAGCACGACCGGTATACAAAAAGTCCTAGCAGAGCTGCAAGCAAAATGAGAGCGCCGATCTGCTGAGTCCTGGGCGCCCCTTCGGCAGAATGGCGGCTTTCTTCATCGTTATGTCACTCCTACCAAGGCCAACGCCATGTCGGGTGGCCTATTCTCATTTGCGAAAGTTCTCTTAATAGTCATCCGCTTCAAATACTCTCAATGCCTCAATGTCTTTTACCGCTTGCTCTACGATCCGTCTCAATTCCTGTTCGTCAATTTCCCAAGTGTTTTTAGGTTCTGTTACACACACATCCAAGCTGGTAAACACATTGTTAAGTATTTCACCGAGCCTCTTTTTCTTTTCATTTTCGTATCTGAATAACTGTCTCCACCGTGATTCAAACTGCTCTTTTGTGATTTCTCCATTATTCAACGCCGTTATCAAAGCAAGGTCGGCCCGTTCTCCCGATGATTGTACAATCTGCCATTCTTCATCCCTATCTTGTCTCCAAAGATCAAAATACTGTTTCTTGAATTTCTGATAAGGGAGCATATCGTTTAGAAACGACTGCATTAACAATAAGTACTTTTCTTTATTCGCAATATAGCTCATTCATTTTTCAGTTTCCGGCCACCCAACCTTGGAATTAGGTGTCGCTGTTTGAATGGAAAAGTGGGCTCAAGCGCCGCTCTTGGATCTCTTTCGGTGAGCTGGCGTGACGGCAGCGCCTTGCGCTCTCTATACTCGCCTCCGAGATCGTTTCAAAACACGTCTCAGGGAGTGTTGGGAGCGATTGTCCTCCCTTGCATTGTCCCCTCGACGGCCTCCAAATATGCGCGCGCCACATCGTTCGCCGCTGTTCCGCCAGCGCTGTCCATGCCCAGTTTTATGAGCGTCTCCTTTACCCATCCCGGGCTAACGACGTTGATCCTAAGGCCTCGCGGCATCTCGATCGCTGCGGCTCGCACGAAGCCTTCGAGCCCGGCATTCACAAGAGCTCCGATCGCGCTTCCGGGGATCGGCGGAATTACGCCGCTTGTGAGCGTGATGGACCCCCCATCGCGCAGGCGTTTGATCGCGCGGCGAGCTAGGCTCACCTGTCCCAGCAGCTTGCCCTTCAGGCTAATTACGACCTCGTCGTCCGAGAGAGAATCGAGTGGCGCCAATTTGGCGCTTGCCGCGCAGCAAACGACGGCGTCAACATCTTGCACAGACTCGAAGAGCTCGCCGATTGAGCCTGGATCGTCAATGTCCACCTTCACGGCCCCTCTCCGTGATGCGCGCACGACCTCGTGCTTCGCATCAAGAGCGCCGGCGACCGCAGCGCCGATAATTCCTGTAGCCCCAATAACTATAACCTTCATAATTGAATCATAGAGAGTAAAGCCAGCGCGCGCAAACACCGCTACCCTCTTCTCAAAATGTAAATCTTCGGCAGATTGGTTGTGAGCTTTCGGTAGTCTGGTAGGGCTTATGGTTTGGGCAAGTGTACCGGCTTACCGAAAGTTCACTATCAGTTTCAGCCTTTACGCGAGATGGTTTTTCGCAAAGGCGCAAAAGGAAAATGGACAAAGCCGAGCATGAAATACTTTTCCGATTTCAGCATCAGTTATTGTCGGGGAGTTTGAGCATTTACGACCTCAGGTCTGCTAAAGGCGCTTTTAAAGCTGGTTATTCGCTATTATTTTGGCCCCCTCATGGTTTCAAGAAGCTTTAACCCTTACTCCGACGCTTCTCTATTTCGCCCGTCATTTCCAATTCGGGGTTCCGGGAGAAATTTTGATTTTCGTTACGGTAGCGGCTTTTCTCCAACAGTTCAGCTCCCAATCAGGTTCTAACGCTAGGGCGTTAGGCGCTTCATGGTAATCAACTAGACAAGGAACAACTCATGCAGAATAGAGATTACACCTTCAAGATCCTTTTACTTTTACTCGTGATTGGTGTCTGGGGCTTGCTAGCCAGCCCTTTCATTGGGACCTACGCGTTACACAAGCCAGGCGGCGCGGATCAACCTGCGGCAGCCACGGCGCCACAGACCGAGAGGCAATATTCAGTTTGGGTCTATAATGACAAGTCGGCAAAGATAGAAATTGGTGGCGACGGCTATCCTTCGGTTTCTGGAATTGAACTGGTGAAGGTGTTGGAAGCGACTCCGCGCCTGGGCTGGAAAGTACATTCAGTTTTGTACAACCCTAAATCGGGAGGCTTCGTAGTTATTGTGGAGAAATAGCCTTTATCTCGCTCATCGCATCTGCCATTCGCAAAAGCTGGCGACTTTTCAGAAGCGCTGTAAGATCACATGATAGAATTGCGCCGGTCCAAATAGCCTATTGACTTCCGAATCTGAAAATTATGCGAACGCCCCAGCCTAATGGAATCACGCAGCTTCTGCCGCGCTTGAGCCGAGGCGACCAGGCCGCGCTCGACCAGTTGATGCCCGTCGTCTATGATGAGCTTTACAAGCTGGCTCACTGCTATCTGCGGCGAGGCGCTGGCGTTTTCGAAGGAGGCGTCTGAGCAAGTCGCACTCGACGACGCGTTGGTCGCCCTGGCGACGTTTGACGAGCGCAAGGTCCGCATCATTGCGCTGCGCTATTTTGGCGGTTTGAGTTTGGAAGAGACGACCGCCGAGCTGGGCCTCTCCATCGCCACGATCGGCCACGAGGTGAGACTAGCGCGCGCGTGGCTGCGCCGCGAAATGAATCCCTGACCACCATGAATCCTGAACGCTGGCAACGCATTGAAGAGCTTTTTGGCGCCCTGGTTGATCACCCGGCGGCCGAGCGCGATAACTACCTGGCGCGGGTCTGCAATGGCGATGAGGAATTGCGACTCGAAGTGCTCTCCCTGCTCGCGCGTGATACTTCCGAAGACTTCATCATGGATCCGATCGCAAGCGCCGCCCTGTCATTCACCGCCAAACCCAAAGACGATCTGACTGGAGAGCGCGTTGGATCTTACCGCGTTACGCGCCTGATCGGGCGCGGCGGGATGGGCGCCGTATACGAGGCCGAGCGTGACGACGAGCAATTCCTGCAGCAGGTCGCGATCAAGATCATCAAACGCGGTATGGACACGGACTTCGTGCGCGACCGATTCCTGCGCGAGCGGCAGATTCTGGCTTCGCTCGATCATCCGCACATCGCGCGGCTGTTCGACGGCGGCGCGACGCCCACCGGCTTGCCCTACTTTGTGATGGAATTCGTCGCCGGCGAACCGATCACATCCTATTGCCGTCGCAGTCAACTTTCAGTCAACGAGAAACTAAAGCTCTTCCGCAAGGTTTGTTCCGCCGTCCAGCATGCGCACCAGAGACTGGTCATCCACCGCGATCTGAAACCAAGCAACATCCTGATCACCGAGGACGGCGAGCCGAAGCTGCTTGATTTCGGCATCGCGAAATTGGTCTCGCCGGACGGGAGCCAACCCTACACGCGAACTGAGACGGCTCTGAGGTTGATGACGCCTGAATACGCCAGCCCGGAACAGGCGCGCGGGCAGGCGATTGCTACGACGACCGACGTTTACTCGCTCGGTGTGGTGCTTTATGAACTGCTGACCGAGCGCCGTCCGCATGAGTTCAAGACATCCTCGCCCGCCGAGATCGAGCGCGCAATCTGCGACACCGAAATCGATGAACCGAGCAAAGTTGTGGGCCAGATGACTGGCGCGCCTACCAGACTGGCGCGCGCGCTCGAGGGCGATCTGGATAACATCACGCTGATGGCGATGCGAAAAGAACCTGAGCGGCGCTATCAATCAGTAGAACAGTTTTCCGAAGACATCCGACGCTACCTGGCGGGAATGCCGGTCGCGGCTCGCAAGGACACGTTCGGCTACAGAGCCGGGAAGTTCGTCCGCCGTCATAAGGCCGGTGTTGCGATTCTGGCGCTGGTCGCGATTCTGGCCGTGGCGATGGCCGTTCAGGCTGCGCGCATCGCCCGAGAACGGGACCGCGCCAATCAAGCGGTGGCTACGGCCCAAGCTGTCGAACAATCGCTGGTGGCGATGTTCGAAGTCGCGGACCCTGGCAAGGCCAGGGGGAATGTCATTACGGCCAGGGAACTCCTGGATCAGGGCGCGGAGAAGGTCCTCCGGGAACTGAAAGACCAGCCGGCGGTTCAAGCGAAGTTGCTGGATACGATTGGGCAGTTGTATCAGAGCATCGGCTTGTACGACCGGGCGCAGCCGCTGATGGAAGAAGCGTTGAAGCTCAGGCGTCAGGCGCTGGGTAATGAAAGCCCGGATGTGGCGACCAGCCTGAATCATCTGGGGGAAGTGGGAAGACTGAAAGGCGACTACGCGAGAAGCGAACCCTTGTTCCGCGAGGCGCTAGCCATGCGGCGCAAGCTGCTCGGCGATGAGTCCAAGGACGTGGCCGAGAGCCTGCACAAGATGGGGGTATTGTTAGTGGACCGTGGGAGCTTCGGCGAGGCCGAAAGTTTGCTCAGGGAAGCATTGGCCCTGCGTCGCAAGCTGTTCGGCGATGAGACCGCGGAGGTGGCCGATAGCCTGCACAGCCTCGGGCGATTGATGTGGAGAACGGGCAAGCTCCATGAGGCCGAATTGTTGTACCGCCAGGCGCTCAACCTTCGGCGTAAGGTGTATGGCGCGGATCATCCGTCTGTGGCTCACAGTCTGAACAACCTGGCCATAACATTGCAGGAACAAGGCGATCTCAGAGGCGCGGAGACTATATTCCGCGAGGCGCTAGCTATGCGGCGCAAGCTGCTCGGAGAGGAACACCCGGAAGTAGCCGTGAGTTTGGCGAACCTGGCGTCGGTGTTGCAAGACCAGAAAGAGTATGACGAGGCCGAGCGACTATTCCGACAGGTGTTGACGCTGAAGCACAAAGTCCTCGGCGAAGAGCACCCGTTGTTGGCAAACACGATGCACAACCTTGCGATGTTGTTGCGAGATAAAGGGGACTACGAGGAAGCCGAAGCCCTGTACCGGCAGTCGATGGCGATGCGGCGCAATCTGTTGGGTGACGGGCACTGGGAGGTGGGCATGAGTTTGTATAGTCTGGCGGTATTGTTGTATCTCAAGGGCGAGTACGAGGAGGCCGAAAAAATGGAGCGGCAGGCAATTGACACTTATTTGAAGTCCCTCCAGCCGGACCACTGGAGGATCTATCGAAGTCGAAGCCACCTCGGCGCGTGCCTGGTCAAACTCAAGCGCTACCGCGAGGCCGAAGAACACTTGCTGGCCGGTTACTCAGGGCTGAAGGCCACCCTAGGCGACCAACACGCGGAGACACAGAAGACCGTCAGCCGTCTCATCGAACTCTATGTATCCTGGGGTAAACTTGAAAAGGCCAACCCCTACCGCGCCTTGTCTCACGCCAATTCTAACAAACCAGAAAAATAATTCCACGACCAGCAATTTCCTGTCCATCCCGAAAATTCCATCCGCCCTTGAAATAATTTGACGAAATCAGGAGTTTGCAGGATGGGTATTCCCGGCCGCTTGTTCCTGGCATATAATTCCTTCAACTCGCAGCAGTAAATCAAATGACTGAGGACGCTGCGGAATCGGGGATTCGAAAGGATCCCCAAATCACGAAAGCCCACTGCTGCAGCAACGATGGCTGGCATTTTCCACAGATCGCCGCGACACGCCTGAAAGCGCAGCGACAAAAATCTCAAAGAGAAATTCACCCCCTGATCTGGGCAGCGGCAGGCAGCGCCGTCGCCACACATCTCCCTCGGGTAAGGGCAGCAGGCAGCGCCATCGCCGCTTACCATCTCCGTGAGGCGGCGTACTGGCGGAAGCCATCCGCATACCATTGACGGAAACCTTCACGATATTCGCCGGCGCCGTCGCGGAAATGTTCGGAGCAGCTCGGGGCAAAGCGGAGATGATCGGGAGCGTCCGCACGCCCTCTGTTGAAACCGTCATTGTAGCCGTCCCGCTCCACGCAATTATCTTCGAAGCGATCACGAACCTGGCGATAGCCTTCTCTGTAGCCGCGCAGGAATCCATGAGGGACTGGGGGGGGATTCCCCCGGTCTACTCGACTCAGTTTCAGCAACAATGGCCGTGATGAAGGGAATGAATTTGAGAGCAAGAAACGGATAGCTTCTCAGAGCCAACCTGATCCATTCTGGGATGGATGGGCGCACCGAAATTCGCCCAAATATTTTGCGGGGGAGGATTGCCGTTGTTGAAGCACTCACTGTTATCGACATCAGAGGTTCGGCTGCCGGCTGTATTCAACCGGCTCGCATGGTCCAATCTGGCTGCACAATCGGCCGAGCAGATCGGCCTCGCGGCGACGCCAATCATAGCAGTGCTGGCATTCGGAGCGGGCGCCGGCGAAACGGGGCTGCTGCAGACCGCTCAGACGCTTCCCTTCCTATTACTATCGATTCCGGTTGGCCTACTGGCGGACCGTGTGTCCCGGCGGCGCCTCATGGCCTGGGCCGAGTCAGTGCGCGTGGCCGCATTGATTGGCGTACTGGCGCTCCTCTATCTCGGCTGGTTGACGCTGCCGCTACTCGCCCTGATCGGTTTCATCGGCGCATCTGGAACGGTCGCTTACAGTGTAGCTGCGCCAGCGCTGGCGCCGGCGCTCGTGTCGCCCGACGCATTAACCGCGGCAAACGGACGGCTGGAACTGGCGCGCAGCGCGGCCTTCGCGGCCGGCCCGGCCATCGCCGGAGCATTGATCGGCTGGACGGGGGCAATACCGGCATTTGGGTGCGCGGCGGTCGTCTCGGCTGGCGCAGTATGTCTGCTCGCCTATCTGGACGAGCCCGACCGACCGCCTCGCCCCCCGCGCCATCCGATCCACGATTTGCGAGAAGGCGCGACATTCGCGCTGACGCACCGGCTGCTACGCCCTGTATTGCTAACGGCAGTATGTTTCAACACGTCGTATTTCATGTTGCAGACGATGTACGTACCGTACGCCGTACACAATCTCGGAATGTCTGCGTCTGGGGTCGGGGCGACTCTGGCCGCGTACGGTATCGGTATGGCCTCCGCCGCTCTGCTCGCGCCGTCGGCCATGCGGCGGCTGCCGTTCGGAATAGCCGTGACAATCGGCCCGATCGCTGGTCTGGCCGCGTCCATCATCATGGCGCTGACGATCTGGCTACCATCCGCAAGACTTGCCTGGTTCAGCTATTTTCTGTTCGGCTCCGGGCCGGCGCTCTGGACCATCGGCTCCACTACACTTCGGCAGGTGGTGACGCCGGAAGCGCTGCTCGGGCGGGTCTCGGCCATCAACACCACCGCGACCTATGGTAGCCGTCCTCTCGGCGCCGCGCTGGGAGCGATGGTAGGGGCGACCTACGGCGCTGAAACGTGTCTCTTGGCCGCCACGCTTGGGTTCATGACGCAGGCTCTGGTGATTTTGGCGTCACCTGTGCCAAGGCTCGCGCGGCAACCAGAGCCGACTGCCTGCAGCGAACTGAGAACTGACTGAGGTGGTCTCACTGCTTCAATGACTAAGGTCGCAGTCATTGTCTCTGCCACTTGCCCGCCGACGATCTTGCGCGAGTGATGGAGTATGTTCTCGCTGATGCCGAGCGCTTCCGCGACTGAGCGCACCGACTGCCCGTTGCGAATCATCATCAAGGCCTGTTGTTTGAACTCCTCGTCATACTTGCGCCGGACGGTTTTGCCCTGCTGGACTGATGAATTGGGATGTTTCTTTTTCATAGTAGTGTTGCTCATTGTTTAAGCAACACTCGTGTCCGTCAAGACGGAGCCATCTCAGATACCATAAATTTACCGGCCAATAGGGTGGAGCGTACCCGAATACAACGCCTGTGGAGATTGCCGATTGGCAGTCTGTGAAGCAGGAACGTGGCGGAAGCTCTTAATCGAAACTCCAGCGGAGTGGAGATTGAGCCGCTAAACCGTCTGCGACGCTAAAGTGGGAATGATAGATCAGCGGCGGCCAATTAACGCCTCATCGCGCCGTGTCACGGAGACTTCTCCGACACTCTTGACCCAGCTCAGTGCGGCGCGAGCCTCATGCTCGAAAGCCCTGCGATTGTCCCCTAGTCTGGTGAGAACGTGGGAGATGCTGTACTCGTACCCGAGGATCGATTCTATCGTCGGACGCATGCGCGTTTCGTATATTCTCTCGATCCTATCAATGCGAGGAAAGGGTGAGCGCCTGAGAATCTCTTCAAACGGATCATGTCGGCCGTTCGGGTGAGGCCCCGGCGGAACGTTTACGAGATGGTTTTCGAGGATCCGCCGCGCCACGTCCTGGGCGGCTCTCAACTCATCTGGAATTGATACCCTTCGTGGGGCGACAAACGCGACGGCTCCATCATCTTCATCAATCATCGCGCTGAGATCTTCCAGGACGCGATCTTTATCGACCATCCAGTGAAATGACTGCCCCATCAACACGTCGCGGAACAGGCCAAGAGGCGGCCGTAGCTCCGGCAAGTCGTCTGAGCTCCCGGTGACGAATCTCACGTTACGGACGCCGGCCATCGCCGCGCGTCGTTCGCCCTCCACGAGCATGTCAGGCTCAGGCTCGATCGCCACAACTTCCGCCACGAACGGCGCGACGAGAAGCGACAACTGCCCGGGCCCCGCGCCCACATCAAGAACACGATCCCTCGTCGACCAGCCCAGTTGTTCGGCGAGAAGCGTTATCAATTCAGCGCTCACGCGATCTCGATACTCAGCGTAATACCAGCCGGCGCCGGCATACGGGCGAGTTCCTTCGGCGCCCAGGTACGCCGTCGCCTGATTCACTCTCTGGTCGGTCTGGTGTTCTGGTTGACTCATGACTTCGAAGCGTGGTGGAAATGTCGGACTGCGAAACCTTCCGCAATCCTTCAGTGTGGATGATAGATAATCTTCGCTGGCAATTTATCCGGCAGAGAGTGTTTATCAGAAACCAGCGCGTCAAGGCATATGTTCGCGGCCTCACTGTATTTCAGTAGCACGGGAAAAGACGGCTCATACCTCCCGCTTTCATAGGCTGAGATCTGCTGTCTCGTATGGCCTTCGAGGCCAAACGCAAGGATCAGCCCATTCTGGGACAGTTCCAAAGCCTCTCTGAGCTTCAATAGTTTTGTCGGGAGTTTCTGAGTGGTCGGGAGATTCTTCTTTATTTTCGAGAAGCATTCCTATTCTATATTGATCGCTACGTTTTCGTCTCGCTCATGTTCGGTCCCACAATTCGGACGCTTCCACTCTCGTTCTCTCAACTCCAGATCTGAATACTAGAGCTAGATATGCCCTCCCAATTGCGGGCGCCGGAAGCGCAAGCGCCATTCGGTTCAATGATTGGGAGTCATTGGCCCGCGCGTACTTTTCTCGAACGCGCGCCGGCTTACTTCAGATCAAGCGCCAAGACCATTTTCCGGTCGCGCAGATAGAGCCTGGAACCGGCCAGTGTGGGAGGCGTCCAAGAGGTTTGCGTCAGCAGCGATACCCTGGAATGTATTTTCAATCCGGTTGCAGTCGGCGTGGCTAGGATCAACTCACCGTCTTCATTCAACATTATGAAGCGACCATCGGCATAGATGAATGACGCCTTCGGTAAGTTACGCTCCTGCCAAATCACTTCGCCGGTTTTCGCATTGACGGCGGTAAACGGCGCGGGGCCAAAGTCGCCGCTTGAACCATAGATGATCTCGCCTAAACGAATCACATTGGCGACGTGGATGCGCAATCGCTTCTGAAACCAGAGTTCTTCGACTTTGGTCTTGCCGCCAACGACCGAGAGCCTGAGCATCCGGCCGCCGCTGTCGTAAGCTGAGGAACAGAAGAGCAGGTTATCTGCGCCCCAGAACGGTGTGCTGACGTTGGTCCGCGTCCTGTTCTGATGCGAGTGGCTCCATAACAACTCGCCCGTGTTGGGTTCTACGCCTACGATCTCTGACTCCATCATCAGTACGACCTGTTCCTGCCCATCCACTTTAATTAAGATCGGGGAAGCGTATGAGGTTTTGAAATCCTGCTTTTTCCATACCACCGCGCCGGTTTTCTGGTCGAACGCTACTATTGAAGCGCCCGCCGCGCCAACTGGCACGATGATCGTGTTTTTATAGGCCAACGGACTGGCGGCGTAGTATTCGTCTTGCACATAGCCTTTGTACTCGTTAAACAGATCGTGCGACCAGACGACCTTCCCGCTGCGTTTGTCCAAACATTGCAATTTGCCAGTGGCGCCAGCGGTGTATAGCCAATTGCCTACCACTAGAGGCGTGGCGCGCGGGCCCGGGGCGTTAGTCATATTTGCGGTGATCGGCGCGTGGTAGGGATGCTCCCATAAGGTCTTCCCGGTGGCCGCATCGAGGGCGATAACGACCTCCTCCTCGCCTCTTTGGTACATCGTATAAAGCCTGCCTCCTTCCGCCGCGATAGCGGAATAGCCCTCGCCAAGATCGCGTTTCCAAAGCTGATTCGGCCCTTTCTCAGGCCACGCGGCGGCCAAGCCCTTTGCCTCGACGATGAAATTGCGGTGTGGCCCGCCCCATTGGGTCCAATCATTCGACTGAGCTAAGACGGGCGCGGAGAGCAAACCGCTGCAACAAACGCAGACAGCCGGCATCAGCCACGTCAGCCAGGCCAGACGCGCTTTATCAACTTTGACCATAATTCTCATGCCCCTTTTTTAATTAGATTGCAGGATTGAATGTTTAATTACGACGCGCCCTTAGGTAAGGCTACGGCATTGCAGCGAATGGCTGGAATCGTGCAGGAAACTGGTGTAAAAGCGCGGCCAACGGCGACGCGATTAAGGCTGGCGTGCGAGGGCGGCTTCGATTTTGGCGCGACGGTAGCGGCTGAGTTTGAGCGCGGCGCCATCGCGCAAGATAACCTTGCAATCGCCGCTGGCAGTAGGCTGCAACTCTTTAATGCGATCCAAATTGACGATTGCCGAGCGGTGAATGCGCTGGAACTTGTCGGGATCAAGCCTGGCTTCTAAGACGTTCATTGTCTCACGCAGCAAATGCGCCCTGGCGCCTACATGAAGCTGGACGTAATAATCCGCCGCTTCGATCCAATCAATCTCGTCCACGTTCAAAAAACAGATGCGTCCGGCGGACTTGATCATCAGCCGCGTCAGCCGACCCGGCGCCGTTTGGGGATCGGCGGACAGCTCGGCCTGAACTGGCGGGGCGTACTCATAAGATTCAAGCAACGCGATTAAGCGTTGACTGAGGCTTTTGACTTCACGCTGTCTGACCTGCGCTTTGGCGCGCTGCAAGGTTCGGGCAAAGCGAGCATCGTCAAAGGGCTTGAGCAGATAATCGAGCGCCTGCACCTCGAAGGCGCGCACGGCATAACGGTCATAAGCCGTGACAAAAACGACTGTGGGCAGCCGTTCGACGCCGAACTCTTCCACTACCTCGAACCCGCCCATCTCAGGCATCTGTACGTCGAGAAATAGCAGCTCAGGCGCGAGATGTTCAAGCGCTTCAAGAGCGGCAAAGCCATCGCCGCATTCCGCAGCAATCTCTATTTCTGGGTCGAGTTCGAGCAAGCAACGCAGCGTCTGGCGCGCCAGCGGCTCGTCATCCACAATCAGCGTGCGGATTTTCTCTCCTGTTCTATTCATCTTCGATCTCCTGCCTGGCAACCGGGCGCCAGGGAATGAGAAGCTTCACCATCACTCCCCCCGATTCAGCATTGCCCACCTCGAATCGGTAGGCGTCGCCGTAAACTTGCTGTAAGCGCGCTTGCGTGTTGCTCAATCCAATCCCGCCGGCTTCGACCAGTTGCCACTCAGCGGGAAGCCGAGCGCCGTTGTTATAGACCTCGATATGCAACTGCCCGTCCGTACGAGCGGCGCTGATCTCAACCCGACCTCCCTGTCGTCGCGCGACTCCATGCCGGATCGCATTCTCGACCAGCGGCTGCAAAATCATATTCGGCACACTGGCGCTGAGCGTTTCCGGCGCGACCTTCAATTCGATCTGCAAGCGATCTGAAAAACGTTGCTGCTGAATTTCCAGATAACCTTCGATGAAATCCAGTTCCTCGCGGAGCGAAACTTCCTGTTGGCCGGCGTTCTCCAGTGAGTGGCGCAACAACTCGCTCAGCCCGGCGATCATCTTGACCGCCGTCTGGTTTTCCTGGCTGCGTACGAGCGCCGCAATCGAGTGCAGCGTGTTGAAGAGGAAATGCGGGTTGAGTTGCATCCGCAACGCCTCCAATTGCGCCTTGGCTAACCGGGCCTCCAACTGCGCCGCGTGGCTTTCGCGCTCGCGATAACGGCTGTAAAAATGCAAGGCCGCTCCCACACCGATGATCGCCCAATAAATAAGCAAATCCTGCGGAATGTATTCACGCAAATTGCCTATCATCAACAAGCCAAAACTCGGCGCCCAGAACGGCGTTGGGTTGATCGTATGATAGAGCGCCGAAAAAGCCGCCACCTGCATTACGCCCAGCATTAGACCGAACGCGCAATGCAGCGTAACGCGCCGCCACCAACGCGCTCGTATCAACGGAAAGCGTCGCCCCAGAAGCAAGACCACCGGCGTCAAAATGCTCCAGACATTCCATGCCAACCAATGATACCCAGCGATGCGCCACCAGGTTACAACACGCCCGGTTGCGCGCATCCCCCAATACCACTGACAGGCGATCAGTGTCCCGAAAAGCATCCAAAATCCGCAGACCAAGCCGATGAACAACCAATCCCGCCGGTCATGCGACGGCTCGTTGGCCGAAACTCTTCCACGGTTTTGATTCTTGATATTCCGCATCGCTTCGATAGCCCCTATCAAAAATCATTATGCTGTGGGGCATCGCCGTATTCAAATCAAGCAAAGGCCTCTTTCTGTATCAACCATGAGGGTACCCGCGCCTGGGGCATGGGGGCGGCGAGCGCCCTCACACTGCCTTCCTTGCAAAACAGTTTACCTATTCGGACAATCTTGTTATTTGTATAATTTGTCATTAACCTCCTTCCAAATTAGCTGTAAAAGATGACATCGAAAGGAGCTGAAGATGAAAGCTGCAGATCTGATAATGATGCGCGTGATTACCCTAGGCGTCATGCTGGTATGCTTGCCATTTACATCCACCGCCTACGATGCTGACACCCGCTTCGCTTCCGGCAGGAGCGCCCTTGCTATCCCATTTGAACTAGAAGGTAGCGCGATCATAGTACAGGTCGGCGTCAATGACTCTCCAGCGCGCGCCTTCGAGCTGGACACGGGATCGAGCATCAACATCCTTAGCCTACCAGTTGCTAAATCGTTCGGCATGCGACTTCAGTTGGGTGGGAAGGCGAACGGAGGCGTTGGAGCTGACCCTCCTGATTTCTACCTCATCAAAGGTAAAGTGTCATTCAGCCTGCCGGGAGTCGTGCTTTCCAACCAGCGGCTGTTGGCGATGCCATTGGATAAATGCGATGACCATCCCGCTGCTATTGGAAGCGACCAGAAGGTCGCTGCAGATCAGAAGGTGGAGAAAAAGACGGGGAGAGCGCGGGACGGGATTCTCGGCAAGGAGTTCTTCGACAGTTTTGTTGTTGAGATTGACTATGTCGCACGGCTGATCAATCTCTATGACCCACATAGCTATCAGTACACGGGAAGTGGGAAGAGTCTTCCGCTCGAGAAGGAACAAGGGACGATCTTCACGCGAGCGCAGGTCAAGGCGCCAGAGCGTCTGCCTGTTCCGGCGCGGCTCTTGGTTGACCTCCCGGCAAGCTGGGCTATAACGCTCAATCAGAAGTTTGCGGAGAAGCATCAACTTGTGCCGCCTGCTGATAAGCTCAAGTTTGTAAATGAATGTGGGACCGGCGGTTTGGCGAAGGGCGTATCGTATGAGGGTAAGCTGGAAGCATTACAACTCGGCGCCTTTAAGCTGCCTGATCCTTTAACGTTTTTCCGCCATACAGAGATTGGAGGAGGCTACGATGGTCTCCTGGGAGGCCCGGCCCTACAGAACTTTAAGGTGATTTTCGATTACTCACGCAGTCGGATGATCTTAGAGTCGCCACGTTGAGTTAACTGACCATTCGTTCCAGCGGACCGCCTCCGGCGGCCGCTGAGCTCAAACGTTACTCTCAGCGTCACAGGCCGACCTGGGGCCCCTTCGTCAGGCTATTAATCCGGAGTAGAGATCATGTCGATAAATCAAAAAGTCATTGCCGCTTGCCTCGGCAGTGTGATTTTGTCTTTGATTCTCGTTGGCGTTGTGAGTGGGACTTTGATCAGACATATCATTCAAATAGTTCCTGTAATCTTCGCACTGATAACAGTAAGACGTAAATCAATCTGGGGAGTATATGCGGCCCTTCCGATCTTCGTCTTCTGGCTTTTCATTATGACACTCATCTGGCTCTTTCTCTTAGGCATGGCCAGCGTCGTAAGAGGGCGCTTTACAGTTGTGGAAATCATACTGACATTACTGATCGGGGTATCCTCGATATTGGGCGTTGTGGCTGTTATCCGCGATCGTCCCCATATAGAATTCAAAATTTCTGTATCCGTCTTCGTCCTGTTCTCCGCATTGCAAGTTGTCGCTATGTGGATTAGCTTCAAAAGGCCATTTGTAAATATCTGAAATCACTTCAGGGCCGGTGAAGTAGGCGCGTCCTACAATCCGCTGCGGACCGCCGTGCCACGGTCCTTCACAAAGCCGTCACCTTCGACACCTATGGGCGCAAATGGAATTATAGAAAATAGCGCGGACTTTCTCAGAATGGCGCTTCTTACTACTGAAGACGTCACCAGATGTCTCGGCGTTCTTTCAAAGCTGGAGCGCCACTTGGAAGAATCGGTCATTTTGACCGGCGGCATTGCCACTGCCTGGCATTTACTGAGCTGCGGCCGACCCTGCCAACAGAGAAGCCTCAATGATGTTGACGTGGTCGTCGAGAGTTTGCACGATCTACCTCCATCCCTGAGCGCGGATTTTCTAATTAATCACTTCCACCCTAATCGCGGGAGAGGCAGAATCCTGATTCAACTCGTCGACGAAGAGTATCGCATTCGGATAGATGTTTTCACCCCCACCACACCAACCTTAATGCGACGGCTAAAAACCGCTGTCGGCAAAACCTCGTGCAGACTTGTTTCAGCCGAAGACATCTCGGCAAAACTGCTGTCTGTTATCTATGCCGTGACGAGAGGCGAGCTTGTCGAGCCAAAATACGTCGAGCATTTCCGTCTGCTCTTCTCGGCGGTTGATTTGGTGAAGACGAGAGAAGTATGGAGAGAATACAGAAGAGAGGATCAGGCCGTAGAACTCGATGAAGCGGTGGAGGCGGTCGAGCGAAGCATTGCAGCTAATCCTAATCTCTTACAGGCAGGCTCTTACAGCCAGGATCTCAATCGGACGTGCCATTGGTGCTGCGACTCAGAGAAATTCCCAATTGCACCGGCGCTGAAAGTATTTGAAATTCTAGGCCATGTATAAGCGACGGCAATATTGCAAGGTTTGTCTGCAAGGTGGTTTTGAAATAACTTCTGTGGGGCTGAAAGCAGCTAAAGATTCTATGGACAAATACGTCTATTTGCGTTCAAATCCGACGCCTGAAGTTGAGTGAACGGGCGAGACTTCGAACACGATCGCGAATTGTTGCAGCGCTCGTTTCCATTCCCTGATCGGCATCGTCCATTTTTTCTCGATATTTTTCAAGGCCAGGTAAAGCAGCTTGAATACCGCCTCGTCATTCGGGAACAGGCTCCGGTTCTTGATGATTTTGCGTAGGCTGTAATTAAGCGACTCGATCGCGTTGGTCGTATAAATCACCCGCCGAATCTCTTCCGGGAATTGGAAGAACGGAAACACACGCGCCCAATTGTTGCGCCAACTCCGCCCGTTCATCGGATAGCGAGCGCCCCACTTCTCCTCGAATTCCGTCAACTCTTGTTCGGCCTGCTCGGCCGTCGCCGCCGTGTACACAGGCTTGAGCGCCGCGGCCACTGCCTTGCGCTCTTTCCATGAAACGTACCCGAGCGAATTGCGCAGCAAATGGACGATGCACAGCTGCACTTGCGCTTGCGGGAAGACCGATTCGATCGCTTCGGGAAAGCCCTTCAGTCCGTCCACGCAGGCTATCAGCACATCTTGGACTCCACGGTTCTTCGTGTGCCTTCGGTGAGGCGGCACGGATTGGAATTACGCAAGCGTACCGGCCAACCGAAGGCACACGATGATTCAGCCTCACGAGCCTGGCTCCCGGATAATCCGAGGCCGTCATTCGACCATGTCCGGGCCGTTTCAGCCTTCGTACTTCTTGAATAGATGAATCGCCCTCGCAGGTTGAATTCGAGGCCGTCTCCTTCGGCGAATCGGTCTGAGAGCTTCCATCAGCCCCGGACCGGCGATCCTCGGCTCTGTTTTCAGCTTCGTCCTTGCCACGCTTTTTGTCCTTTATTCCAAACAGGAGCTCCTTCACACGCCGAATCGATGTGTGTTTCCGCTCGAGGAGAGAGACGATCGTGAGCAGAATGTTCAGCAACTTCTCGATCAATTGCGTATCGCCCTGATCGAGTTTCCCTTGTTTGACGCGATCGATGAGCTGCTTGATCTCGTTCGTATCAGTGGCGGGGATGTCATCGTTGTTTTTCTTAGGCGCCAATCGCGCCGATCCTACGCCAGGCAAAAACGAACGCCAAGGCCGGAGTGCAAATATTTTCTTTTTTCATGAGGCTCACTGCAGGGATACAAAGCAATCACTGCACGGCCTGCCAATGCGGTCAGGGCAAGCCCGCGCTCAAGCTGCCCTGGTCCCCGGCCTGAAGCTCACCTCTCAACTTCGCCTTGCCAGACAGGATCGGCATCAATCCAATCCTTTCGCCTGACGGGCGTGTTTTTTTTCGCTGGCTGTAGACAAGCTACAGGCATGGGTGTAGATTGAATACATCCTACAATATTTTCAGAGAGGAACACCACGATGAGACGAGGATATGAAAACCGCATCGAATTGCTGCAAGGCACACTCGATCTGCTGATTCTGCAAACGCTGCAATGGGGGCCGCGCCACGGCTACGGTATCAGTCAGGCCATTCGCGCCGGTTCGGGCGAAGCGCTGCATGTGGACACCGGCTCGCTCTATCCGGCGCTGCATCGGCTGGAACGCAAGAAGTGGATCAAGGCCGAATGGACGGTGTCCGAATACAACCAGAAGGTCAAAACCTATCAACTGACCGCCGCAGGCAAAAAACAACTCGCGGCGG
Organism: Blastocatellia bacterium; assembly: GCA_035714085.1. Taxonomy (GTDB): domain Bacteria; phylum Acidobacteriota; class Blastocatellia; order RBC074; family RBC074; genus JAJVID01. The sequence goes on from DASTMP010000362.1 coordinate 79,610, forward strand.
AACGTTCCAACTGGGAGCGGTTGACGGCGGCAATGGCGGGCGTCCTGAATCCGGCGGAAGGAGCGTGAAGCATGAAATTCTGGCGACAACGCAAAAGCGAAGAACTCGACGCCGAAATCCGCAGCCATCTCGATCAAGCCATTCGCGACCGCATCGAACGCGGCGAAACGCCTGAACAAGCGCGCGCCAATGCGATCCGCGAATTCGGCAATGTGGGATTGGTCAAGGAAGTCACGCGCGAGATGTGGGGCTGGGCCTCGCTCGACCGATTTGCGCAGGACTTGCGGTTTGGGCTACGAATGCTGCGGAAGAAACCGGGCTTTTCGTTGGTGGCGATTCTCACGCTGGCGTTGGGGATTGGCGCGAACACGGCGATTTTCAGCGTGGTCAATGCGGTGTTGCTGCGCCCGCTGCCGTACGCGCAGGCGGAGCGGCTGGTGGCGCTGTGGAGCAATCTGTTGCGGCCCGGCCTGGAAAAGCTGGCGCTTTCCGCGCCGGAGTTCAAAGATTTCAAGGAACAGTGCCGGGCCTTCGAGCAGATGGCCGCTTATGATGTGCGCAACCTCAGCCTGACGGGTGTGGAAGAGCCTGAATTGCTGCCAGGCGCCTTTGTCTCGCCGCAGAGCTTTGCGCTGCTCGGCGTACAACCGGCCCTGGGCCGCGCGTTTCAAGCAGAAGAGGATCAGCCGGGACGGGAGCAAGTGGCGATTCTAAGCCACGCTTTGTGGCAGCGGCGGTTCGGCGCGGATGCCGGGTTGCTGGGCAGGAGCGTCACGCTGGATGGCAAACCTGTCACGGTGATTGGTGTGATGCCGGGCGATTTTCGGTTCCCGGAAAACGAAGTGCAGGTCTGGCTGCCGCTGGTGATTACGGCTGACCTGCTGACGGAAAACAATCGCGGCTCGCATTACCTCAACGTCATCGCACGGCTCAAACCGGATGTGACAGTGACGCAGGCAAAGTCGGAAGTGGTGGCCATCGCGCAACGCATGGCGAAAGAACACGCCGGGGTCTATCGTGGCGGCTACGGCGCGAGCGTCGTGCCCTTGCACGAAGAGGTCGTCGGCAATGTGCAGTGGTTGCTGCTGATTCTGTTCGGGGCGGTCGGGCTGGTGCTGCTGATTGCGTGCGGGAATGTTATGAACCTGCTGTTGGTGCGCGCCGCGCAGCGGGAAAAGGAGATTGCCGTGCGCCTGACGTTGGGGGCTACGCGCTTTCGTTTGATCCGGCAATTGCTGACCGAAAGCGTGTTGCTCTCGTTGTTGGGCGGCGGGTTGGGTTTGTTGCTAGCGGCCTGGGGGGTGCGCGCGCTGGTTGTGCTGGGGCCAGCGGACATCCCGCGCCTGGACGAGATTGATATGGATTACCGCGCGCTGGGTTTCACGCTGGCGACTTCAATTCTCACCGGCTTGCTTTTCGGGCTGGCGCCGGTGATGCAGTCTTCGCGGTTGCGCCTGAGTGAGTCGCTCAAGGACAGGCGCGGCGCGAGCGACAGTCCGCGCCGCCGCCGGTTGAGCGATGCGCTGGTCGTGGCGGAATTTGCGCTGGCGCTGGTGTTGCTGATGGGCGCGGGTTTGCTGTTCAGGAGCTTCCTGCAACTTCAGGAGGTCAAACCGGGATTTCGCGTGGAGGGGTTGTTATCGCTGCGGCTGATCCTGCCGCAGTCGAAGTATCCCGACTTCACCCGGCAAACCGCATTCTTTCAGCAGGCCATTGAAAGTCTCGACACACAATCCGGCGTCGAATCCGCCGGAGCCATCAGCGTCCTGCCACTCAGCGGTCGCACCTCGGATCGTAGTTTTCGGATCGAAGGGCGCGCCGTTCCGCCCGGTCAGGCAGGGCCGGATGAAGAACTCAGAATGGTCAGCGCCGATTACTTCAGGACGATGGGGATTCCGTTGGTCAAAGGGCGTTCGTTCAGCGACCGCGATCTGCCCGACAGTCCGCGCGTCGCGCTGATTAACGAGGCGCTGAAAAAACGCTATTGGCCCGACGAAGAAGCCATCGGCAAACGAATCGCCTTCAGCGGGCTGCGCGAAAACAAGCCCGATTGGTGCGAGATCGTCGGCGTCGTCGCTGATGTCAGGCATAGCGGGCTGGACGTTCCGGCCATGCCGGAAGTTTATCTGCCCTTCCGCCAGTCGCTTTTTTCCGTCGCTGATTCCAATCTGCGGTCGCTGTATCTGGTGATACGCACAGCGGCTGACCCGTTAAGCGGCATGGCAATGGCGCGCGGCCGGATTGCGGCGCTCGACAAAGATCAACCGCTCACCGACATCAGGACAATGGAACAGCGCCTGAACGGAAGCATTGCGCAGCGTCGCTTCAACATGTTGCTGCTCGGTCTCTTTGCCGCAGTGGCGCTGACGTTGGCGGCGCTTGGCATTTACGGCGTGCTTTCGTATGCGGTCACGCAGCGCACGCGCGAAATCGGCATTCGCTTGGCGCTCGGCGCCGCGCCGCGTGATGTGCTGGGGCTGGTGCTGCTTCAGGGCGTCGCTTTGGTCCTCGCTGGCGTGGCGCTGGGATTGATTGCAGCATTAGCTGTGACGCGGTTGTTGGCGGACTTGCTATACGGCGTAGGCGCGACAGACGCAATGACGTTCATTGTGATTCCGCTCTTGCTCGGCAGCGTGGCGTTGCTGGCATGTTGGATTCCGGCGCGGCGCGCGACGAAGGTGGATCCGCTGATCGCCCTTCGCCACGAGTAGCAGCGCCATTATCATTTTGAGCTTTCGGCGCGCCGGTACGACAATTGGCGACAGCCCACCGAGAGCTCACGCAATACTTGCTTTCTGCTCGTGTATTCGAGGCGCGAATGAATTTATCCTGTCGCAAGTTGAGGGGACGATCGAGCGCTTGCGCAGAGAGGAAGAGAATTCGTGAAGCTTCGGCCACCCGGCCTGCCGAAGCCTCACAAAGGAATGACGCGATCCTCGATCTTCTGAAATCACCGCTTACCCAAACGGATGACGATCCCGGCCGAGTATCGGAAGTTGTTCTGATATAATTTGGCTCTCAAGAAATCTAATTTGTCTCCCAAGTAATCAACCTGAGCGACGCGGATGGCGAAATTGTTATTCACCTTGACATCGAGTCCGCCTCCCAGCGCGAATGCGAATGCATTATCCGTCACTTCAGCAGTAGGTATCTTGTAGTAGCCGCGCGCCCCTCCAAACAAGGCGTGAACAAATGGTTCCGCCTTTCCTCTATGAAGAACGATGCGCGGACCGAATAAGTAGGTTAACACGTTGGAATTGACGGGGACGCTCAGGCCTAAGAGCAGGACGGGTATCGACGTCGATGTGTCGAACCGGCTGAATTCGCCGACAATGCCGATGTGTTTGGTGATGTTTCCGGCTAGCGACGTGTTGAATCCGTGCGCGTTGACGCCGTCAAGGTTATCAGCGCGCAGATACGAGTAGCCGCCGAAAATCTCGACTTTGGGGGCCGCCTCCTGCGCTGAAGCCGCCAGCGGCAAACAGAGGGCCAACATGGAGGCTAAGAACAATAGTTTCTTCATAGATTTTCCTTCGTGAGATTCAGACGCGAGACACTGTCTAAATGAATAGGCAAAAGTCTTTTGAAAAATGATCGCGGTATGCTTGCGGTTATTGGGTTTTCTCGCGATGAACTTTCAATTTTCTTATGCCTATTCACTTAGCCCTTTCGACGAGTCAGAGCAAGCCATGACAAGCCCAACCCAGACCCATTTAACCTTTCACGTTCGCGAGGGGACGGTGGTCAGACGAGTCCTGGCATCGCCGTCAATTCTTCTCTGAGGATCTCGCGCGCCTCCGCCATCATCTCCGCGATGATCTCCGCGGCGGGCCTTACGTCCTTGATCTTTCGAACGCTGTCTTCTCCTGCTGGAAACCCCATCAGGTCGAATTGCCCAGTCGTATCGGGTGTCGGAACGACGGCGCTGAACGGCGGCATCGTGTAGGGGACTCGCAGCGTAAACGGGAACAGAACTGTCTCGCCGAGCGGAGGATCGCCGGGCTGCGGCGAAGGGATCTGATCTTCATGGCCTGCAACTTTCCGGACCAGATCCGTACGGAGGACGCGGTACGGCACGTTCGGATACTCCGGACCGAAGGCCGTCGTGATTGCGGTCGCGCGGCCATGCGCCTCCAGAAGGCGCCGCTTGTATTCGGGGTGGGCGAAGGCCTCGGTCGACGCCACCATTCGCGTGCCGACCCACACGCCATCGGCGCCGTTGGTCAGGGCTTCAACGACGTCCGCGCCAGTCGCGATCCCGCCGGACGCTAGCACCATCAGCGGACTGACAGCCCGGACGACCTGGCGCAGGAGCGGTATCGTTCGAATCACGCTCTTGTTATGGCCGCCGGCCTGGCGTCCTTGCGCAATGACCGCATCGACGCCGATCCCCGCGGCCTCGACCGCCTGCTCCACGGACGCTGCTTGTTGCCACACCCGGCTCCCCGCCGCATGCAACCGATCAACCCACTGCCTGGGCGGAACGTTGAAGTGAAAGACCACCAGCTTGACGCCTTCCGCGATGCAGACGTCGATGTGGGCGTCGGTCGTCGCCGGGCCGAAGGCGGTGGTGTCATGGATCAGGTCGACTCCAAATAGGCCCGTCGTTCCTTCGGCGATCATACGGATGAGCTGCTGTGTGCTCGGCGGCGGCTCGATGGCGTTCCCTAGAATCCCGATGCCGCCCGCGTTGGAGACCGCAGTGACGAGCGGCGGATATGCCACGAACCCCATGCCGGCGCTGACGAACGGGTACTGCACGCCGTAATCACGGGTCAGCCGCGTGTCCAATGATGGAGCGCGGACGAATCCATCCCGTAGCGAATCGCTTTCGGCGGTGTCTGCGGCCCTTTCCACTCGCTGGCGGGCGGCGATACGCCCCAGGTCGGCGGCTCCAACAGTCACCGCGCCGCCGGTAGTACCGAGCAGTGCAAGGAGACGCCGCCTGCTGATCTTGACTTGTGATTTCATGTTCCCACCTTCCCTCGGGCGGCGCCGATTGCGGGGCGACGCAATTGGACGGACAAGACGAAGGCGCGGAACCGATGCCCTAGCCGTGAGCCGTTGCGAAGCAGCGGCGAGCGCATCGCGCGTTGCGGATTCCAAGTACCAGTCTTCACGTCCATTTTGATTTTCACAGTTGTATTTCCTTTCCTTGACAAGTTGAGACTGATTGCCAGTCTTCAGCCGCCGACGTTGATAGCGCCATTTTTTTCGCCAGCTTTAACTTTCGTTTTGATTTTCATAGAGTTTTTCCTTTCTTTGAGGTTAATTGCGGCGAGCGCCGCCGCCCACCCATACAGGCGAGAAGGAAATGCGAAATTGCTGATAAAAATATTTTTCCGCCACGTAAGCCATTTGTATCTCTTCGGCGCGCCGAAGGGATATTGTTATCGGCGCTGGCCCGAGTTGTGTCGTGCGATCCCTGCCAGACACACTGACTACAGGAGCGAACGTGCGAGGGAGAGAAGGGTCGCTTTAGAAGAACAAGTTCATCAGATCGCGCTTGAACTTTATCGACGTGGACTCCATCCGCCTGGCTGGAGGCGATTGGAACAAGTATGGAAGACTCTTGGAAGATTTCGCCGAGCGGGTTGGCGAAAGAGGCGTATCCGTCATTCTCTATCGCCTTGGTCAGTAGATTCGCCTTTGAGTCTCCTCAAGTTGGCAGAGTTAGCCTCTGCATTTAGCTGGCTAACGAGCGCCTAACGCCCGTGTTGACCGGGCGCGCGAACGGCGCTAGTGGAACGATGAGAAACTCGCTTCGCGCGCTCCGGTCGAACACATTGGTAGACCGCCTTCAGTCGGTCCGTGCCGCAGCGCTGATGGCAAGTGTTTCCTCAAGCGTGCGCAGGATTGTGTCACTCTCACGGTCTGGGTTGGGCCAGGCGGTCCGGACGACCGGCACCACGGCCGGATCTTGCGACAGGCTGAAGATGTTTGGCGCGATCGGATTTTGCTGGTACCGCGCCCAGGCGTCCGCCTGGCTGATCTGTTTCAGATAACCGCCGGAACATCTTTTGTTGGAAGCCGCCCTTTCCTTCTACGCTTAAGGTATCAGCAAGCCAACAAGTATTCCGATGATCGAGATTACGACGAGCATTTCTATCAGCGTGAATCCGCGTTCGTCGGGTCTTATAAGCGTTCGGGCTGGGTTGTTTTTCATGACGTTCTCCTTAGTTTCGGTAGTAGCCTATCGGCTAAATCTCAGCCGGGCATTGCCCGGTGATTGCCTCAATCAGGAATTTTGGGTGTGTACCTCAATCTCCTGTGTTATTAGCGAAGTGGATTAAACTCCCTCCCGGGCGCCAACCTGCAGTTAGGAATTTACTCCATAGGTTGAGAATCAATTTTTGAATCTCAGAATGGAAGTTGCTGAACTTTCCCACATATTACTGCCAGCCCGAAATTTTCTATTGGTCGAGGTAGGGTCCACGACAAGTGTCTCCTTTCGGGAAAGCGTCGTGAAAAAAGAAAAGAATTGTCTTTCGCCACGTTGTCAGATCCAGTTCGTCGATAGAGCGATTTGGAAAATAGCCCGCGTTATTCACATCAGAAACGGAGTTGGATTTTACATCGCACATCTATCCAGCGGACTCTATACTGCGGGCGGTTCATTTAGTAGTCTCGCCTGGATACCCTGAAGGGACGTCATTCCCACGACCCAGCCCGAAGCCACCTTGGATTTGAACGAGGGAAGATCCAGAAAGTCCCAACAGTTAACGGCCCCATCCGCATAAGCGTCAATCGATGTCAGGTGATAATCCCCATGATGGATGAACGCGGGGATCGCGCGCCCAAAGTGCGTCGCGTGGGACTTGGTGCGGCGAATGAGCCAATCGTCCGGCATGAAAAGTTGCCTCCATTGCTCATATACATAACCCAGAGTCTTAAATTTCCTGTATTATAGCGTCCAAAGCAGCGTTTCCCAGATAAAATAATCGTATGAGAACCGCAACCCTATCTAGCGCGCCGCTCAAAACATCTGTAGCCGAAGTCTGTTCGATTGTCTGATGTGAGGTCCGGTACTCCGGCCTCAATTGCTGATTTTTTTTTAAGGAGGCGTTAGTTCTATGTCATCGATATTAGAAAACTGGTTCGGACGAGGCGCTTCCGAACTTCCCCCGCAGATTCGTCTCTCTCTTTTGAGTCAAGGGACGATCATCTCGACTTCGCTCTCGCTGGCCGCGGAGTTGGGCATCGCCGATCTCCTCGCCGACGGCCCGCGAAGTAGTGAAGAGCTTGCGCGGGCCACCTCCACACATCCTCGTTCTCTCTATCGCTTACTCCGGTTATTGTGCGGCATTGGCGTTTTCAACGAGATTCAGACCGATAGCTTCGTCCAGACGCCGCTCAGCGAGTGCCTACGCGCCGGCGTTCCGGGATCGATGCGGGCATGGTTGAGGATGATGGGGCTCAAGAACCGGTACCACACGCACGCCGAGGCTCTCTATAGCGTCAAAACAGGCGAACCGGCATTCAAGCGCGTCACTGGAATGGAGTTCTTCAATTACAATGAGGCCCACCCCGACGAAGGTGAGATTTTCAATCAGGCGATGAATGACATGGGGCAGGTCATCGCCGCAGCGGTCGTACAGTCGTACGACTTCAGCGGCGTCGGCAAGATCATCGATGTCGGCGGCGGCCACGGAACGCTGATCGCCGCAATCTTGCGGAAATATCCGCAGATGACCGGAATTCTCTTCGACTCGCCGCACGTAGCCGAGAGCGCACGCGAATCGATCGCCTCTGCCGACCTCGCCGACCGTTGCGAGGTAGTGGGCGGCGACTTCTTAAAATCAGTCCCAGCCGGATGCGACGCCTACCTTCTGCGTTGGATCATCCACAACTGGGACCACGAGCGTGCGATCACAATCCTCAGAAATTGTCGACAAGCCATGGGCGCCCGTAGCCGGCTGCTGCTTATCGAGATGGTTCTACCGACTGGGAACGAATTCCACCCGGGGAAGTTTCTGGACTACATCATGCTGACCTATCAGTCAGGTCAAGAAAGAACGGAGGAAGAATATGACAGCCTCCTGCACGAGGCCGGTCTCCGCCTCAACAAAGTGGCGCCAACAGGTTCCCCTTTGAGCGTCATTGAAGCGGCGCCTATTGAATAGTAAGACATTTCTTCATCGAGGGGCTCTAGTTGTCCATGATTCGGCTATGTAACTCTCTAACCGCCCAAATACTGTCTACCGTCTCACAATCGGACCCGGACCCATTTAGCGCTCGCGAAGGACGCGCCCGAGCCGACGGTATGAGCCTGTTCGACAACCCCACCCCTAGCCTTTAAAAAACAGAGAGCCATCCTGTAGACGCAAGGCCATCTCACACGGGATTATGTCGCTCAAAATGAATCGGGGCTGCAAGGTCAATTGCAGCCCCACCCCTTCAAAACCCTATCAATATCGCCACGCGTTCGATGTCACGCTGACAGTTTTTATGCCCCGCGCGGTCAATCGTTGGCGCTCGTCAGAAACATCAACCCCAGACCTATAGCGAGGCTGAGCAGTACCCAGTCGAAATCGGCCATATATCTGCGGTTGGCGTTGAACATAAAAACTCGGCCTAGAGCCTCGGGGTTGGAGTCGCGACGTCCGTTTTTTGCTCCGGACTTCGAGGCGCAACCCCCGCGCCATTTTCAGCCTTCGTCTCTTCGGGCTTAGGCCCCAGCCCGCGAGTGCGAAAGACGCGATCCAGCGCGATGTAAAGGAGGACGGACGCAAAGATTTTGGCGAAGAGGTCGAAAACGATGGTCGCCGCTACAGTCATTCGTAATTACCCTTCGAGAGGGCTAGTTCCTCCGCTCCGCTTCAAGTGAATGACCGCCGCACGAACTCGGTCAGATGGAGGCTTTATCTATAGATGCGTTTTTTGCTTTCCACAACGTAAAGGAAGTAGCGAGATTTCACTATTGGTTGATCGCTTTCTATGACGTAAATGACCTTGCAGTCTGGCATGCTCATCATCACATTATCTTCCGTCTTTCTCCGGCCTCATCAACTCAAAGTACGATGTGAAAGTTCAGCGTGCGCTCGATTCTGCGACCGGCCAGCAACGTTGGTTGGTGATCGGGCCGGATTACCTGCCGGTCGAGTCTATCTGCGCATTCCTCATCTATCTGGAAAACATCGGCAAATCGCCCAATACCTGCCGCGCCTATGCGCATCACTTGAAGCTCTATTGGGAATATCTGGCGGAGCGCGATAGAGCATGGACAACCGTCGGCTTGCAGGAATTGGCGGAGTTTGTCGGCTGGCTGCGCACGCCGGTTGTCGCTGGCGCCCCAGCGCGCGCAGACAATACTGTCAACGTCATCGTGGCGGCGGTGACGAGTTTCTATAACTTTCACTGGCGCAATGAGCAGGTCCCGGCAGACATCAATCGCCCGCTGCTGCTGGATTTTTATCATTTCATCACACGGAAAAACCTGTCTCCCCTCACCCTTGCCAATTTGTATGTGGATTTGCGCACGTTCCTGCGCGTCTGCGCACGGGAAGGCTGGGGCGACATTCCCGACCGGCACGTTATTTATGATGAAGACATTCCGAAGATTCCCAAGCCGCAGCCGCGATTCATTCCGCCCGAAGTGATGGATCAATTTATGCGGCATCTTGATGAGTTGCCGTTGCGTGTCCGTCGAATGATCTACATTTTGATGGAAGTAGGGCTGCGCAGCGCGGAGTTATTTTTGCTGCCGCTCGATTGTCTTTTACAGGATTCACAAGGCGCCTGGTTTCTGCGCTATTACCAATCCAAGCTAAAGAAAGACCACACCGTTCCGATTACGAAAGAATTGGCCGGCTTGATTCAGGCGCAGCAACAAGAGGCCCGTGCGCGCTGGGGAGCGGATGTCAAATACCTCTTCCCAAATCGGCAGGGACGGCATTACACACGCAACAGCCTATGCGCTTATCTGGAGGCCTTGGCCGAAAAATATCAAATCCGCGACGCGGCAGGTACGGTATGGAGGTTCCGCCTGCATCAATTCCGCCATACGGTCGGCTATCGCATGGCGAACAGCGGCACGCGCCTGGAGATCATCCAGCAATTCTTCGGCCACGAATCCATCGAGATGTCGCGGCGGTATTCACACATCGCCGACCAGACGCTAAAAGCCGAGATCGAGCGCTTTCACGCGCAAACTCATCTCGTGGACATCTACGGCAAAGAGTACGGGTTTACCGCGCAAGCCGACGACCCAGCGTTGCAAGTACTCAAACAACTGGTGGATCAACGCACGCTGGCCAACGGCTATTGCGGCATCCCCATCGTCGCAGGGCCTTGCCCGCACCCCAACAAATGTCTGACTTGCCCCCACTTTCGGACCGATCAGACCTTCCTGCCTGTCCACGAACGTCAATTGGCCGAAACGCAGAACTTCATCAAGCTCGGCGCCACCAATCAGTGGCCGCAGATGGTGCAGGAAAATCAGGTGATCGAGCGGCGCCTCTTGACCGTCATCGCGGCTATACAAGCGAGAATACATGACCCATCCACGCAACACGAAGGGGCTTCAATGGCATGCGCAAGCGCGGCGTCAGGCGGCGCTTGAACGCGCCGAGCGCGCCATTCAGTCGCTCCTCGCGCAAGAGCGGCCGATCAATTTCAGCACGGTGGCGCGCGCGGCATCCGTCTCGACGGCTTGGCTTTATCAGCAAGCGCCGCTCAAGGCCCGGATTGAGCAGTTGCGGTCGGGCAGCGCACCGCCGGCGCTCCGAGCAGGTCAGGCGCGTGCGTCCGGTGATTCCAAGGCCACGATCATTGCGACGCTCAGGCAGCGTGTCGAGCAGTTGGAGAAGGAGAATCGTGAGTTGCGCAAACAACTCGAGGTTGTTTACGGCGAACTCACCAAGCGGCAAGCCTGAAGCGGTTGAGGCAAGCGCAGCTTACTCCGAACGTAGTGCGACCAGTGGGTTAACTTTCGTCGCCCGCCTTGCTGGGAGATAACAGGCCAGCAGCGCAATCGCCGTCAGCGACAATGACACGAGTGTGAAGGTCAACGCATCGGTCGGGCTTACGCCGTAGAGCAAACTCGCCATCAACCGCGTTAATGCAAACGCCGCCGCCAATCCAATCGCCACTCCGATCAGCGTCAGAACCATCCCTTGCTTGATCACCTGCTTGAGCACGTCGCGCGTTTGCGCTCCCAGCGCCATCCGAATGCCGATCTCGCGCGTGCGCGCAGTGACGGAGTAGGCCAAGACGCCGTAATGACCAATGGCCGCGAGCGCCAGCGCCAGCAGGCCGAAGGCGCTCAGGAAGGTGACCACGATGCGATCCAGAAAGAGAGGCGCGTCGCTGTGCCTCGCCAGAGTCATTTCGTCAAAAACCGGCAGCGTCGGATCAAGATCGCGCACAACGCCGCGCACGCTGGCGAGCGATTGCCACGGATCGCCCGTCGTGCGCGCAATCAACGTCATCATCGATTCGTAGCCCTGAGCGTGCGAGTAATAAACCCAGGGATGCGTAGGCTCCATGGGCTCGAATTGTTTGATGTCGCGCGCCACGCCGACAACCGTGTGCCACTTGCCGGAAGTGGCGCGCAGCCGTTTGCCCACAAGACTTTGCCAGCCCCAGTAGCGCCGCGCCATAGTTTCATTGACGATGGCTACCGGCGCCGATTGGGCGTTATCCGCATCGCTGAAATCGCGCCCTTCGAGCAGCGGAATCCGCATCGTCTGAAAATAACGAGGCGCGACGACTTCATATTCAATGTTTATCATCTCGTCAGCACGCGGCGTATAGCCTTCAATCTCGAAGACCGCCAAACTTTCCGGGAACAGATTAGGCGGAACATTGCTCGACAAACTGGCGGACTCGACGCCGGGCAATGCCGCGACGCGCTCGACGAGGCGCCGATAAAATTCCACGCCGCGCTTTTCATCGTAGCCATTCGGGAACAGATCCATCGAGAGGAGCAAAGCGCGTTCGGGGTCGAAGCCGGAATTGATTTTTCGCTGCTCGACAAGAGAGCGAACGAACAACCCGCCACAAAGGAGCGACACCAGCGAGATCGCAATCTGAATCACGACCAGCGCGCTGCGCAAACGTGACCGAGGCGCCAGCAACGACGCGGCGCCTGTCTCATTCCTGATGGAGACAAGCGGATCGACCTTCGCCGCCCGCAGCGCCGGTAGAAGCCCGACCGCCACAACTGTCAGCAGCGTCAGCGCCAACGCGAAGCCGTGCACACGATAATCCCACGCCAGATTAAAGCTGAACGGAAAGCCCATAGGCGGCATCATTGAATTCATCGCGTCGCTCAGCCACGCGGCCAACAGCGCGCTGCCAGCGCCGCCCATCACAGCGAGCAACAGGCTTTCAGTTAACATTTGTCGGAAGAGGTGGCCGCGGCTGGCGCCGAACGCGACCCTAATACCCATCTCCCGGTTGCGGCCCGCCGTCGCGGTGAGCGATAAGTTGGCGACATTGGCGCATGCGATCAGCAACACCAGGCCCGCCGCGACCATCAACACCACAAACCACGGCGCCATCTGTCCCGCGCCGTATGGTTCATTGACCAAAGTGAAGAGCGCCGCGCCCACTCCTTCGTCTTCTTTCGGATAATCTTTGGCGAGTTGCGCCGCGATGTTCTGCGCGTTGGCCTCGGCTTGTTCAAACGTCACACCATCCTTCAATCGCCCGATCACGAGTAGCCAATGGGAGCCGCGCATGTTGAGTGGGTCTCCCATCTGCGAAATTTGCGGCGCCACCATCAACGGCGCCCATAGATCGACCGCCAGCCCGACCCAGCTCCCGTTGAAGCCCGCGGGCGCGACGCCGATGACCGTGAAATCGCGCTTATTGAGCCGGATAGTCTTCCCGATCAGAGCAGGATCAGCCGCGAATCGCCGCTGCCAGAGCCTGTGGCTGATGACCACTACCGGATGAGTCCCCGGCGTTCGGTCCTCATCGGGCGCGAACGCGCGACCCAGCGCCGGCTTCACGCCCAACACGTCGAAGTAATTGCCCGACACCAGCGAGCCCCATACACGTTCAGGCTTCCCCTCGCCGTCCAACAGGTTGTATGTGTCGGGATGGAACGCGGCCAACCCGCTGAAGACCTCATTGCGGTCTCGATAGTCTTTGTAATCCGGATAAGAGACCGAAGAGGCGAGATTGCCTGACCTGGTCAGCATGCTGTGCAGCGTGACCAGCCGCCGGCTCTCCGCCACGCCCGGCAGCGGTTGAAGAATGATGGCCTTGATCCATGTGAAGATCGCGGTGTTCGCGCCAATGCCGAGCGCGAGCGTGATGACGGCTATCAAAGTGAAGCCGGGCCTTTTGAATAACATTCGCGCGCCGTAGCGCAGGTCTTGCCAGAGCGTTTCTACCCATCCCCCGCCGCGAATGTCATAGCCGAGTTCCGTCTTACGGCTCAGGTCGCCGAAACTTTTTAGGGCGGCGGCTCGCGCCTCGTCTGGCGACATCCCTCGCTCGATATTCGTCTCCGTCTCCATCTCGACGTGGACGCGCAATTCTTCTTCAATGTCCCGCAAGACGCTTTCGCGCCGAAACAGGGCGCGCAGCCGCGCCATGAGAATATTGAACCATTCTATCATCAGCCTCCTCAGACTGCTTTTCTGACCTTCGCAATGGCCAGGGAGAGCCGATCCCAGCTCTCTTCCTCGGCGGCGCCTTGTTTACTTCCTGCTTTGGTCAGCGTGTAGAACTTGGCCCGGCGTCCGGTCTCTGTCACTCCCCACTTGGAACTGATCCAGCCGCGCTGCCCGGGTCCGGTAGACTGCCGGGTAGAGAGAGCCTTGCTCGACATCAAGCAACTCGTCGGACAATTGCCGAAGGCGCTGGATGATGCCGTAGCCGTGGAGCGGCCCCAGGCTGAGGGCCTTGAGGATGAGCATGTCGAGAGTGCCTTGCAGTAGATCCGCCTTCGGTTTAGTCAAACGGCGCCTCCAAATCTGTGTCGCTTATTGGTCACACTTAGAAGTTCTAGGCGTAGGGTAGGCCTGGAGACCTAGTATGTCAAGGTGTAGCGCGTGATATTGTCTACAAGTTAGGCGGCGGATTTGCGCATGCCGCAAGAAAGGCTGTGTTGCTGCAAATGGATCTGCGTTTGCGCGAGGAACTCGATCTTGCTCCATCGCCTTTTCTCTTTGCGTTCGTCGTTTGTATGTAAACAATGTGAAACACCTTGCCCGTCTGTGATTTAACCTGCCTACCTGAAGATAAATAGCTCAGGCAGTTAGCGCTACCTGAGCCTTTCGTGTTTACTTCCTATGCTTTGCAATGTGAATGTGAAGAGGGAGAGCAGAGGCAACGTGGTAGCAGAGTTGACCAGACTCACCAGCAGGGCACGTGCATTGAGCCAGCCTTTTGCCATTCTCCGCGTGGAAAGCCACGTTGTAAGCCTTCCCCTCGCAGTTCGTCACTTGGTACAACCTGAAAGCCAGGACTTTGACCGTGGGCCTCTTAGCCATAGCCCTATTCGCTGCTTTCTTCATTGCGCTTCCATTGACTTGAATCTGAATCATCTTTGCGCTCCCGTTGATTTGTATTCGATCTATCGTTGCTCAACGCTAAGGTAACGATAGACCCAGTCTAGTATTATGTCGATAACTATTCCTTGACTGAGTCGAGAATTTACATTAAGGTTGATCTATGGGTGGAACAAAAAGCAAGCTGATTGAGGTGGTTACCACAGTTACCGCTGCGGATCGGTTGGGCATATCGCGCAAACGCGTGTTTCAGCTTATTCAAGAAGGGCGGTTACAGGCCACACAATACGGAAGGTCTTGGCTGATACCGCTTGCTGAGGTTGAGCGATACGAACGGGAACGGAAGCCAGCAGGCAGGCCATCAACGAAGCGCCAGAAGAAATCTTGAGAAGAAAATCAACGATTGTGGGCGCGCAATGTGGGTACAAATAGAAAAGGCAGCTCGAAAGCTGCCCGTAACTTTTTGAATCTATCGATGGCCAGGGACGGAATCGAACCGCCGACACACGGATTTTCAGTCCAGAAAAATAGCCGATCTTAAAATCTCTCAGTACTCCATGTTCCCCGTAAATCCTTCAGCCGCTTGAATATACCTATAGCTTGAATGCTCACCGGTGATCAGGGTATATCAGGTGTTTACGGAACAATAAACGGAACATTGAAAGAGGGATTCACCAATGCCTAGACCGCGAGAGGGAAGCGTTATCTGGAACAAGAAAAGAAAAGCTTGGGTTGCCCGGCTCGACTGGACGGACGACGACGGGCGAGAGAAATGCCGCAAGCGCCAGGTTGAGAACAAGAGCGCGGGCAATATTCTCGTCAAGAAGTGGATTCGGGATCTCGAAGAACAGGGTGCAGCCTATCTGGACGCCGAGGCGATCACCTTCGAACAGCTAGCCGACAAATACAAAGAGGTGCGGCTTGTTGCACCGGAATACCGGGACGGGCGCAAAGTCAAAGGGCTGCGTGACTGGAAGGGGCAGCGGTTCAGATTGGGGCGTCTGGTGGAACGCTTCGGCCGGCGCCGTATTCGCTCAATCACCTTCGCCGACATTGAGAAGTACCGCAACGATCTCATTTCCATGCCAGTCATTCACTGGAAGAAGGACGGGACGGCGGCAAAGACCAGGGAGCGCAGCATCGGAGATGTACACCGAATGCTGGCGCTCCTGCGCGCAGTCTTCACCTATGCCGTGCAATCCGAATGGCTCATACGCAACCCATTCACCAAAGGCCAAGGCCTGATTTCAATGGCTCAGGAAGTCGCGCGCGAGCGCGTGCTTTCGACCGACGAACAGCGCAAGCTGTTAGAAGCCTGCAAGAACACAGACCGCCGACATATCTATCCCATCATCCTGACCGCGCTGGATAGCGGATGCCGGCGCGGGGAACTGTTGAAAATGAAGTGGGCCGACGTCGACCTTAACCGGGGCGCTCTGACCGTCATGGCGATGAACGCAAAGACGAACCGCCCGCGTGTGATTGACCTCGAGCCGATCACGCTGACCGAACTTCGCAGGCTGGCCAGAGAGAGCGGCGGTTTCCCCGATCAACTGGTTTTCGGCCTCAAGTCCAACTTCAACCGGTCATGGCGGACGGCGATGAAGGAAGCCAAGATCACCGGCGCCAGGTTTCATGATCTCCGCGCGACAGCGATCACGACCTGGCTTTTGCGCGGCCTGCCGATGCCGTTTGCAATGGCGCGGTCAGGCCACGCTGATCCGCGAACCTTCATGCGGTACGTGCGAATGGTTGAAGAGATTCGGGAGAAACAGCGCGAGCAACTGCGCGAGTGGGAGCTTGCCGCGAGCCTGACTGAACTAGCGGCCAACGGGGATGGTTTTTCGTCGGCTGATATTCAGGTCGAAAGGCTGGAATTCATCAACTAAGCGGTAGATATAAGGCTCATATAGCCCTATATATCCTATATAGTTTTGAGTTTAAGAGATTAACTTATTAAGCTTTAAAATCAACAACTTACGGTCAATTTTCTCGTTGCACAAATTCTGAAATTTGATATTGTGGGCGCGAAAAAGAAATTAGGCGAGCCGGTCAATTTTCCACGTCGCCCGACTCGCCCAATCAGTACACCCTATTCCGAAGAAAGGATGATTTTGTAGATGATACCTGAAGCCGCTCCTACCGCCAATCCCAAACCTGCCGCCAAAAAGAGAGGGCCAAAGCCAAAAATCGCCCGTCCGGTGCTTGAGCCGGCAAGGCTCCATAACAGAGGCGAGGCGAGCTTGGTTGTTGGAGTAGCGCGAATCACGCTGATTCGCGCATTTAACTCCGGTCATTTGGCTGGATACCGTGTAGGGACTCGCGTTCTGCATACTGGCCAACAATTGCTCGACTGGCTCAATTCGGGAGGGCACACGAAGTGAAAATAGAAAAGCCGTTCGCGGCGGCCACTGCGAACGGCTCTCGGATTTCAACTACAAATTATCAGGCACCCGAGAGCATATCGCAGCCGCCCAAAAATCTCAATAACATATTAGCTTCAAGTTTTGCCAGCCAAGCCGCGACCGCGACCGCCGAAGAACTCTTCGACAAGCCTTACCCGCCAGCGCCGCCGCTGCCGCCCGCGTGGGAAGGGGATTCAATCGCCGTTGAATTCGCCGACCGCGAATGCGCGCGGCTACTGTTGAACTGCCTATTCGACCCGCCGATCACCGAAGAAGAAATCGATGAGCACGCTCGCCGCTTCGGATTGTCGAGGCGTCAAGCTGAGATCGAAATAAGGGAGGCGCGCAATGTTTGACACGACCACATCTGAAGGAAGAATCGCGCTTCTGCGAGCGGAGCAGGCTGCGAAGAAAAGTAACGGTCGACGGGCCGGCAATGGGACGACGGCCTACAGGAACGAAATTGATGAATTCTTGCGGCGGTCGCCGGAGCCGGAAGCAGAGCGAGTTCCCGAAGACTGGCCGGCGCCGCAACCAATATCGGACGGATTATTGCCCGTGCCGCAATTGCCCGTCGCGCTGATTCCTGCCGCGTTCCGGGGCTGGATTCACGACATTGCCGGACGCCTGCAAGTTCCGCTCGACTTTCCGGCAGTCCCCGCAATAGTGGCTGTGGCTTCGGCAATCGGCAATCAGGTAGGGATTCGGCCGAAGGCGCACGACGATTGGACTGTGACGCCTAACCTTTGGGGCGCCATTGTCGGCCGGCCGGGCACGATGAAATCCCCCGCGATACTGGAAGCCCTCAAGCCGCTTAACCGTCTTGTCGCAGAGGCCAAGAAACAACACGAACAAGCGTTGAAGGATTGGAAATTCGACAAAGAAGCCGCTGAAATCAAGCGGGCGGCCAAACGCGATGAGATGAAAAAGGCGGCAAAGCACGGCAGTACTCTCGAAGAATTCCGCGATGAGATAGCCTGCGACGAGTTAAAGGAGCCTACAGAGCGGCGGTATATCACCAATGATGCAACCGTCGAGAAGTACGGCGAGCTTCTCAACCAAAACCCGAACGGCCTGCTTATTCAGCGGGATGAGCTAACCGGCTGGCTTCGCTCCCTTGACGACGAAGGTCGCGCCAAAGACCGCTCTTTCTACCTGGAGGCGGCGAACGGTACCGGCGATTACACATATGACCGAATCGGGCGCGGGACGCTCTACATCAAATCAATCACGACCAGCATTATCGGCGGCATTCAGCCGGGACCGCTACAAACCTACCTGCGCGGGACGCTGGGATTCGGCGAGGGAGATGACGGGCTGATTCAACGGTTTCAGATGATGACCTACCCGGACTTGCCGCCAGAATGGGCATATGTTGACCGGTGGCCTGATTCAGAAGCTCGTAATACGGCCTTTGAGGTTTTCAAGCGGTTAGCCACGATGCCCGATAGCCTTAAATTCGAGCTGGAGGATGACGGAGCGGCCTTTATGCGGTTCACGCCAGACGCACAGGCCTTTTTCGAAGAATGGCTGACAGACCTTATGCGCGACGTTCGGAGCGGGGCCTTCGAGCATCCGGCGCTTGAATCCCATTTCGTCAAATACGGACGCCTAATGCCGGCGCTGGCGCTAATTTTCGAAATGGTGAACGCCGCTGCGAGGGCTTTCGAGCCTTTTGAGCCTTTCGTATCTGAGGAATCAGCAAAACTCGCGGCGGCATGGTGTCAATTCCTGATGGCGCACGCTAAGCGAATTTACGGCCTCGGGATCGCAGCCTCGGAAATGCGCGCCCGGACGCTGGCCGTTCATATCCAAAGGGGCGAAGTAATCGCTTCGTTTCCTGAAGGGTTCACAGCGCGAGACGTATATCTGAGGCATTGGGCCGGACTGAATACCGCCGATCTGGTAGCCGAACCGCTGGAAATCCTCGAACACTTGGGATGGATTCGCGGCGCTTTTCTCAGCAAGGGCGGACGGCCGACGACCACTTACCGGATCAACCCACGCGTCTCGGAGGTGAAGCTATGAGGGATTATCTCGGCGGCCTCTTGATAGGTGACGGGCGCGAAAATCTGAAAACTCCTGATGTGGACAAGGCTCAAAAGTCGGGCGCGACTTTCGAAAATGCCGAATATTGGCAAGGCTCAAAAGGCTCAAAAGGTACTTTTGATACTTTTGAGCCTTCCACGGACAGGGCTTTTGTCGGTTTTGTCGGTGACTGTTCTCAAGCGCCCGCCAGTGTTTCGCCTGACGTGGCCGCGTCATGCCCGATCTGCGGCGCCGTCCTCGAATGGAAACGCGGCAAACACTATCTGCACGTCTGGTGTCCGGCCGGGGGCCATTTCGACGCCTGGCGCACCGACGACGGGCGCAAGTTGAAAGAGACTGACGCGCCGCTGATGCGGCCTTGAAATGAATCTGACGGATAACAATCTGCGCGAAGCTCTCCAGGCGCTCACCCCGGCCGAACGTGCCGCCGTCGAACGCCTGGGGGCCGTGCCTGCATCAATGGCGCTGACGGCGGCTCAAAAGGCCGCGCTTCGAAAGACCAAGGCGAAGTTGAAGTGGCGGGCGCGGGCCGGGGTGAGAATGGGGAAGCGGTGAGCTTAAGACCTGGAATCAATAACGCTCAAAGCCACCGGACATCGCCGTCATTCCAGGTGAATCTGTCCTGGCGAAACTCTTCGTCCGATTCCGCGGATTCGTCGGCGTCCATTTCGTCTTCGAAGTCTTCGAAGGTTTCAAGGTCGTCGGCGGGTGTTACTTCGAGATTGGATTCGTTACTTGGCATGGTGTGGCTATCCTTTCAGGGGTTAATTTGTTAATGCGAAGCTATTGTAACATAAAAGCCGCTCTGGACGGCCACAAAACGCGAAATCGACAAACAAAGCTCGCGCATAGAATCCCGCGCTTTGCGCTCAGGACTGCCGTGGCTGAGTTTTTGCCGTCTGGTCGACCAACGAGACAGGCTCGGTACTACAAGTTGCCCTAAAGCGAAAAATAGCTACTGTCGCTGGACGGTTTTCGGGTATAAGGGGGAACGTATGAATTTGAGGAAGCCTCTTACTTTGGGCGGAACAATTGTTAACGAATTCGGCCGCCATGACCGGCGAGGTGGCAGGCCGAAGACGCCAGCGCGCGGTCCATATCGAATGTGCCCGGTTCACGGCGTCGATTGCAGGTACGAACCGGAAACAGACTTACTGCATTGCCAGGATTGTCACAGCGAGCGGCGGCGCTGGCCGACGTTCGCGGAGGTCTGGAACAAATTTACAACAAACACCGAAGGGGGACAGTGACTGATGAGCAGAGGTACATACGGAAATGGAAGACTGGCGGGGCAGCCGCCCACGCCGACATTCAGGCGCGAGGCGGCGCCGCGTGAAGGATATACGCGGGAGTTTGTTGACGACCGCTTGGCACGTCAGGCTGAAGAGGAACAGGCTCGGGCAAGAAACGCCGCTGAGAATGAAGCTCTTCGCCGTCAGCGCGAGGAAACACTCGACGCTGAGCGGAAAGCCAAACGCGACGAAGCCGAAAAGTCTTTCGAGGCTGAGATTGCGGCCGTTCACAAAGAACGGTTACAGCGAGAATGGTTGGCGAATCATCCCGGCGAAACGGCGACGGCTTTCGAGGTTGAAGCCTGGCCGCATTTGCTTGCCAACCTGAAAGCGGAAGCCATCCGGGAAGCTCACGAAGCCTATACGCGGCGGCTTCGCGCTCAGGACTACGAAAGCGACGGCGATCTGATCCCCGTCAATTGGTCAATGGATCAGCGGCGCAGTCGCGCGCTTGATCGCTTATAATCAATTCGCTTTGCGACGCCGGAACCGTTTCCAAGTTGGATAAGATTCCGGCGCTCACCACTTCAATCTTCCGGGTCAAGGACTCGCCCTTCCGAGCCAAAACGGCTCGCCTGCACATCATAAGGCCAAGTCAGGGACTGGCTTCCACGCCGATCAGCGAATCAAGGATTCGCATTCCGTATTGTTTGTCTCCGGCTCTGTCGCGGGGGGGGCTGGTGGATGCGCCGTCAACTGGCGGAACGGGGCCGATTGGCCACGTGGTTGACGGCGGCCGGGTTCAAATTTGGCTCAGTCGGTATTGATTATGCGAGAGAAGACGCAACTAACTCAGCAGAGCAAGACGGCCAACCGTACCGGGCGGCCGTCAAAGCTCAACCCACAGATGCGCGAGAAGATCATTCAGGCAATCGCCCTCGGGCTCACCTATGAGCGGGCATGCGGTCTGGCCGGCGTGTCCTATCAGAGCTTGCGTAATTGGATCGCCAGGGGCGGCCAAGAAACGGAAGGCGAATACTTTGACTTTCTTGACGCTTTAAAAAAAGCGGAAGCCCAGGCCGAGGCAGTCTGTCTTCAGCGAATCCACAAAGCGGCCCAGGGCGGCCAATGGCAAGCGGCGGCCTGGATACTTGAGCGGCGTTATCCTGAACAATGGGGCCGCCGTGAGCGCCACATTCATGAAAGCCCAGATGGCTCGGCGGTGTTTCAACCGATAATCGACGCCATCGGGAAGATTTACGGAGGCGAAGGCAATGAATAGTGCAGAACGCAGGGCAATCAATCGGATTATGCACAAGGGGCGAACGAAGCTGCTCGGCGGCAAACAGAACGCCGACAGCCTTCGGAATCTCGCCGCCGCTCAGCGTAAGGCTCACGAATTGTCTGTCTCCCACCATACAGAATATAGAAAACCAGTCTCAGCCTGCCCACCAGATTTTTGAAGATTACAGGTATCGCACAATAGTTGCAGGTTGCACGGGTCGTTTATTCCCCAAAGATTCAATGGAACAATGTGATCATAGTGTGATCTTCTATCAGTGCATAAGATCCCAGATAGGTCTTTATTGCAGAAAACGCATCTTGCGCGGTCACGACAATATACTGCTTTCTTCACCCAGGTTGGCACGTGCTGTCTCTTAATCACGCCTTTCTTGTCTGTAAAAGACAGCGGAATTCTGACCACGCCTGTTTGTAGATACTGGGAGACGGCAAGATTGAATTTCAAGAGAAATGCTCGATTCCCAAAGAGGAGATAGAAGACCTCTTCCGTCATCTTTTCCCACATCTCATAAAAAGCCTCTTTTTGAGAGAGATGCCAGTTATAGAAATCATCTGAAGGATCATCATCTTCATCAGGTACTTTTAGCGAACAATACGATTCGAATGATTGGTGTGGGATGTCATAGGCCGTCAGCGTGTCATCTATGTCAGTGATATCGTCCATATCGTAACAGTCGCCATCTTTGCGATAGTTACGGCTCACCCAAGTCGAAATCATTGCCCAGATGTAATAATGGAGAAGCGAAGTTTTCGAGTATTTGACCAGGCAGTTAAGAATCTCAGGGCTATTCCAGTCCACTTCTTCGAGAAATTCTGGTGTTTCAATGCACCGTTCTACAAGAGAGGCCATTGAGTAGATGCGTCGTAAAATCAAAGTTTGCACAGTATCACCTATGCGGTATGGCAAATATGGTTTTCTTGTCTGCGCCGAGTTGCCGCAAGGCCACCTTTTTAGCGCATTGCCGCCTTCCTTGCGAGTTTCGGGCGAGGGCAAAGGCTGAGCGGGCTATGAACTTTGAAAAGCCTACATGGCCTGCTGGTCTGGAGCAGCGCCTGGTTCCGTGTCCTCTACCTCTACTACCTTCTCGACCTCTGTAGGCCAAGCACCCCGGCCGTTGCCGCCCTTGAACATGATGCGCCCGTTCGGTTGCACAGAGGATACAACAAACTCCTCTACCCACTCCCGTTGCTCTCCCGCTAACTCGAACTGGTGGCGGACACGGACGCAGTCCCCCGGTTTGAGTTGGAGCAGCTCCAGAGCTGCCTTATTTCGGACGAATAGTTCGTCCGCGATTTTAGCGGACGCTATAAGTGATGAGTCGGTATCGACTGTAAGTCCCAATGCAGAGGCAAACTCAATCTGTCGCTCCGAGGCCGTGTACTCAGCCGCTTTGGACAGTATCGCGGGGCCGACGAAGGTGTGTATCCGCGCCGCAGCTACTTCCCGTGTGTCGTTTGTAATGTCGATGCCGAGGGCGGCAGCAATTTGCCGCTGGAAATCCGTCGGCGGATCGAGGCGCATGTCCTTGTTCTCCTGACGCCGAACATGAATTATGCGGATGGCGATGGTGTATGGTGTTAGCCGCTTAATTCTGAGCCGTGAAAACAGAAGCAAAAAGGCCATCCGCGCTTAGGGGGCAATTCGGCTGCTTGCCCCTTTATAGCGGTTGACTGCGCGCGGCATTCTACACACGCTATGATCCGACTTCAACATTCGCCGCAATGAAAGCCAGGTTCATCGCCGGGCTATTGGTGATCTTGTCCAGTGGATTGACCGCCGCACCTCTGGCATCAAGATTGGCCGTGATGAGCCACGCGTATATAATCTGCCCGCTTAGCCGATATCCGCAAATCAACCAGGGGAGCTATATGGGCAGTTACTCCACACTTAAAATTGGAAACCTTCGCGTATTAGACACAAAATGGGATTGGGAGCCGGAAGTGATGACCCTTTTCACCGAAGCGGACAAAATAGTTATGCCTTATAAAGAGGCCGTGGAGATAAGCGAGGATGAAGACGAAGATTATCTCCCAGAATATTATTTCGCCTATTCAGCCCCACTCAATATTGTGAAAGATCGCCTAGAACTCATGGGCTACACTCTCAGGAGAGTTCGACAAACATTTGATACGCTCCTGGAAGAGG
>DASTMP010000363.1:0-2106 GCA_035714085.1 Blastocatellia bacterium
ACCTCGACTCGTCTTCGAGCGAGTTGCGCAGCCTGATCGAGCGCTACGTCGCCGATCGGGGCAGTCTGTCCCGCTCTTACCCGGTCGAGATCTCGCCGGCGCGGCGGACGCGTTTCAAACAGTTCTACTCCGACTGGCTCGTAACGATGGCCAAACTTAACTTCGACACTCTGAGTCAGGACGGCAAGGTGGATTACCTGCTCTTCAAAACACACCTCAATCATGAATTGCAGCAAGGAGAGTTGGAGAGCAAAGCGTTGGCCGAGGTTGCGCCGTTTGCGCCTTTCGCGCAAACGATCACGGACCTGGCCGAAGCGCGCCGCCGGATGGAGAAGATCGATCCCGCGAAGGTCGCCGCCACGCTCAACGACCTGAACAAACAGATCGAAGCGACGCGCCGATCGGTCGAGTCGGAAATGCGCGGCGAGCAGGGCAAGGTCAAGAGAACGGTCGCCAATCGGGCCGCCGCCACGGTCAACAGCCTTCGCAATACTCTGCGGACGTGGTTCGGTTATTACAACGGCTACGACCCGCTCTTCACCTGGTGGGTCGACGAGCCTTACAAAGCGGTGGATCAATCGCTCGGCGCTTATGGAGCCTTCCTGAGCGAAAGAATGGCGGGTTTGCGGCGAACTGAGGCCGCTCCGACGATGGCTGAAGCGCGACCAGGCGCCACGGGTGGAGGAGGGCCAGGAGCCGGAGGCGGACGTGGAGGCGGTTCTGGCGCAGGCGGGCGAGGGAACTTTGGCGGAGGAGGAGGCGGCGGCGCCGGCGCCGGCGCTGCGCGAGCGGGCGATTCCAGCGACATCATCGGCGATCCGATTGGCCGCGACGGATTGATGGTCGAATTGGCCTCCGAGATGATCCCTTACACGCCCGAAGAACTGATCGCCATCGGGTGGAAAGAGCTGGACTGGTGCGAAAACGAAATGAAGAAGGCGTCGCGCGAGCTTGGCTTTGGTGATGATTGGCGTAAGGCGCTCGAATACGTCAAGAACAAATATGTCGAGCCGGGCAAGCAGCCGGAGATGATCAGAGACCTGGCCTACGAGGCGATTGACTTCGTCGAGAAGAACGATCTGGTCACGGTGCCGCCACTGGCGCGCGAGTCGTGGCGGATGGAGATGATGTCGCCCGAACGACAACTGGTCAGCCCGTTCTTCCTGGGCGGCGAGGTGATCCAGGTATCCTATCCAACCAACACGATGGCGCACGAGCAGAAAATGATGAGCATGCGCGGCAACAACCCCCACTTCTCGCGCGCGACCGTGCATCACGAATTGATCCCGGGCCATCACCTGCAGGGATTCATGACGGCCCGCTACAAACCCTATCGCGGATTATTCGGCACGCCGTTCTGGACCGAAGGCTGGTCGCTCTATTGGGAGTTGCTGCTCTGGGACATGAAGTTCCCGAAGACGCCCGAAGACCGCATCGGATTCCTCTTCTGGCGCAGCCACCGCTGCGCGCGCATCATCTTCTCGCTCAGTTTTCACCTGGAGAAGATGACGCCGCAGGAGTGCATCGATCTGCTGGTCAATCGCGTCGGGCATGAGGTGGACAACGCCACGGCTGAAGTGCGGCGCTCTTTTGCGGGAAGTTACGGGCCGCTCTACCAGGCGGCGTACCTGCTCGGCGGTCTGCAAATCTACTCGCTCCATAAAGACCTTGTGGATTCCGGCAAGATGACCAATCGCGCCTTCCACGACTCGATCCTCAAAGAGAATCGAATCCCGATCGAAATGGTTCGCGCGCTGCTAACCAAACAGAAGCTGACACGCGATTACGCGCCGAACTGGAAGTTTTACGGGCCGATCCCGGATCAGAGCCGCGATCGGTAGCGAGCGAGTATGAATCAACGCCGCGAGCGGCGCTGACCCAGCTATTCCAAAAAATTATATAAATGCAGAAAAATGGATGATCGGTGTTAAACGTATCCGTGTAAGTTGAGTGTTTACAACGCGGAATAGGTCGGTCGATATGGCATAGTTATTGTGTCCAATAACTTGCCACATTGGCGCCGTGATTTATAAAAGTCGCTTCCTCGCATTGAGGCTGCGGCGAACAAGATTCGGTTCCTCATCTAGTCATCATCTAGAATCAAGT
>DASTMP010000364.1:0-4035 GCA_035714085.1 Blastocatellia bacterium
TTGGGTCAAAGCCGAGTGGGGGCAGTCTGACAATAATCGCCGCGCCCGGTTTTATAAATTAACGCCTGCTGGACGGAAACAACTCAAACAGGAAACCGCTGACTTCGAGCGTCTGCTGGAAGCAATTCTGCGCGTGATGCAGCCGACGTGATGTAAGCCAATCGTGTTGAATCAATTACTTCAGCTCTGGCGCCGGCTACTCTTCTATCTGCGGCGGGATCAATTCGACCGTGACTTGGCGGAAGAGATGGAACTTCATCTGGAGATGAAGGTGAAAGAGAACCTTCAAGCCGGGATGAGAGTGGCGGACGCCCGCGCCGCCGCACGGCGGCAATTCGGCAATCAGACATTACTCCAGGAGGTGAGCCGCGAGATGTGGGGAGTCAAATCAATCGAGACGCTCTTTCAGGATTTACACTATGGTTTGCGAATGCTGCTCAAGAGTAAAGGCTTTACGGCGGTCGCAGTGCTCTCGCTCGCCCTCGGCATTGGGGCGAATACGGCGATCTTCAGCCTGATTAACTCGCTGATGTTGCGAATGCTGCCGGTTAAAAATGCCGAGGAACTAATCCTCTTTTCAATATCTGGGCCAAACGTACCGCCGGTCTTGACCGATAGATTTAACTACCCGCTTTACGAGATGTTCCGCGACCGGAATAAATCTTTCACTAGCATTCTCACCGTGAGCGACATAGGGCGTGTGCGATTATTGTGGCCTGAGCCGGGGGCAGGAGCAGAGTCAGCGCAACAGCAGCGCGTCTCCGGTAACTTCTTTTCTGTGCTGGGGGTCAGTGCCGTCGTGGGCCGCACGCTAGCCGAAACGGATGATAATCCAGCAAATACACAACCAGCGGCAGTCATCAGCTATGAATACTGGAGACGTCGTTTTGGTCTCGATCCGAATGTAGTAGGACGGAAGGTCACAATTGATAAAACACCATTGATTATTGTCGGTGTCGCGCCGCCAGGCTTTTTCGGAGTCGAGGTGGGAGGCAAGCCTGATCTCTGGTGGCCAATCAAGGCAAGCAACGATAGGTCATTGAGTGAGCCTCAGGCGAACCGGGTTCGTGTGATTGGCCGTTTGCGTCCGGGCGTGAGTGTGGCGCAAGCGCAGGCGGAGATGGACACGATTTTTCGCCGGCAAATTGACGATGTGGCCGCCACGCGCTCGGCCAACTGGACGCCGCCACAGCGCCGGAATCACTTCGAGCGCAACATCCGATTGGATCCGGGGGGCTCAGGTTATACGTGGCTGCGGCGACAGTTCGGGCGGCCATTGTTCATCCTGATGGTCACGGTCGCGCTGACGCTGCTCATCGCGTGCATCAACATCGCCAATCTACTACTGGCGCGCGCGGCGACGCGGCGTAAGGAGATTGCGGTTCGGTTGACGCTCGGCGCGGGACGCTTCAGGTTGCTGCGCCAGTTGCTGACCGAGAGCGTCCTGTTGTCGTTGCTCGGAGGCGCCGCCGGTTTGCTCTTCGCGAACGTGTGTTTGCGCGCGCTGATTACTTATCTGCCGCAGCAAACCCGAAGCGCGCTCGATGTCTCCCTCGATGCGCGCGCGCTGGGCTTCACGCTGGTCGTTTCCGTTCTGACCGGGCTGTTGTTCGGTCTTGCGCCCGGGTGGCTGGCGACGCGATTGAATCTGACAACTTCATTGAAAGATCAAACCGGCGCGAGCGCGAGCCGGTCGCGGTTAGCGCTGAACAAATTCCTGGTCGTCACGCAGGTTGCGCTTTCGCTCTTCCTGCTCATCGGCGCGGGGCTGTTCGTGCGCAGTCTGCGGAATTTGCGCACGCTCGATGTCGGACTCAACTACGAGAATATCGTCCAGTTCTCGCTTGACTCATCAGACAGCGGCTACAAGGACGAGCGGCTCAGCGACCTTTACAAACAAGTACTGGCGCGGCTGGAGGCAATGCCGGGCGTGCATTCTGCTACACTATCCGAATTCAGCCTGCTGGCTAATTTCACCCGCTACTTGAATGTTAGCGTTCCAGGCTTCACACCCGGGCCTGACGAGAACCTGAGCTGCAATGTCATGGTAGTGGGACCGCGCTTTTTCGAGACGATGAAGATGCCCATCCTGGCGGGGCGCGACTTCAATCCGCAGGATGAGCGCCTCTCTACATCGCCGGACAATTCATCCGCTACAACCGGACCCCAGAGTCAGGCTGGCGCATCGCCACTTTACGCCATCGTCAATCAAACGATGGCGCGCTATTTCTTCGGCGATGAAAATCCCATTGGCAGGCATTTCAATCAAAAAGACATTGCATCACAACCAATAGAAATTATCGGTGTTGTGAAAGACGCCAAATACGCCACGCTACGCGAACGGACGCCACGTACTTTTTATCTCTATTCCTTCCAGCAGCCGCAACAGGAGGGGATGACGCTCCAGTTCCGTACGGACGGAAAGGCGACTAATTATGTGGCTCCAATCGGGCGGTTGGCGCGAGAGATTGATCCGAAATTGCAGATCCTCGATTTGCAAACGATGGCTGACCTGGTTGACCAATTGCTCGTGCAGGAACGCTTCATCGCGCAAACCGCCGGCGCCTTCAGCCTGTTTGCACTGTTGCTGGCTTGCATCGGTTTGTACGGTGTTATGTCTTACGCGGTAACGCGCCGGACGAGCGAGATCGGCATCCGCATGGCTCTAGGCGCACAGGTACGGGATATTGTGGGACTGGTGATGCGGCAAGTGGCGCTGCTAGTTACGTTGGGTATTGGCATTGGGCTGGCGGCGGCGCTAGTGACCATGCGGCTGGCCTCCACTCTGTTTGCCTCGTTATTTGGCTTAATCCCAGGCGATCCGCTGACAATCACGCTCGCCACATTGCTGCTGATTGGCGTTGCGGCGCTGGCCGGTTATCTTCCCGCGCGCCGCGCGTTGCGAGTGAACCCATTGGTGGCGCTTCGCAATGAGTAGGAAGCTCATGGCGAAAGATCACTAGACACAGACTCAGCCTGAATTATCCGGAGCATGAGTGATGGCAAAGCGTGATCGCAGGAGCGACAGGAAGGTTATCGACCGGCGGTTAAAAGAAGGACGTGGGCAAGGCAGGGGCGCGGAGTACAAGCCGTATCTGCGGGTGCAGGACGTGCCGTCGCAGGGCCTCGCAACTCGCGTCGGCGGGTGGAAGACCGGGAGAGAGCACCATTTCATGAGTTGTTTGGAGTGTGATTATTTCTACCTGCTCGAATGGTCATCGGTCGTCGTCGATATTCGCGAGCAGTACCCGCTCGACCTCGACGAGACGCTCGCCATCGCCTCCGATCTCGGTATCCGTCATCCAACTGACCCTCGCACACGCGAATCCGTTGTGATGACTAGCGATTTTGTGAACACCGTCCGTCAGAGCATAGGCGCGATCGAGCACGCTCGCACACTGAAGTACACGAAAGATCTTGGGTCGTCGCGTGTGATGGAGAAGCTCGAGATTGAGCGGGTGTACTGGGCGTCACGGGGCGTCGATTGGGGCGTAGTGACGGAGCGTGAGATCGATCCGGCGCTCGCCAGGAACATCAAGTGGCTGCACCCTTACCGTGCCTCGGCCGCGCTCGCCCCGTTGACTGACGCGGCGATTCGCAACGTGGAAGCAGTACTCACGCCGCGCGTGCTTGAAGAGAACCTGCCGTTGCGTGACCTGACGGATGAGTGCGACCGGCGTTTCATCTTCCCGCCCGGCGCAAGCCTCGCGGTCGTTCGCCACCTGATCGCCTGTGGTCGCTGGCAAGTTAACATGACATCTCCGATCCAAGTTCCACAGCGGCTCAACTTGATCGGTATTGCGGAGCCATCCATCTCATTGCAGGATGCGGGGTAAACCGATGAAGATCACAGTCAACCTGCTGGTCGAATGGCGCGTTACGGACGCCGACAGGGCGGCATGCGCCGAACGCGTTTTGTGGGTCAGCCCATCGGGGAGTGAGATCATAGTCATTGACATCTTTAACCGAGCCGCGCTGCCCATCCGACGATCATACGATGAAGTCGCGCACGCTCTCGCCGTCGGCGCAGCCATC
>DASTMP010000365.1:0-20534 GCA_035714085.1 Blastocatellia bacterium
GTTGCGCATCCCCTGGCCAACCAGTTCGATCACTTCTCGTTCGCGGTCGGTCAACCTGGCTATCTTCACCTCTTCGTATTCATCGCGCTTGGAAACTGGCAATCGCCATACCGAAGCGGACGCCGCGCCGGATTCAACGCCCTCTTCGCCAGGCGTTTCCCCCGGCGTTCCCATGGATGCGTTTGAGCGCGCCTGCCTGAAGTGGGTGATGAACTTCGTCATCAGTTCGCTGTTGAGCCATACCTCTCCGGCCAGTATTTTCCGAATGGCGTTCACCAGAGTTTCCGGGCCTTCCAATTTGCGCACTATTCCCATCGCCCCTTGGCTGACAGCGGCATAATGAGTCTCGATGTCGCTCAGGCCTGTCAGAATGAGCACGCGTGTTTTCGGGGAAACGGTTTGCATTCGGGGCAAGCAGTCAATGCCGTCTTCATTGCCAAGTTTGATGTCGAGCAGCGCCACATCGGGCCGTTCCCTCTCGGCGATGGCGAGGGCGTCTTTAATCGTCGAAGCTGAGCCTACCACCCGAAACCCCGGCTGATGATTTACAAGCAAGCTCAGCCCCTCACGCACGATCTCCTCGTCTTCGATAATTAAAATTCTCGCCTCATGCATAGCAATTATTATTAAGACTCACAATCAGGGCGGGCTTGCGCTTGGAACGACAAGATGAAAAAGCCACACCCTCGCAGTTATTAATCGATCGGCGCCGCGAGCGATAGCGAGCGTGGCTTGATGATGAGCCACCTGATGGACGCACGTCCGCTACCGCTCGCAGTAGTGATTCGCAAATCTAGGAAGACAATCAAGACAGACGTCGGGAAGGGGAGATGAAGAGTTTGTGATAGGATCGTCTGTTGGAGAAAACATAATCCGACAGACATTGAAGAATATCAAGAGGATTCAGTCCCAAATGTCTCACTTACCAGCGTTTATTATCGTGATGTGGATGTACGCCAACAATCCACTTATCCCAACAGAAAAGATACCGCCGACGACAAATTCCCACGACCTTTCAAGCGACACCCGCGATAAGGATTTCAGCGCGTGTTTGGGAAAAACAAAATAAACGAAGCTCTTCAACACCAGGCCATAGCCGATAATGGTCAAAATCATCGGCGCCCCTTGCCACACATTATGGAAGGCGACGATTAATGCGCCAAGCGGAAAATGTATGAAAGCAGAGATGAAGCCACCCGTGGCGCCCTTTTCACGCATGTCAATGAAGAACTGCGCCCACACGCGCGGCTGGACAATATGCGACAACCCGATGACAAAGAAATTGATAATAGCGAGTTTTTGAATCGCCGATTCCATAGATTCCCTCCTCAACTTAAAGAAGACTGGTAACGCGCAAATTCATTACTCGGGAAACAAAGTTTTTTGGCATTTTGAGCCTGCGAAGCAGGCGACAGCATAAAGCCTGGAGCGTCAGCTTCAGGGAAGCGATAGTAAGGGACACAAAGCCCACGAAGTGGGCGACAGTTGATGCTCTGTCGCCTACTTCGTGGGCTTGATGCGCTCCACACCTGACCTGGGGTTCCGCTTCGGCTCCACCTCAGGCTTTACTCTGACGCCCGCTCCGCGGGCTTACAGAACATCAAAAGATTTAGTTTCCAGAGTATTCATAATGATCCGGTGGCGAGCAGATAGCCGTAACTGGCCGCGCCGCTCACGCCGACGCCGGCGGTCAGCATCGGCGCTACGAGCCCGCTTTTGCGTTGTGGCAAGGTCGCTTCATACATCCATTCAGGCTCGCTCGAACCGCGTGGCCAGATCTTCGCTTTGACCTTTTCGCCGCCTTCGACCATGAGTTTGACGTGATACCACTCTCCCAGTTTATATCCAATTTGACCGGAGCCACTGGCGTGATAGGTCATAACCGCATCACCGAGTTTGACGCGTCTTTGCTCGTTAATGTCATAGAACGCGACTTCGGTCAGATGTCTTCTTGACGGGTCTGTGGCGGAATCGGCTCGGCGCGTGCCGGTGAATCCGAAGATGACGGCTGAATTGCCCTCGGTTGGATGCCGATAACCGACGCCGACGCCGAACGGCTCGCGCGCCTCTTCGTAGAGCAGATCCAGCCGCATCAGTGTCTCGACGGTCAGGTTGGCCGGATAGATTCGATCTGCGACGACGGCCGCGTTCAACGCGGCGCCGGGTCTTTGCATTGACAGCATGCCGTCGCGCTGTAGCCAGGTTTGACCCCCAGCTTGACCTAGGAAGCGCCACGCCGGTTGCGGCGTCTCGGTGTGGAAATCGTCGAAGAAGAGTTTGTCGGCCCTGACGATCACCGTCGCCTCATCGCTGGCTGAATGATCGCCGTCGTTGACAGCCAGCTTGATCGAATAAACGCCTTCGCGCGCCAGCGTTTTGCGAATCCATCTCTCGCCGATGATCGGCTCGCCGAAGCCCTCAGCCTGAGCGGCCTGCGATTCCCACCGATACAGCAAATGTCCGCGACCGTCCAGGTCCGATGTGCGTGAACGCCCGCCATCGAGCGTGAAAGGTTCATTCGGCTTTACGACAACGACTTTGGTCGCGATCTCCGCCACCGGAGCTGCGCGGTTCGGGCGCGTTCCCGCCGGCAAACCGATATAAGCGTTGTTCGTGTATTTCCGGCTGAGTTGCTCGGCGCCCACTGCGCTCAGATTGTTGAACTCTTCGACGAGTCGCAGCGGGTCGTAAGCCTGCATTCCGGGCGGTAGATTGTCGTCTATGTGATCCCATCGCCACGGGGCGTTGGCTTTGTCCACACCCCAACGCTGGCCGCGAAACGCGCCGAAATATCCCCAAACGCAATTGGGCGCGCCTTGCTTGCCGCCGCCGCAGCCGTCCATTTTCCAATCGATCTGCTCGCGTCTATCCCACAATCCGTTCGGCTCGAAGAAGTCGATCAGCGCGTAAGGCGCGACATCGACATCTTTGTGAAAATCCGGAACGCCCGCCGTCGAACCCGGATAATAAATAACGCCGTCGCCGCTGACGAATCCGTCTTTCCACGTGAAGTTCGACCAGCGGTAGCGGTCGTAAGGCGATTTTGCGTCAGGCCCAGGCCATCCGTACATCCCGTGCCCCCACGGCTCAGACCAGACCGCAGGGCGAAAGACTGCGCCCGGCGGGGCCGCCGAGTCTTCAGGGTTGTCCTGATCGCGCGGCGCGAAGATTTTTCCGTCGGGCGTGACGCCGCGCCAGACGACGTCGTAAATGAATTCGGAGTTGTAGTGATGCGCTTTCTGCGGAGTTTCGTGCGGCGGCTTGCCTCCGCGCTTGACCCCAGCGGCGCGTCCGGCTGGCGTCAGATAGGTGAACCAGTTGTCGTGCGCCAGATACATCATCATCCACAGCGTGCCCATTCCGGAATTCTCAGGACCTTTTTTGACGACGTGCAAACCACCTTCCAGGTCGTTCTCGTGGCATTCGACGTCCGTGCAGCGCGGCTCTCGATCCTGCGCATGGTAGGCGCAGTAGTTGATGAAGTAATGCGTCTCGGTCTCGACGACGCTGTAATAGATAAACGCCCGCGCCATTGTGTCTTTGTTCCTGTCGGCGGGAGGACGTTTGGCGAAATTGGCCCAGTTGTTCAAACCGTTCCAGTCGCCGTCGAAATCGAATCGCGTGATGAAATCGCCGCGACGTTGAATCGGCTGGTCAACGCTTGCGGCGGCGCCTTCGTCCTGCGACTGGCCACGGACCTCAGTGTCTTGAAAGAGAATAGGGGCGTGAAAGAACGCCAGTTTGCGATAGAACTCGCGGCGGTCGTTCGAGGGGCGCGACGACTCGGCGCCGCCATGCGTTGAGGCGAGCGTTAAGCCCAAAAATAGAATTGCGGATGAGATGACCAGGATCCGGTTTAGCTTCATAGAAAAATGAATGATCAGGCGCTTACTTCTTGGCGTCGCCAGGAAGTTTACGCTTCAAAAAATCCAGCGAATATTGATACAAATTCTGCGGCCCGATGCTGTGCTCCTTGTCCGGAAAGGTATGAATCTCGAAGTCCTTCTTGAGCGCGGTCAACCGGTCGCGCAGTAAAAACGCCTGACTGACGGGAACATTGATGTCCTTTTCGCCGTGCAGAATCAGCACGGGGCATTTGAGTTTCTCCATCTGGAGAACCGAAGACCGCTGTCTGATCGCCTCTTTGGTCATGCCGGTTTCGCGCTTCATATTCTGGCGAATGCCCTCGATCTTTACCTCGTCGTAAGCTTTTTTGAAATCGTAAACGCCCGCGCCCAGCACGACCGCTTTCACGTCGTCGAGCTGAACGGCGAGCAGCGACGCCGCCATCCCGCCGCGCGAGTACCCGACGATGCCCATTCGTTTGGCGTCGACGAAAGGCTCGCGCTGAAATTTTCTGTAGCCCTCACTCAGCGCCTTGATCGTCTTTGGACCGACGAAATCCGCCGGGCCTTCCGAATAACCGTAGCCGGGTTGCGAGACGGCAATCCCCGCGAATCCTCTTCTGGCGAAAGTCAGCCCGGTCGGAATCCAGTCGCGCGCGGTCGTCGCGTGGCCTGGGATCAAGAGCAGCGCGGCAAAGGGCCCGTCGCCTTCCGGTTTGAACGTGATCGCTTCCAGATTTTTACCATCAACTTTGTAGTCGTATTTGCACAGCTTTACTTTGAATAGCTCATATGTCGTGCAACCGTTTTTCTCCAGCGCCTCAATCGTTTGGCTGAGATCGGGCCGCTGCGCATTAGCGACGGAGAAGCAAATCAATGCGGTTAGCGCAATGAGCAAGCGACGGAAAATGGTCATGGAAACCTCCTTGTCAGTCGTCCGCATTTTTGGAGATCAGGCTATCGCTTCGCAGCGCTGTCGTAAATTTCGGCCATCTCTCCTGAGGCTATTTTTACCGGCTGAAAGCTTAACTTCAACGACGCGCCCGGCTGGTAATCGTCGCCGAGAACGAAAATTTTATTGACCGAGCGCAAATCGCAGGAAGCGGAGGGTACCTGGCTCAGTTCCGATTGAGTCCTCGGATCGCCTTTCACATCGCAGCGGGCGACAATGCGTTCGATCTCTTCCAACCGCGCCCGCCTCGGCAGGAGCGCCGTCGTACGGAAATTGCCGCTGCGGTCGATCCTGTAATTGGCGATGCCCCAATCGGAGGCCCGCCAGACCGAATCACCTTTGAGTTTGACGGCGACGCTGAGCGCCGCGCCGGTTTGATTCGAGCTGATGTCGAAATAGACGTAATTGCGCAGGTCGTTGATCGCCTTTCCGGGTTTTCGCTCGTCGGTAATCTTCTCCTCTCGGATCATCTCGTCGGCCATCACGCGATATGTCCACGGATGGCGATCCATCATCTCTTCGCGCGAGGCTGTTCGCGCGTCGAAGGGAAGCGGGCGCGGCGCGAATCGCATCTCGGATTGGCCCTGATCCGAAAAGTTATTGTTGACGGTCGCAACGAACATCAGCGGGTGATCGGCCTCGAGTTTGCCGGCGAATTGCGTGTCTTTGTGGTTGGCGGCCTGAAAGATAGTCTTCGCCTCTCTCTCGGCGCCGATCCGGGTTTCGCAGGCCCACTCGATGTCTGTCGTGCGTCCCCATCGGGCCATCAGCGCCGTCGTCTGAGTGCCGCCGTCTTCATTGCTGAAGATGACGGTGTAAGTGAGGCGGTCATGCGCGTCGGCGCGTTCAGATTCGTAATACTCCAGCAGCGGAGCGTCGCTGAATTTGCCGATGGTGTCGGGGCGGGCGTAAAGGATCGGCGCGCGCGCGATGGCCTGAAATTCGGGATGCTTGCGATCGATTGTGGCGATCTTCGCGTCGCCGATTTTGACGCTCGTCGCTTTCGCGGCCGACTCTTTGCGGTTGAATTCGATGCGCAGACTATGTTCACCCGGCTCGACGCGACCGAGCATCAGTTGATAGGTGAACTCCTGCGCCCCGGCGAAGAGGATCACGTCCTGATGATACTGGCCGTCGACGTATATCGTGACGACGGCGGCCTCGGCGCCGCGCTCGCGCCACGATGTGCCTGGCGCGGAAGCCGTCAGATCCAGCAGAGCTTCTGACTCGGCAGTCGCGCTGAATCTCTTTTCGAGCAGCGTTTGAGCTGAGGCGACGCTTGGCGTCGCCGGCAGGAAGCCAGCCGCCAGCAACAAGACGTAAAGAACAGAATGTTTCATCATCAGGTTTTCTCCGATCGCTCGTCATTATCGCTGCGCGCCTCGGTTATTTCGGCGCAATTATGACCACGCCTATCCGCAACGTGTTTTTATCGCCGCTTTGGGCGGGGAAGGTCAATTGCTGAATTGAAAATCTGTCTTTGAGCGCGGCGACGCTGCCGACCTCGCGCTGTTCCCAATCCTCGAATCGCACGACGGCGCCGCGAATCTTTCCGGTTTGAAGCAACTCGAGACCGAGCGGGTCGTGAACCAATTCGACCAGATTGCCCTTCAAATCCTTGTAATCGCCAGTTCGCCCGCAGATCGGGCAGATTTCGACGTCGGCGTGATTCGGGTTGGTGTGCTCGACTTCGTAGTGCGCGCTCGCACCAAAGCGATAGAAGGCGCGATCGCCGTTCGAGGTCTTGAGACTGACCCGATCCAGCTTCTGATGGGCCAACGCGGAGTAATAATACCGCATGTGAAACGAGTGCGAATGTTGCATCGCGCGGTGTTCGCTGACTTCCCATGGCTGCAAGTGTTCGAGGCGCGCTTCGAAATCGCAGCCTTCGGGGTTATCGAACGGACCCTGAAATTCCCGCAGCCGCATCGCCTTGCGCAGATTGTCCGTCACCAGCCTGACCGCCGCTTCATAGCTTGCGGCGAGCGACGCATCCACATAGAACCAGACGTTCGGGTATCGCGGCATCGCCGGGTCGAAGACGGATTTCGGCGGAAGTTTGAAATCGTCGAACGCGGTAGCGGTAATTTCGGATTTCGGATTTGAGGCTTGAGATCCGATGTTGTCCGTAGGCCATTCCGTCTTGGGCCGAAAATTGTAAGTCAGAAAGTATTGGTTGATCGTCGCGCTGTTCCACCGCGAAACGCGCGCCATTTTCGTCCTGTCGAGCAACCGCAGCGGTTCGACAAAGCGCGAGAAGTTGATGAAGTCTGCCCATGCGCCTTTGAACTTTCGCGGCCAGCCCAGGCGGAGGCCGAGCGGATGATCGGCGAGTCTGCGCCCCTCTTCGCTCAATTTGCGAAATGTCCCTTCCTGATACTGTTTGAGAGTGATCGGCTGGTCGATCGGGTAATACTTTTTCTCGGCGTCGCCAGAACTGGCGATGATGGTCATCTCTTCCCATCCGACCGGCAATGAACCGTGCTTGCCCCATTGAATGTTGACGCGAGGGCGCATCCCGTGGGCGCGCGCGTCGTTGATCGCCGCTTCGCCGCCTTCCAAAATTCGCCCGTGAAAATAGGTCAGGATTTTTTCGATTGAGGTTTTGTCCTCCGAATATTTCACCCAGATCAATTCGTGGTCGCAGGGGTCGTTGTCTTCGGGAAAATCTATATCGTCTTCCCAGAAGAAGTGGTAAGCGATCAATCGCTCGGTCGGGTGGAGGATGACGGCGAAATCCTTGAGCGGGAAAAATTCCGAAGGCGTGGTATAGAGGCGCGGCGCGAAGCGGCGAACAAGCGCCCATTCACCCGCGGTCAATTCGCGCGGCGGGTCGAGTTCTAGAGCGCGCGCGTATTCGCGGCTGGCGTCATCGAGACAGCGGCGCAAATGATGTTCGACGCCTTGCTGATGATGAAGCTCAGCGGTATCAGTTATGCGGCGCGATTCCTGCGATCTCGCGCCAATGAAAACGACGCAAAGCGCCGCCAATAGAGTTGAGAATAGTATGCGGGCCATCTGGTGTTGATGAGACGTTGGTTGAGAGGTCAAATGAAGATACAGGATAAACGAAAATAACGGGACGGGCGGAAGATGATCTTCTTCCGCCTGTTCCGTTATTTCGTCATTTTCGCGCTCTTCTTTTCGCTCTAATCGGATCAGAAGTAGAACTTCAACGCGAATTGAGTGATGCGCGCGGGCGTCGCCGTAACACGGATCGTGCCGAACGTGCTGCTTGCGATGTCCAGGCTCGGGATTCCGAAGTTGGCATGGTTGAACGCGTTGAAGAATTCGGTGCGGAACTGGAAGTACTTCGATTCGGTCAAGTGCAGATCTTTCGCCAGCGTGAAATCGAAGTTGATCAGGCCCGGGCCGCGCATCACGCCGATGCCGGAGGTCCCGAACACCTGTCCCTTACTTGGATCAATCGGAGAGAAGGCGGCGGTGTTGAACCATTTGTCAATTGTCTGCGGCCCTTCCGTGTCCCCGATCAGATTGGGACGGCCGCGGCGCTCGCCGCCAAGGTCCAGCACGGCGCTGCCGGACTGGTTCGCGCTCAGCCCGAGCCCACTCTGGAAGGTGTGAATCCCAGTAAGATTCCACCCGCCGAGGACGGTATTGACTAATGGGCTCGCGCCGTCTCCGTAGGCGCGTCCCTTGCCGAAGGGGATCTCCCAGACGTAGCTGATCACAGCGCGATGCTTGATGTCGAATTCAGCCAGACCATGCTCAGCTTTGACGTTGAACGGATTCTGCGGCTCCTTGAAGGTTCCGACATCGAAGCCGGCGCCGACGCCGCTGGTCGAGAGGTGGTCCGGCGCGTCAGTCAGCGCCTTGCCGTAAGTGTAGCTGCCAAGGAAGGTAAGTCCTCGGGAATAGCGCTTCTCAACGCGAACCTGCAGCGATTGGTAATTCGAGTTGGCGCGGTCCTCCATGAATTGAATGTCGCCGAACTGTGGGAACGGCCGCGGGCCGCCGCCTTGCGCCACGCCGGCGGAATTGATGGAAAACGCCTTCGGGTTGACGTTGCGGAAGCCGGGCAGTTTCGTTCCCTTATTGCCCACGTACGCCACCTCCAACAGCAAGTCCTTTACCAACTCGCGTTGGATGCCGAAGTTGTACTGTTGAACGTAGGGCGTACGCTGATTGGCGTCCTGGGAGCGCCGCCCGATGGTGGCGGTCAACTTGTTTGGGTCAAGCAGGCCAGCGGGATACCCGTCCTGCAAACGGAAAATCGCGTTGCTCGCCGTGGTGTTGAGCTGCGAGACGGTGATCGTGTTGTCGACCAGGAAGGGCGGATTGAAGCCGAGCAACCCCTCACGCCCTTGCCGATTCACGTGGTTGTAAAAGATGCCGTAGGCGCCGCGAATGACCCAGCGGCTGGTCGGCGAAAAGGCGAAGCCGAGGCGCGGCGCGAAATTGTTATGGTCAGGATGAACCAGGGCGCGATCAAACCGATCGCCGTCCTTGGCGAAGACTATCGTCCCGGTCGTGGGGTCGAAGTTCGCCATTTGATTGTCTCTCTCCACGGCCGGCGTCGCGTACTCATACCGCAAGCCGTAATTGAGCGTCAGCTTTGATGTGACCTTGAAATCGTCCTGGGCGTAGAAGAATGACAGGCGCTGGCTGTTATTCAGTACCGTGTTGCTGGTAAGAGCCAGTCGCTGTGGCAGGCCGAGCAGGAGATCGCCCACAGCGAAATTGGTGAAGACCCCGTTGCTGAAGGTCAAACTCCCGATCAGCGCGTTGATGTCACGAATCCCCGTCTGTACGAACAGCAGCTCGGCGCCATATTTGAGGAAGTGGCGGCCGTGGAGGTCCGAGAGCGAGGCCTTGAAATCATATGACCTGGGGGTCTGAAACTGCGGCGTCGACGTGTGGCGGCCGATGGCGGAAAAGCCCTGGAGGTTGAACTTCGGGAGCCCTCCGACTATGTCTGCGGAATTCGGGACGTTCTTCAGGCCGACCTGCGCCGCGCCGTCCACGCCGAAGTTGGGCGGGAAGACGAAATAATCTCCGCGCGAATACCCGAAACGGAAATCTGCGGCTCTCTGCGGACTGATCGTCCAGGTCGCGCCGGCGGCCACGCCCTGCGAGCGGCTGTCGCCCGTGCCGAACGCGTCGTTAAATGAGCCTTCGGCCAGTCCCGGCATCGGCGCCGGGCGGAACAGGTTCGAGTCCACAAAGCTGTATCGTCCGAAAAGATTGAGGACGGCGTTGTAATTGTGATCGACCCGGATGTCGAACTGATCGCTGCGCGTCCGGGTCACGGGCACGTTGACATAGTCGTTGGCCGGGTTGTTGTTAACGATGGGCAGATTCGGATCTGGAATCAACGCGACGATCTTCGCGCCAACCGGATCGAAGCGGCTCGACGGGATCGTATTGTTCGCGAAGGGGGTCCGGTTGTTGAAGGGATCCACGACGGTTGAACCGAAGATCCCTTGTTTCTGGCTGGGCAGTGGCAGAGTGGAGAAGCGGACGATGCCCTCGCGATCGCGCAGACCTTCGTAGTCGCCGAAATAGAAAGTCTTGTTCTTGATGATGGGGCCACCGATCGCGCCTCCGAATTGATTGCGCTGGCGCGTGGGTTTGTCCTGGTTGGCGAAATTGGCGAAGAAGTTATTGGCGTCCAGCGCCTTGTTCCGCAGGAATTCATACGCCGCGCCGTGAACGTTGTTGCCACCCGATTTGATCGTCGCATTGACCACCGCTCCGGCCGAGCGGCCGAATTCGGCCGAATACGCGTTAGTCTGAATCTTGAATTCCTGGAGCGCCTCAATCGAAGGCTGCACGACCTGGACGTTGTCGCCGCGGTAGCTGCTCGAGTAAGAGATGTTGTCCACGCCGTCGAGCAAAAAGACGTTCATGAAGAGGCGATTGCCGTTGACGTTGATTGCGCCTTTGAAGTTGATCGAGGACATCCGCGGAGTGCCCGCCAGCACGCCAGGCGAGAGCAGCGCGAGCTGGTTGTAATCGCGGCCATTGAGCGGCAGATCGACGATCTTCTTCTGATCGATCACCGAGCCGCGAGATGAAGTCTCGGTCTCCAGGAGCGTCGCGGCCTCGACAACCTCGACAGCGGTCGTCAGCTCGCCGACCTGCATATTCACGTCCAGTCGCGCGACCTGATTGACCTGCAGCGTGACGCCGCTGCGGACGGATTTCTTGAACCCCGTCTTCTCGACCGTAATCGAGTACGACCCCGGCTTGAGGCTCGGCACGGTGTAAAGTCCCTGGTCATTGGTTTCGCTCTTGATGCTGACGTTGGTTTCGACGTTGGTCACGGTGATAGTCGCCTTCGGCACAACCGATCCGTTGGCGTCTCTGACCTCGCCGGTGATAGTCGCCGTCTCCTGCTGCGCGAACGCTAATGGCGAGCAGAGCGTCAGCAACCCGAGGAGCAGGCCAAAGAGCAGTATGGAAATTGATGCTCTTGTCTTCATATGATGATTCCTCCAGTTGGTAAAAGGGTGGTCTCGTATTACGGACACATGGTTTTTCAGGCTAGAAGCTCGGATTTTGCGAATCAGCATCACGATCGGAAGCAAGCAGTCTTCCATCGGTCGGCCTCTAATGAAGCCAAGTTCGTTTCTATTCGCGGCGCTGATCCAGCCGAAGACGGCATTTTAAATTGTCGAGATTAAGGACGAGTTAGATCAATGTTAGCAACCGCTTCAGTCTTGCGCTCTTGTCCTGGAAAGGCAGACCGGATGACGGGCTTCGGACGGCTTATTAGGTCCGGTTGTCGGCGGTTACAAACTACCCAGCAAAGGCGGCTGAATCATATATCACTTTTCCATTCCTGGGCAGGAAAACGGCGTCTTTAATTACTGCCCGGGAATGGAAATATGAGAATTGAGAATGGAGAATTATTTACCACCTGATCTTTGACGGGAAAAATTCGGCGACCAGGTCTTCGTAATACGGTTTCAACTCAGCCAGATTCGGCTCGACTTCACACTTTGAGTAAAGGTCGTAGGGATTGAACGCGCGCCCCCAGCGCAGCGCCTCCTGATCCCGCTCGTTCAGCAGATGGGCATATGCGCCCTCGCGGTGAATCGGATAGCAAGAATGATAGCGGATCATCCACAACGCCTCCTGCGGCAGATAATCTTTCGTAACCATATAGAGATATTCATCGTGCCCCCACGACAGATGCAGCTTGCCGAGTCCGCATCCTTCCTCATAAATTCCGTTCGGAGTTTGCAGCGCGGGGTTGTGGTAATCAGGGTTATCTTTGAAGAACTCAGAATAAACGACCTTGTCTGAGTAGGCGCAGCCGACGGGGAACGTGTCGCCGACCACCGCCCATTGCGGCTCGCCGAAGAGACAAAGCGTTTTACCGAGATCGTGGATGAAGCCTGCCAGCACGAACCATCGCGGATGGCCGTCCTGGCGGATAGCTTCGGCGGTCTGTAGAGCGTGAACGACTTGCGGCAGCGCCAGATCCGGGTCGCTGTCGTCAACCAGGCTGTTCAAAAAATCCATCGCTTCCCAGACGCTCATCTCGGCCTTGTCGAGCTTGCCGTACTCAGCCTTTTTGGCGAGGACGAAATCTAGCGTCTGATTCTGGTGATTTAGCCTGTACAACT
The DNA here is from genome assembly GCA_035714085.1 of Blastocatellia bacterium. Classification (GTDB taxonomy): domain Bacteria; phylum Acidobacteriota; class Blastocatellia; order RBC074; family RBC074; genus JAJVID01. Next base: position 12,393 of record DASTMP010000365.1, read on the forward strand.
CTTTGACCGATGCGCGAGATTCGGACTCGTAATCGCGGAAATTGTCCGCGTTTTCTATCCCGTCGAGGAATGAAGAAGGATTGCTTGCTTCGGCGCTGATTTGCGGATGAATCGCTTGTGACATTAATAATACTCCCTTGATCAATACTTTTAATCGTTGTTGATAATTGCAGGCGTCGGGCGACCCGTGAGCCAGCGACTAGCGAATGATAGGCAATTTGTTGAGTAGTGAAAAGCCCTTATCCCGCGCGGCGCATCGACCTGATTGATTCCACGCCATGACTGGGTCTTTGACGCCACTCTGGGCGAATCTTGAGGTAGGCAGAACGACGATGCTGGAACTGGGCAATGAATGCCCCTGCTATTTTATTTGGGATGATATATGACAATCTACATCTAAACGATTGGGGATTGCCGTAACATTTGAAGTAAAAAACGTGAAGCAAAAAGCGAAATCAACGATGAGGCGAGGACATTGTCGGAAATCCGACTTGCGGCTCCGATCTGGTTCGCCTTCATATGCAGCCGCCGCAAATCGGAAACGAGTTTTGCTTTAGAAGAACAGCATGCGCCGGCGCTCGCCTCGGCGCATGCTGAGATTGGAGGAGCTGAAAATGAGATTGAATTTTATGCAAAGACGATTTGTTTCGCTTGCGACCTTATGCCTGGCCTCTTTTGTCGCAGCCGCCTGTCATTCGGCGCAGCGTGCGGAAGAGCGGCGGACGAGCGAGGCTCAGGCGCATGCAACGGCGCAAACAGCGGCGAAAGCAGACGCGCAACCAACCACCCAACCGACCATCCAACCAACCACCCAAGTGGCGCAGACCGGCGCCACAGGCCTGAAGAAGGGTAATCTAACCTACGCCGATCGCGTGGCCTGGCGTAAGGCGCTGAATTTGCCCAACGACTGCGAGAATGTCTTCGATAAGGAGTCGGATGAGGTGAAAGAGGCGTCTGGGCTACGATTTTTCACGCTGGCGCAGCGGAAATACCTGGTCGAAGCGATATGCCAGCGCGGCGGTTATGAGGGGAATGAGTATCGATATGCGCTCTATGACGAGAGCCAGACTCCACCCGCTTCGCAACTGCTCACGTTCAAGAATTACATAGCGCCGGACGATAAGTTTGAGTCGCTGACACCCGAAGAGACAAGTGAAATGGCGGGAGTCCCCAAGTTCAATTCGAACACAAAGGAGTTGACGATTCTCAGGAGATTCAGCGCCACGGGGGACTGTGGAGCCTGGGCGCGCTACGGCTTTGAGCAGTGGCGTTCGCAACTCAGGGAATTCCGCGCGCGGACCGCCTGCGATGGCAAGTTTGTGGGCGATCCACGGAGGTGGCGCAAAGTCGACTTAACCGCCAGAAACAGCCCCAACTCGCGATGAGGCGTCAACTAACCATTCCACTAAAATCGAAATGAAGTGAACTTATGTCCTATCAATTCAGGCTCAAGAAAGGTAGCAGAGATAAGAATGTTAAGCTGCTGAAAACCTATCTTAACAGGCTCGTGCAACCCTGCCCGAATCTCAAAGAGGACCAGGTATTCGACCAGGCGACGCAGGAAGCGGTAATTAAATTCGAGATGCAGCAAGGCTTCGAAAAGGTCGACGGCATAGTAGACGCCAGCACATGGGCCGCGATAGGCAAGCGCCTGGGCTTCGGGGTTTGGGAGATGAACCAGGTGGCGGCCTTCCCCTACTGGATACTCAATCTCGCCTTTCAGTGGTCAGTCATTGGTGACTCGCTCAGCATCAATCGCGCGGGCTTTTTCTCTATGTACATGGAGGAGTACGGCCCGCTTGACCCATCGCAGTTGGATGGTCTGGATAGGCTGCTTTATTTTATTCAGCATGATCCGGAGATCAAAGATGTGCGCTTCAGGGCCAGCGGCGCTCTGGTGGAAAAGTGCGCGGACCTTTTAGAACGATGACGATTCCCCAGAAAATCTGGGATTTTGCCGAATTCGCTGATTTGCAAAATAGCCTTATTTTGTCTTGCCGCCGCTTACGCAGAAAATGTGGGTTTTGCTGCGCAGGAACAACTCGCCTTCGGCCACAACGGGCGAGGCTACGAACATCTGGTCCTCTAGCGTGTTGGTCGCTACGACCTCGAATTTCTCGCCCATTTTGATGACAGTGACCACGCCGCTCTCGCTCGCCAGGTAGAGATTGCCGCCGGCGCCGACCGGAGAAGCTTTGAAGCTGTCGGGTTGAGGCAAGCGCTGCTGGTGGTAGTAAGGCTCGCCCGTGGCGGCGTTGAAGCAACTGAGCATGCCGTTGTCGGTTAGAGTGTAGAGTTTGTTCTCGTGAAGCGCGGGCGAAGGCGTGTAGGACATTCCGCGCGTCTGGCTCCACACAATCGCGTCGCTGCCCGTCAGATCGCCTTCGCGCCCCAATCGAATCGCCATCAACTTCGGATCGCGGAATCCACTCATCGCATAAACCAGGTCATTCTGTTGGACGGGCATCGGGATGACGTTCGCTCCGAGTCCGGCGCATTCCCAGATCAGCTTGCCGTTTTCAGGATCGTAAGACCGCACTTTTTTGGTCGCGCTGATGACGACTTGCTTCTTCCCATTGAGGTCCGCGATCAAAGGCGTCGACCACGCGCTCGTCTCATCGCGGTTCGCGCGCCACACTTCCTTGCCGTTGCGTTTGTCGAGCGCGACCACAAACGAGCCGCCCTCGTGATCGAAGGGGTGAATCAAGAGGTCGCCGTACAGCGCCGGCGCCACGCCCTCGCCGAACTGTAGCTTTATCCGCATCTGCACGCCGAGGTCTTTCTCCCAGATGAGCTTTCCGTCAAGGTCGTAGCAATAGGTCCCGCGCGATCCGAATGAAGCGTAGAGATAGCGGCCATCAGTTACCGGGGCGTTCGAGGCGAAGCTGCCGTATTGTTGATGATAACCTTCGTGCGGAGTGGCGACCCTGGCCACACGCTCCCACAATGTCTTGCCGGTCTTCTTGTCCAGGCACATCACGACAAACTTTTGCTCTTCGCCCGCGCCGGCTCCTCCGCCCGGGCCGCCACGCGCCTGCCCCCGTCCTCTAGGATTCTGCGCAGGAGGATTTTGGGATTGCTCCGGCTCCGGCTTGGGTTGAGTGATTTTGCCAGTCGGAATGGCTGTAGTCAGAAAGATACGGTCGCCCCAGATCACCGGCGTAGAAAAGCCTCGACCAGGAATCGCGACCTTCCACTTGATATTTTTCGTGTCGCTGAATTCGACCGGCGCTGCGGTTCGCGCCATGCCATTGAAGAAAGGCCCGCGCCATTGCGGCCAGTGCGCGGGATCGGAACTTGCGGAACCGGCGACCAGAAGAACCGTCGTCAGCGCAATCAGAGACAACAGGCCGCCGATGGCGGACAATCTTTTCGTCATTTCATCGACCTCCGGTGAAAGTGTGAGGCGAACAGATGGATTCGCCAAGGCCTTTATCACAGGCTCTTATGTTGCCCTTACTGCGCCACGGGCTGGGCAGTTACTGAAAAGTCTCGGTCGGCGCAGAGTGTTGGTAGGCGCTGCGGAAATGGGATTAAAACTGGGGCGGGGAATCGAGCGAGAAGAATTCGACAATAATGACGAGTGATGTAACTTCTCCTCACCGTTTGGTCTTGTATTCGACTAGTTTGAGAAAGTCTTTGAGCATGGCGCTGCGTTTTATGGCCGCGACGGTCGCGTCGTCCGCGCGCTGATTTCGGGTTGAAGCCTGCCCGTCTGACCCGCCCTCATCTTCGCTCTTGTCATATGTGGCGGCGTCACCATAGTCCTTGGCTAACCGTCTGATGTCCTCGTCGTTGATGACCTCTGCGACCCTCCAGGCAAGCGATTCGGCGAAGCTGGGCGCGCGATCGGCTATGCGCCGCAGTTGCGACACGAGATAGGACGCCAGCCGCTCATCCCGCAATTCCTGAATTAAGTCGACCAACCTCAAATCATCTTCGCTTAACTCCGAAATGGCGAAGAGCGTATTGGCCAGACGGGTCTTGCGCTCCTCTGTTAAAGCGGCGGCTAGTTTGAGGCTCTCTCTTTTCCATTTGGCCACGTCGAAATCGGATGATTGCCCATCCGAATCCTGCTCATCGCCTTCTTGTTGATCGGTAGCTTCCACGACCTCATCTAATTGGGATTTGGCCCTATTCTCCTGCTCGTGTTGAGACGCCGCTACTGACAGCAGGTTGGATAATTTACTAACACCTTCCTCTCGCGTGGCAGGTTCTTCGACACAGCGAATTAGCCAGTCTACAATCTCCGCCGGATCGGGATCGCCTGGCCGGAAGATCGCTGCCAAATCCTCAATGCGTTGGCGGTAGATGTCCAACGCGCCATCGTCAAGTTTTTTAACGCCGTTTCCCCATCCGGCCGCTTCGTAACCGTCCAGCCGTTTGCCGTCCTTCGACTCTCTGTTATATAGGAGGACCAGCAGCTTTTCCCCTTGATTGAACTCGGAGGGATAGATTTCATTGACCCAGTGGTAAAAGGGGATCACTTGCTGGTAGTTCTCACCTTTGATCTGCGCAGAAATGTGCAATTCTGTTTTGATCTGCTTCAAATTCATTTCGTCGTCAGTTCCGGCGACAACCGATCGTCCCACGTAGGCCATAGCGACTAAATCACTTTGTTGGTAAAGATCGAGCAGCGATGAAGGCACAGCGATACCCATTGCCCCTCCTAAAGTGACCGTTGTCTGACTTACCTTCATCGAAACTTCAAAACGCATGTCGTAAGGCGTATCGACTATGACGTTGGAATTCACGTGAGTATAAAAATCCTGCGCTTCGACCAGCATTATGTATGCGCCGAAGGGAACCTTCGCGAAGGTGAATTCGCCTTCGGCTGACGTTTTAGTTTTAAGCTCCGCGCCTGCGTCGGAGATGAGTTTGACCACCGCGTTCGGAATGACAGCTCCTTGCGGGTCAAACACTGTCCCGCCGACCAACGCCTCGCCGCCGCCATGCGGAATCCTTGCGCCATCGTTATCGGCGTCGGATCGGATGATGAGCTGCGCTGCGGATGCATCTATGGTTAGCGCGTTGGCCGGGACGCTGAGGCTTAAAATTGCGGCGAGGGTCGCATTGACGACCGGCGAGACGCGGCGAGTGACGACGGGGTGAACCGGCGGTGTCTCCAGCGTCAGCAACGACCCGTCGGGCAGCCGCGTTATTCGAGCGCACATCCGGCCTCGGTGAATCGAGACAATCGCCTCGACCTGTTGTCGCGTCATCTGCGAGAAGTCGTAAACGAATTTGTCGCATTCAGCGCAGAACCGCTTCTTTTCATCGCCGGACATCTGATCCCAATCGGTTGAGCAAGGAGAGACGATCTGTAATTGATCAAGCCTGCGCTTCTTTACGGACATAATTCGACCTCCTGTTTCACATTCAAAGCGGAACTATGGGTGTTACGCGGCCAATAGACGCCGTTGGCGGCGCTTATGTTCCTGTATTTGCAATTATGCTTTCAGCGCGGCGAGCCTGATTGATCGTGTGAGTTGGCCCTGTCACAATCAGGATTATTTGCTACCGGTGTTTGAACGAGCGTTGGCCAGGGACTTGCAAAATTTTCAATCGCGTGTCCGGCTTAAAAACAGAAGAAGCCTTGCCGGTTTGGGAGGGCAAAGTATAAAGTGCGAGTCAACGCATAAGACCTGTCAGCAATTTTCGATGGAATGAAGAAAACAAGGAGGCGCCAGTAATGGAAGTCAACGGAAATACTTTTCTGGTCTCGGGCGGCGCGTCGGGCTTGGGCGGGGCGACCGCGCGGTTGCTCGCGGAGAGCGGCGCGAACGTCGTCATCGCCGATGTCAACAAGGAGAAGGGCGAGGCGCTTGCACGGGCGCTCGGCGCGAACGCCCGCTTCGTCGAGACCAACGTCACCGATGAAGAGAGCGTCAAGAGCGCTGTGGGCTCGGCCGTCTCCGCGTTCGGTGCCTTGCGCGGCGCGATCAATTGCGCGGGCATCGGGGTCGCAGAGAAGACGGTCGGCAAGGAAGGGCCGCATTCGCTCGCGTCGTTCAAACGAATCATCGAGGTCAATCTGATCGGAACTTTCAACGTCATCCGGCTCGCCGCGGCGCGAATGGCGGCGCAGGAACCGAACGCCGGAGGAGAACGCGGCGTGATCGTCAACACGGCCTCGATCGCGGCCTTCGACGGGCAGATCGGCCAGGCGGCTTATTCGGCTTCGAAAGGCGGGATCGTCGGAATGACGCTGCCGATCGCCCGCGACCTCGCCCGTTCGGGAATCCGCGTCGTGACCATTGCGCCCGGCCTGTTCGACACGCCGCTGCTTGCGGGCCTGCCGGAAGACATGAGGAAATCGCTCGGCGCGCAGATCCCGTTCCCGCCGCGGCTTGGTGATCCTGCGGAATACGCCGCGCTGGCCAAACACATCATCGAAAATGCGATGCTCAACGGCGAAGTGATTCGACTGGATGGAGCTTTGCGGATGTCGCCGAAGTGATTTCGAGCCGGCGCCGCGAGCGGTAACGAGCGTCAATCAGCGCGTCGATCGCGGTCGTCTCTGACGCCGATCTGGTCTACAGATAGGCCAAAGCGGCAGGCGCCGAGATCCTGTTGGACATCAAGGATGAGGATTACGGCGGGCGCGGGTTTACTTGCCGCGATCTCGAAAGCCATATCTGGAACTTCGGAACTTATGATCCCTGGACACAATAACTGACCCTGCGTGTTTCGAGCGAGAGCCGAGGCGTTGGGTTCATCCGCATGCATAACCATTAGGAACACTCAAGCGCCTCTTTGACCGCATCGAAACCAAAGCGATGCAAGGCCGCCAATAATAGACGGTATTTCGAGGTGGGATGGAAAATGCCGACCTTGCCTTCTATCACATTCTCAAAGCGGGGCAATTGAAGGAATCTCTTGATATTGCTAAGTGTAAATGACATTCCCATTACGTCTACATTCTCCCATGTGTCTTTAGTTCGCGAGTTCCAATTGGTATACAGCTCATCGAATGTCAATGGAGGTTCAAGATAAATGCAAAAGCCAATATTCAGAATCCCATATTCCAAAAACACCCCGAGAGTTCGCACGTTATCTGGCGCTATATAGCGGTCATACGAATACTCCTCTTGAAATCCTCTTATGGCCGCCATCGAGAGGGCAGCATTGCCGAAGGCTATGTCCTTCTGATTGATCTGTTCCTCAAAGCTAATCGACCAGCGCAAGGGATGATAGCCTGCATTTGGCGAGCGCTGGCACAATACTAGGCGATCATCCGTTGTGATCACGATGACATGAACCGCTGCTATTCCTGCCACAGAGTAGTTCCCGGGCTGCGCCAGTCGCCTAGCCAAGTGTTCTCTGAAGTCCAAGACGAAGATATCTCTTTGTTCAACCGCTGCTTTTAGGCCAAGGTGGAAGCCTGTGCCCTCCTCATACGTGGTAGGCGCGAAAACGATCGTCAGATGCGGTGTGTCATTTTTTGTCTGCTCAAGAGCGCCGACGCGATATTTGGTCTCCCATGCCTGGCCAACCAGTTTGTCTTTATGCGGTGTTAACAATTGCACAACTTGCGGGTCAAGAGGAAATTCACCACAACTCGCTAATTCAATACGGGTTGTTGCGGACGTCCACCCCGGCTGTAATGGGGCGCGTAGGATCTCTATAATACCATCTGTAGCGAATACGTCGCCGAAGTGGTTTTTCTCAAGGAACTCCATGATCTCAGGGGCGATCCCTATAGATTTCCGAGTAGACTCGGATAGAGTCATTGCTTGCCCCTCCTTTCATAGTCGCATTGCCTGAATGACTATAATGCGCGCTTGGGCGCGGATCATACGTCGCGTTTAAGAATGCTATGGCCTGAAGCGCCAAGAGCCGGTTTTACTATTGTTCGTCGCCTCAAGCGCCATCCGCCGGATCTCAGGATTGGGATCTTCACTTGCAATTCTCCGGAATGTACTAAGTACATTTTTCCGACAGCCGCTAGTGGTATTCTTTTGGGACACGATGGCTCTCAAAGCTCTCACAGCTTTCTTGCGGACGGTATCCGGCGTTGCCTTATGATCCATGACCTTAACGATCAACCTGTCTACCGAGACTTCTGAGGCAATGGTGGACAGCGCCCCGACGACAGCTAATTGAGCATCTTCGTGTTCATGGTCTAATGCGCTATGTAAG
>DASTMP010000366.1:0-34186 GCA_035714085.1 Blastocatellia bacterium
ATATCACCATCGCGGGCGTCTACGCTTATATCACCTGCGACAAGGGATTGGCCATCGTCAACCTCGACAACCCGCTCGAACCGAAGCTGGTGACTGTCTTGAGTGAGTTCAAGAAGCCACGCGCTGTTCAGGTTCAATTCCGCTACGCCTTCGTGACGGACGAGGAAGGGTTGAAGGTTCTGGACGTCACGCTGCCCGAGAAGCCGCGCGTGGTCGAAGGCGCTCTCGTGCCGATGGCGGACGCTCACAAGCTCTATCTGGCCCGCACCTACGCCTACGTCGCGGCGGGCAAGGAAGGTCTCGCGATCGTGGACATCGAAAAGCCTGAAAAGCCGAAGCTCGAAATGATGTTCAACGGCGGCGGCAAGATCAACGACGCTCACGACGTTAAGGTCGGGATGACGGCGAACTCGCTCTTCGCCTACGTCGCCGACGGCGTCAACGGATTGCAAGTCGTCCAGTTGATGTCGCCGGAGGAGAACGCGAACATTTACGGCTTCTCTCCGAAACCTACGCCGAAGCTGATCGCCAATTACAAGATCAATGGCGAGGCGCTGGCCATCTCCAAGGGCATCGACCGCGATCGCGCGGTTGATGAATCGGGCAACCAGATCGCGGTCTTCAACCGCCGCGGCGCGCGCCCGTTCAACCTCGAAGAGATGCAGCGGCTCTACCTCCGCGACGGCCAACTCTACACGGTGACCAACGACGTCCCGGCTCGACCGAGAAAACCGCGGACCGCCGCGGATATCGGATACATCGGGGCGAAACTGTCGGAGTTTGCGTCACTGCCCTGGGTGCGGCTGACGTTGGGATTGCTCGGCCTCGGCGCCGTCGTCCTGACGTTCCAACGGAAGAAAGCCGCTCAACCGACTGAGCTCGCTCCGCAAGCTGACCCCGCTCAGCCGGCTGAGCCCGCTGAGAAGGGATAGGCAATAAATGATATAGTCGTAAAAACGCGAAACACGCGGCGAGGGCTGAACACGCGGAAGGAGATCGAAGGATCGTTCGATCTCGCCGCGTGTTTCGCGTTTTAGGAGTCCGGAATTTCAGCCACCAATAAACACGAATGAACGCTAATCCTTTTATTGATCCTGTGATCAATGTTCATTCCCCATCCTTCATACCCGCATTCGTGAATATGCGCGTTCATTCGTGGCTGAAATCCTTTTTCTTGAAATCTATAGTATTCTGTTCACTGTATATGGGCCTTCTTGAAGTCCGCAATCTGAAAACATTCTTTTCGACCAGGCGGGGCGAGGTTCGCTCGGTTGACGACGTCTCATTTACGCTCGAACGGGGCGAAACCTTGAGCCTGGTGGGCGAATCTGGCTGCGGCAAATCGGTCACGGCGCTTTCGATCATGCGTCTGGTCGCGCCGCCCGGACGCATTGCCGGCGGCGCCATATTTTTTGAAGGGCGCGATTTGCTGAAGCTGAGCGAGGCCGAGATGCGCGCCATTCGCGGGGACGACGTCGCGATGATCTTTCAAGATCCGATGACTTCCCTAAACCCGGTCTACACCGTGGGCGATCAGATCGCCGAAGCCATCCGGTTGCACCGCAAAGTTTCAAGGAAGGAGGCATGGAATCAGGCCATCGAAGGGATGCGCGACGTGGCCATCCCCGCGCCGGAAGCCCGCGCCGGAAGCTACCCGCACGAAATGTCGGGTGGGATGCGGCAGCGCGTGATGATCGCCATGGCGCTGGCCTGCGATCCGAAGCTCCTGATCGCCGACGAGCCGACGACGGCGCTCGACGTGACGATTCAGGCGCAGATTCTGGAACTGCTGACCGAGTTGCGCGAGAAGCGCAATCTGGCTCTGCTGCTAATAACTCACGACCTCGGAGTGGTCGCGGAGACTTCCGACCGTGTCGCGGTGATGTACGCGGGCAAGATCGTCGAAGAGGCCTCGGCCCGCCAATTGTTCAACCGCACGCGACATCCTTACACGGAAGGGTTGCTGCGCGCCGTCCCGCGCATGGACGAATCGGCCGTCGAGAAGAAGCGGCGGTTGCGTACGATCGAGGGCGTCGTGCCGAATCCGTTGAATCTGCCGCAGGGATGCCGGTTCGCGCCGCGATGCGAACACGCGCGCGATAAGTGTCGGGAAGGCGAAATACCTTTGATCGATCTGGGCGCGGGCCATTCGTCGCGCTGCATCCGAGTCTTTGAAATATATTCGCAATAAAATTGACCGTAATTTATTCCGAGGCGTAGAACCCAAATCGAAATGACAAATCAGCCGCTGGTTGAAATCAAAGACCTCAAGAAATATTTTCCCGTTCCGAACAAGCAAGTCGTTCGCGCCGTTGACGGCGTTTCGTTGACGATCAACCGCGGTGAAACGCTGGGATTGGTGGGCGAATCGGGCTGCGGCAAAACCACGGTGGGCCGCTGCATCCTGCGTTTGATGGAACCCACGTCCGGCGAAATTCGCTTTGACGGGCGTGATCTGTTGAAGCTGGGGCGAGGCGAGATGCGCCTCTCTCGACGTCGCATGCAGATCATCTTTCAAGACCCCTATTCGTCGCTCAATCCGCGAATGAAGGTCGGCTCGATCATCGCCGAGCCGCTCGAAATTCACCGCGTCGGCGACCGGCGCGAGCGAAAAGACCGCGTAGCCGAACTGCTCCGAGTGGTAGGTCTCGATCCGGATTACGCCAATCGCTATCCGCATCAATTCAGCGGTGGGCAGCGACAACGGATAGGCATCGCGCGCGCCCTGGCTTTGAATCCGGACTTCATTGTGGCCGACGAACCGGTCTCGGCGCTGGACGTCTCGGTGCAGGCTCAAGTGGTCAACCTGATGCAGGATTTGCAGGAGCGGTTCGGGCTGACTTACCTGTTCATTTCCCACGGGCTGGCGGTCGTAAAACACATCTCGACGCGCGTCGGCGTGATGTACCTGGGCAAACTCGTCGAACTCGCGCCGGCCCAGGAGATTTACACAAACCCGCTGCATCCCTACACGCAGGCGCTGCTCCGGGCGATCCCGGTCCCCGATCCTGACGCGAAGCGGAGAATGGCCCAAAGGTTGGGCGGCGACGTTCCTAATCCGATCGCGCCGCCCGGAGGCTGCCGCTTTCACACGCGCTGTCCGCAGACGATGGAAAGATGCGGAAGCAAAGAACCGGAACTCGCGGAAGTTTCTCCAGGCCACTTCGTGGCGTGTTTTCTTCACGAACAAGCGCTACAATCTCCGCGCCTCTAATACCACTCACGGACGATTGTTCGCCTCGATGTCGAAAAGGGGCGCGAATTGAAACTCGAAAAATCGATGGTCATTTGTTCGTAGTTAATGTCTAAACTCCCAACCCCTTCAAGGAGGTCCTATGAATCCTGAACTAAGCTACGGCGCCAACCCCGCGGGCGAGGAAGCCGCGCCACGGAATTTCTTTTCACGCCTGATCGGCGTTTATTTCTCTCCCAGCGAAACATTCGCGGGAATGGCGAGCGCGCCGCGGCCGTTTATACCAATAATCGTGCTGGCGCTGTTGATAGTAGGCAGCAGCGCCTTCGTCGCCGCCAAGATGCCTTTGGAAAAGATGAGTGAAGATCGAATCCAGCAGCAGGTCGCATCAGGGCAGCTCTCTGAAGAACGGGCTGAACAGCAGCGGGAGGGGTTTAAAAAAATCGCGCCCTTCATGAAGTTCATAATCCCGATTAGCGCATTATTCATGTCAGTCGCAATGATGTTCGCTTTTGCGGGTCTGGCCAAACTGGTGAGCATGATGATGGGCATAGAAAATAAATATATGCCGCTCGTGTCAGTCACGACTTATTCAATGCTCGCCGTTTCCATCGTCAGCACGGTGATTTTCATGGTTCTGCTCTTCATCAAGCCGCTTGACGAGTTCGACTGGCAGAACCCCATCGGATCGAATCTTGCGGCGTTGCTTGGCGCCTTAGGAGTCGAAGGTTTGCCGAGGTTCGTGAGAGCGCTGCTCAGCTATGTGGATGTGTTCTACATTTGGAAAGTCGCGCTGGTCGCGATTGGCGCCGCCGCTGTGTCACATAAGCTGAAGACATCTTCGGCGATGGTTTACGCGGGGTTCGTCGCTATTATAATCGCGCTGATAGGCAGCGTTTTTGCGATGTTTGGCCCCGGCCCCGCTTAAGCCCGGCTTTAGTCGGATGATGACCAACCAGGAAATCGCCGGTGTCTTCCGCCGTCTCGCCGATTTGATGGAACTCGGCGAAGACAATCCGTTCAAGATCCGCGCCTACCGCACGGCCGCAGAGACGATCGAAGACACGTCGACGCCGCTCTCCGAGATGGTCTCGGGGGGCGGCGTCGCCAGTTTGCGCGAACTGCCCGGCGTCGGCGAAGCGATCAGCAAGAAGATCGTTGAACTGCTCGAAACCGGCGCGTTAAAAGCTTACGAAGAGATCAGGACGAAGATTCCTGAAACGACGCTCGACCTGCTCAGGGTCGAGGGCATAGGTTTGAAGACCTTGCAGCTTCTCTACCAGCGATTCCAGATCACCAATCTCGACGATTTCGCGAAGTTCGTCGAAGGCGGAGGACTCACCAGCGTTGAGCGCCTCGGCGAAAAGACGCAGGAGCGCATCCGCGCCTCATTGAAAGAGCTGTTGAAGTAGACAGGATTTACAAGCTTGATCAGGATTGGCGATCAAGCCAGCGATCCCTCTGACCTTCATGTTGAAAAACCCTGTCAATCCTGTATGAACGCTTTCTGCGGCTTCGAGGACTTCAGAGGCGTTACACGGCCTCTACCGGCTCACGCTCCTTCGACGCGACGGCGTCCAGATTCCCACTCCTTTTGAAAAATCCTTCGAGCAGATTGATGGGTACCGGGAAGACGACTGTCGTATTTCGCTCCACGCCGATCTCGGTCAGCGTCTGCAGATAACGCAACTGCAACGCGACGGGTTCGGCGGCGATGGCGTTCGCCGCATGGACTAACTTCTCGGCGGCCTGGTATTCGCCTTCAGCGTGAATGATCTTGGCGCGCTTCTCGCGTTCGGCTTCGGCCTGCCGCGACATGGCGCGCCGCATCTCCTGCGGCAAATCGACCGCTTTGATTTCGACCAGCGAGACCTTTATGCCCCACTGGTCGGTGTGGCGGTCGAGTATATCCTGCAGCCGCGCGTTCAACTTCTCGCGCGCCGACAGCAACTCGTCCAATTCAGCCTCGCCGAGCACCGAACGCAGCGTGGTCTGAGCCAATTGCGAAGTGGCGAATAGATAGTTCTCGACTTCGACTATGGCGAGGCGCGGCTCCAACACGCGGAAATAGACTACGGCGTTGACCGAGACCGTGACGTTGTCACGCGTGATCACGTCTTGCGGCGGCACTTCCATCGCCACTGTTCGCAAACTGACGCGCACCAGGCGATCAATCGGACGAAACACCAAAATCAGTCCCGGCCCTTTGGCTGCGGGCAGCAAACGACCTAAACGAAAAACCACGCCGCGCTCGTATTCCGGGATGATGTTGATCACGCTGAGGATGTAGAGCAAGAGGATTACTACAGCTATAACCGGGAGCGTCAGGAATTCCATGGCTATTCTCCTCAGAGAGTCAACCACGAAGAAACGAAGGGTACGAAGTTTTTTTATCTTCAATCTTCGTTTCTTCGCGGTTGATTCTCATTGTTTCCGGGCGTCGCTCACTTATCACATGAACGACTCATTTCTATCTGCTGTCATCTGAAATATGTCATTTGACATATCACCGTTCATCAATTGCGGAAGCCTGTTTGGGCGCGACGGCGACGTCTCTTTCAGCCAGATCGACGTCGAGCGTCAGCCCTTCCACGCCGACGACACGCACGTTCTCGCCCGCCGCTATTTTTGTTTGTGACCGCGCTCGCCACAGCTCGCCGCGCACGAAGACGCGGCCTTCAGGCTCGATCGCCGTCTCGGCCCGTCCCTTCAATCCGATCATCCCGGCCAGTCCCGTGGTTACTCTGGTTTGGCGGGCGCGCAGCGCCAGCCTGACCATCAGGATCATGATCAGCGCGAACGGGATGACGACGGACAGCACTAGGCCGAGCGGCAATCTCATCTCAGGGTTCGGAACGTCGATCAAGATGAGCGCGCCGATCACCGCCGCCACTACCCCCCCCAGCCCCAAAAGGCCAAAGCCCTGAACTTTCGCTTCCAGCACGAAGAGCGCCAGCGCCAAGGCGATCAGCAGCACGCCGGTCACGTTGATCGGCAGCATATGAAAGCCATAGAGCGCCAGCACCATCGCCAGCGCGCCGACCACGCCGGGCGCGATCAGCCCCGGATGTTGAAACTCGAAATAGACGCAGAGCATGCCGATGGCGAAGAGTACGAACGCGATGCGCGGGTCGGCCAGCCACATCAACAGTCGCTGCCTGAAGGTCGGCATGAAAGGCGCCAGTTTTTCATTGGAAGTTTGCAGAACCTTCTGGCTGCCGTCGAAGCGCGTCACGGCGCGTCCGTTCAATTGCGCGAGTAAGTCCCACTCGTCGCGCGCGACGATCTCGATCAGGTGTTTATCCAAGGCTTCGCGGTCGGTGAACGAGCTGCTTTCGCGTATCGTCGATTCGGCAGCCTGTGGGTCGCGGTTGCGTTTTTCGGCCAGGCTGCGGACGAAGGCCGCCGCGTCGTTGACGACCTTCTCCTCCATGGTCTTGCTCATCTCCTCGCCGCCCATCAGAACCGGATGGGCCGCGCCGGTCTCGGTGCCCGGCGCCATTGCCGCAATGTCCGCGGAGATGAGTATGACGAATCCGGCTGAAGCCGCGCGCGCGCCGCCCGGCGCAACGTAGACAATGACGGGAACCCGCGAGTGGATGATCCGCGAGACGATCTCGCGCATCGAACTCTCTAATCCGCCAGGCGTGTTGAGCGTGATGATGAGCGCCGAAGAATTGTCGCGCTCGGCGCGCGCGATGGCCGACGCGATGACCTCCGCGCTCGCCGGCGTGATTTGCTCGTCGAGCCTGAGGTTAAGCGCGTCCGCGCTCGCGCCGATGTTGGCGGCGATCATCAATAACCAGAGCGCCGCCGCAGCGATGATTTTTTGCGCATTCATATTCGGGCGCTCGTTGATAAATTTTCGAGATTAACTACGCTAGTTTAACACAATATTGACAGGGCGCCGCAAAGCGATACCATAGTGGCGCCGGCGCAGCGCCGCGGGACTGCGCCGACCTCACGTGTTCTGAATGAGAAAGAAAACAACAAAATGAAGAGGTGGAACAGATCGAATTGGGCGGGCCTCGCGCCGAACGGCATCGGTCAGGTGAAGCCCAACCATTACCTTGAAATGGCGAAGGTCATCTGGCGCAACCGCGATCAACTCCCTTTCGCATGGCGAATCTTAACGCAAGGCGTTTGCGACGGTTGCGCGCTGGGCACGGCCGGCGTCCGTGATTTCACGATGGATGGCGTACACCTGTGCATGATTCGGCTCGAATTGATGCGGCTCAACACGATGCCCGCGCTCGATGTGAAGCGTTTGGAAAACGCCGGCGCCCTTGCGCGGATGACGGCGGCGGAGTTGCGGGAACTCGGACGATTGCCTTATCCGATGCTGCGGCGGCGGGGCGAGAAGGGTTTTTCGCGCGTCGCGTGGGACGAGGCGTTGAAGGTCGCGGCGGCGTCCGCGGCCGCGACCCAACCGCAACGGATGGCCTTTTACCTGACTTCGCGCGGACTGACGAACGAGGCGTATTACATCGCGCAGAAAGTCGCGCGTTTCTTCGGAACTAACAACATCGATAATTCGGCTCGCATCTGCCACGCGCCTTCGACTGTGGCATTGAAGCAGGCGATCGGAGTGGCGGCTCCGACCTGTTCATACAAAGACTGGATCGGCTCCGACCTGCTCGTCTTCTGGGGGAGCAACACGCCGAACAACCAGCCGGTGACGACCAAATACATCTACTACGCCAAGCAGCAGGGCGCGCGCGTCGCCGTCATCAACCCTTATCGGGAGCCCGGGTTGGAGCGCTACTGGATCCCGTCAGTCACAGAGAGCGCGCTGTTTGGAACGAAGATCGCGGACGCTTTCTTCCAGGTTCACACCGGCGGCGACAAGGCGTTTATCGCGGGCGTGATCAAACATCTGATCGAACAGGGATGGGCGAACGATTCATTCATCAAACAATACACGAGCGGATTTGATGAATTGAAAGCTAAGCTTCACGGCTATTCCTGGGAACTGCTCGAATCCTCGTCGGGCGCGAGCCGCGATGAAATGTTGAGGTTCGCGCGAATGCTCGGCGAGGCTAAGACCGCCGTCTTCGTCTGGTCGATGGGGGTCACGCAGCATTACGACGGCGTCGCGAACGTGCGCGCGATTGTCTCGCTGGCGCTGGCGCGGGGATTCATCGGGCAGCCGAAGTCGGGATTGATGCCGATCCGCGGCCATTCTGGCGTGCAGGGCGGCGCCGAAGTGGGCTGCGCGCCCAATCAGTTTCCGGGCGGCGTCGCGGTCAACGAAGAAGGCGCGGCCCGAATGCGCGCGGCGTGGGGGTTCGATGTCCCGCCGTATCGCGGGTTGAACGCGGTTGAAATGATTGAAGCGGCGTACGAAGGGCGCATAGATTGGTTTTACATCAGCGGCGGCAATTTTCTCGAGACGCTGCCCGAACCGGATTACGTTCGCGAAGCCATTGAACTCGTCCCGGCGCGTATCCATCAGGACATCGTTCTGAGCCCTCAAATGTTCGTCGAGCCGAACGATGTGGTTTTGCTTCTACCCGCGCAGACGCGTTATGAACAACGCGGCGGCGGAACCGAAACTACGACCGAACGTCGAATACTTTTCAGCCCCGAAATTCCCGGTCGCCGCATCGGCGAAGCGAAGGCCGAATGGGAGATCCCGATGCGGATCGCAGAATTTGCGAAACCTGCGTCGGCCCATCTGATTCACTTTGACGGCGCGCAGGCGATACGCAACGAGATCGCCCGCGCCGCGCCTGCCTACGACGGCATTCAAAATCTGAGGAAGACCGGCGACTATGCGCAGTGGGGCGGCGAACGCCTGTGCGAGGCGCGAGACCCCGGCGGACGGATCACGCCAAAATTCGCGACGCCCGATGGCCGCGCCGGATTTTCCGTCATTGAAATTGATTCTCCGGCGAACGATGGCAAACTGCGGCTCTCGACGCGGCGCGGCAAGCAGTTCAACAGCATCGTCCACCGCGACCGTGATCCGCTTAACGGCGCTCGGCGCGACGACGTGTTGATGAATAAAGAGGACGCGCTGAAGCTGGGTTTGCAAGACGGCGACGCGATTATCGTTCGTAGCGAGGTCGGCGTTTTGCAAGGCTATTGCCGTATTGCGCCGATCGCTGGCGGCAACGTTCAGGTCCATTGGCCGGAGGGCAACGCGCTAATCAAACGCGGCGTGAGCGATCCCGAATGCGGCATCCCGGATTACAATGCGGCGGTCGAGATCGAGCGCGTCGACTAAATCAAGGCGTTTGGCGCCTGGCAAATCATAAACTTACAACCAGGGAGAAGGAATTTAATGCAGTACACACGACTCGGTAACACCGGCTTGATCGTTTCGCGTCTTTCTTTCGGCGCAATGACGTTTGGCAGCGATCCATCGATATCCGCGGTTTTCAAGGTCGATCAGGATAACGCCAGAGCGATGATCGAGCGCTCACTCGCGGCCGGCGTCAATTTCTTCGACACAGCCGACATGTACGCCAGCGGGCAGTCCGAGGCGATGCTCGGCGAGGCGCTCGGATCCCGGAGACATGATGTAGTGGTCGCCACCAAGGTCGGCTTCAGGGCCGGCGAACCGATCACGCAAGCCGGACTTTCGCGGCGCCACATCCTCGCCTCGTGCGAGCAAAGTCTCAAGCGGCTCAACACCGATTACATTGATCTCTACATCGTTCACAAGGAAGACCAGTTCACGCCGCTGGAGGAGACGCTCGAAGCCTTGAACGACCTTGTGCGAACGGGCAAAGTCAGATACCTGGGCTACTCGAACTGGTCGGCCTGGAAAGCCGCCACCGCGCTTCAAATACAGAAAGCGCGAGGGTGGGCTCAATTTTCGTCCGGCCAGATGTATTACTCACTCGTCGGACGCGACGTGGAACACGAGATTATACCTTTCATGCGCTATGCTGGACTGGGCATGACAGTATGGAGTCCGCTCGCCGGAGGCTTCCTGAGCGGCAAATACACACGGGAAAACTTGAAGGACAGCGAGAACAGGCTCGCGGGCTTCGACTTCCTGCCATTCGACAAGGAGGCCGGATTCAGCGTCGTCGAAAAGATGCGCGGGATCGCTGCGCGACATGAGGCCAGCGTGGCCCGGATCGCTATCGCCTGGTTGCTCACCAAATCGGTCGTTTCGAGCGTCATCGTCGGGGCGAGCAAACCTCACCAACTCGAAGATAACCTGAAGGCGGCGGACGTGAAGTTGAGCGACGCAGAGGTCGCGGAGCTTGACGAGATCACTGCGCCGACGCCGATTTATCCGAACTGGTTCAACGCGAACTTGATTGACGCGAAGCAAAAGGCGGCGCTGGAATAATATAGGAAAATGTATAAGCCCATAATTCAACTTCCCATATTGCTTACGGCGCTCCTTGGCGCCGCTATAACATTTTTCTTTGTCAAAGAGTCGCAGAAGAAACGGGAGTTGCGACTTGTAATCCCTCGCTTCGATATGCTTCGCTCACCGGACATCAATGATTGCCTCGCTAAAGTTAACTTGCCGAGTTTAAGGACGGTCTTGCTGCCTGATGGCGATTTTGAAGTCCGCGTTTGGATTGGCTTTGGCGCGAATGGAGAAGATTGCCTCATTTTGCGGTATTTCTCCGGCCAATGGTCGGCCATTCATCTTCAGGGAATGGCTGAAGCCACGCCTTTTCCAAATTCTTTGGCGCCACTCCACTCGCCGAAATCCGGATGGAATAAGGCATGGCAAAGGCTTGTTGATGCTGGAATTCTTGCGCTACCTGACGCGTCTGAAGTGAAATGCAACCCCAGGGTCCTTGACGGCGTGGGCTATGTTGTCGAGAGCAACTTAAATATGACCTACAGAACCTATTCTTATAGCAATCCCTGGTACGATAAACCACCCTGGTATAAAAGATGTGACGAAGCAAAGCAGATGATATTGATCGGCAAAATCATAAGAGAAGAGTTTGGTTTAGAACGCTTTGACCTCAGCGACATTCACTGAAGCTGCAAGAGGACATTCGATGACAACCAAAGATAATGCAACCGCAGAACTCCGCAGCGCCGAGCAAAACATCGAAGCCCAAAGCGCCGTCTTCAAAAAAGAACTCGGCCTTACGGACCTCGTTCTCACCCAAATCCTTTTCATCATTGGACTGAGCTGGGTAGGGGCAGCGGCGAAGCTGGGGCCGTCGCACATTACTTTCTGGCTGCTGGCGATCCTGCTGTTTTACATACCGTCGGCGGTAGTGGTGGTTTATCTTAACCGGCTGATGCCGCTCGAAGGCGGTTTGTACCAGTGGGCAAAGCTCGGCTTTAATGAGTTTACCGGATTCATGGTGGCGTGGAATTTGTGGCTTTACGTCATCGTACTCACGTCGGAAATTGGCTTGCAGGTGGCGACATATTTGTCTTACGCGCTGGGGCCGAGCGCGGCGTGGCTGGCCAAGAGTAAGTTGGTCATTGCGGGCGCGAGCATCGTAATCATCGGGGCGCTGGTCGTTATTTCCACGATCGGGTTGAGCGTGGGCAAATGGGTGCACAACGCGGGCGCCGTGATGATGATCGTCATCTTCACGGCGCTGATCGCGTTGCCTATTCTGAATTGGTCGCGCGGTTCGATTACGGAATATCGCCCGTTTGCGATGGCCGCGCCTGCGTTGACGCTCTTCAGTTTGAACATCCTCGCCAAGCTCGGCTTCGGCGCGCTAGGCGGATTCGAGTACGTGGCCATTCTGGCAGGCGAATGCCGCGACCCTGTGCGGACGATCAACCGCTCGGTGGTTATCGCCGCGCCGATCATTGCGGTAATGTTTATTCTGGGGACGAGTTCTGTGCTGGCTTTCGTGCATCCGGACAACATTGATCTGATCGGCCCGATCCCGCAGGTCTTGAGCATCGGCTCGCGCCCGTTCGGCCTCGCCGCGAACATTGTGCCCGTCGCGATTCTGATGGTGATGTGTATGCGGTTGGCGCAGGCGAGCGTCAATTTCACCGCCAACACGAGGCTACCGATGGTTGCGGGCTGGGATCGCCTGCTGCCCGCCTGGTTCACGAAGCTGCACGCGAAGCGCCGGACGCCGGTCAACTCGATACTCTTCGTCGGCGCAATGATATTGGCGATGGGACTGGCGGGAATTGCCGGCGTCGGGGAACAGGAGGCTTACCAGTTATTACAGAACACCTCGGGGAGCCTTTACGCAATCCCTTATCTGGTGATGTTCGCCATCCCGATCATCGGTCTGCGCGGCGTCAAGCCTCGTCCATCCCTCTGGGTGAAGATAGCCTCCGGTTCCGGCTTTTTAATGACGCTGCTCTACATCGTGGTCTCGGTCTTCCCGATCGTTGACGTGAAGAACCGCTTGTCATTCCTGGTCAAAGTCAGCGGCGTTATTATTGCGGCCAACATCATCGGCGTGGCCATCTTCGTCTTCGCGGAAAGACGAAGGAGAGGTCGCGCCATTGACGCGGACGCCGTTGGCGCTTCCGCGGATTAACCGCTTGTTGTAATGAAGAGGACGAATACATCTATGTTGCGAAGGATTATTTTTCTCGTTTCGCTGTTGGGCCTATCAATAGCTGCGCTCGATTCGAAGGCGCGAAGCCAGGAGAAGCCGGTTTATGAAGTCTACGCGATCAGCTACGGCGTAATTCCGGATTTCCCCGTGTCGTCGCTTGTGGCGGGCGCTGACCAGTCGCGCAAGATGGACATTCAGATGATGGTCTGGCTGCTCAAAGGGCCCGCCGGGCGAAACATTCTGGTCGACTCCGGCTTCTACCGCGACAAATTTTTCAAGCAATGGAAGGTCAAAGATTTCGTCAAGCCGTCGGAGGCGGTCAACACGTTCGGCGTCAAGCCGGAAGATATCACCGATATCATCATCACGCACATGCATTGGGATCACGCCGACGGCTTCGATCTTTTTCCGAAAGCGCGCGTTTGGATTCAGAAAGATGAATACGTCTATTACACGGGCGAAGCATGGCAATCCAGGAGTACGCACGGCGGCATCGATCCTGAAGATGTGATGGCGCTGGTCAAGCTCAATCTGGAAGGACGCGTCAAGCTGATCAACGGAGACGACCAGGAGCCGATGATCGGCGTGCGCTGTTACACCGGAGGCCGCCACACCTACGCCTCGCAGTTTATCGGAGTGAACACGAAAGCCGGCGTGGTCATTGTCGCCTCCGATAATCTTTACCTCTACGAAAACCTCGAACAGCGCGCCCCGATAGCGCAGACGCTCGACGCCGATTCAAACCTCAAAGCGCAGGAGCGGATGAAGCAGCTCGCCTCCGACGCGCGGCTGATCGTGCCGGGGCACGATCCCCTGGTCTTCACGCGGTTCCCAAAACCCGGCGGCGGTGTGGCGAAGATCGAGTAGCGGAGATTGTGGCCTGTTATGGCGCGGCAGGCTTGTTGAATCTGGAGTCATCCAGCGGAACGTTGAGTTTGATCTCGTCGAATTGATAAGTCCAGGTGAAGCCCGGGCGTGCGCGGCGAATGGCGAACGGCAACTTGACGCCATCTACAACGCGGTAATCCTCGAAGTAGGCCTGCATCTGCATCTTCTCCTGTCCGAGATCGGGGACGACATCCATGCGGACGAGCAGTCCGGTCTGCCGGTCGAAATATAGCTTTTCAGGCTGTCCGCGTGGCGGCGCGGCCTCGATCACATACGCCTCGCGATTGTCCAACTGAGCCAGGCCGAGTAGCGTCAGCTTGGAATATCGCTCCTCGAGTTTAAGCTCCTTGTAGAACTCCGCTTCGGATTTGATGAAATCGAGTTGCTTCCCCGCCTCCTCGCGCAGACCCTGTTCAGGTGTTTTGGTCCAGCCGATTGCGCCGTCGAATCCCATCTGATTTGTGCCGTGCGGCGCGCGAAAGGTGGTGAGCGTCTTGTTCGGCGCTTTCTCGTAAACCTCCAGCGGGGCCTTCATCCCGCCCTGCGCGACCAGTGTTCCCGTCTTCACTCGCGTCGTCACTCGCTCCAGCGCCGCTCTACCGCCAAGCGCCTGAACGTAGTGATTGAGAACGGCTTCCACATTCGCCTTTGCGTCAGCCGGTTTGATCTCCGGCGTCGTCAATTCGGATTTCGAGGCTGCATTGGCCTGCGCGGGCGGCATTGAGACGGGCCGGGGTTGGCCGCGGTGGCAGGTATAGCAGGTGACTCTATTGGCGCCTAGCGTCGCGTTGATCGTGCGAACCAACTCGAACATCTTACGCGCGGTTTGTTTCGCCGGCTTGTCGTCCTTATCAAGCGCGTCGGGCACATGGCAGTACGCGCAATCAACGCCGAGGAACTGCGTGAGCCGGTTCATCGCCGGCATCAGGCGTGACGCGGGTATGCCTTTCATCACCTGTATGTTTTTGTAGACCTGCTCGGCGGGCTTGTCTTCCTGCTGTGCGGGCGGCGTCGCCGGTCTCTGATCTTGCCGCGCGCCGAAATTGCTGAACGTCGAGTAGGATGTTGAATAGATAAACACCACGAATACTAGACAGAGTTTGAGGTGAAATCCGCGGTTCATTTGATCGTCTCCTTGGGAAAAATTTGTGACTGCGCGTTACATCGAGACATTTTCCTTTCTTCCATTTTCCTGTCGCGCATTCCGCCGGCGGGAACATGGAAGACAGGAAAATAGGCGCCGCAATCTACTGCTCGCCCTCGCGGACAGCAATGGAGTTGGGATGAAGCGCAGGATTCGTGGGATGAAATTGTCTGGCGGCGGGATTATCGTTCGGCGTTCAACCCGATTTCCCAAGGAGTTTGCGCAACTGCTCGCGATAATTGCGGCTCGAAGTCAATTGCGCGCCGTCTTGCAGGATGACGACATAATCGCCGTGAAACCACGGTTGCAGCTCTTTGACGCGTTCAAGGTTGACGATGAATGAACGGTGAATGCGGATGAATTTATCGGGATCGAGTTTGGCCGCCAGCCCGTTGATCGTTTCGCGCAGCAGATGCGCTTCTTTGCCCACGTGCAGCTTCACGTAGTTGGCCGCGGCCTCAATCCAGTCAATCTCATCCACGCGCAGAAAGAAGACGCGCCCGCCGGCCTTGATCACCAGTCGTTCGAGCGGCTTCGGCCTGGCTTTGAGATCAGCCAGCAGCGCGACCAGTTCCTGGTTTACCGCTCCGGCGCGATCGCGAGCGATCTGATGTTTGGCGCGTTGCAGCGCCTTGTCGAACCGCTCGCGGTCGAAAGGCTTGAGCAGGTAATCGAGGGCGTGGACTTCAAAGGCGCGCAGCGCGTATTGATCGTAGGCCGTGACGAAGATGATCACCGGAGTCTCTTCAATCGCCTCCAGTACGCCGAAGCCGTCAAGTTCCGGCATTTGCACGTCTAGGAAGAGGAGGTCAGGCTTGTGAGTCTCGATAGCCGCAACCGCCGCCAGCCCGTCGCCGCATTCGCCAATGACCTCGACTTCGGCGTCGCCGACGAGCAGGTCGGCGATCCGCTCGCGCGCCAGCGGCTCATCGTCAACAATCATCGCTCTGATCTTAGCCATAAGCTTTATTCCGTCGCGGATTTCTCTTCCACCCGAAAAGGAATGGTCAGACTTACGACCAATCCGCCTTTGTCATGATTGCTCAGATCGAAACGGTAGTCAGCGACATACAACTGCTCCAGCCTTGCGCGGGTGTTGGCCAGCCCGACACCCTCTTTGACCCGTGCGCGCTTGGCGTCGGGCAAACCAGCGCCGTTGTCACGGATTTGAAGCTCGAGTTTATTCTCGTCTCGTCTGGCGGAAATCTCTATCAACCCTGGCGCCGCCCGTGGCGCGATGCCGTGCCGGACGGCGTTTTCGACCAGCGGCTGCAAAATCAGATTGGGCACGCGCGCGTCGAGCGTCTCCGGCTCGATCTCCATCTTCACCTGCAACCGGTCGCGAAATCTCGTCTGTTCGATCTCCAGGTAGCGTTCGAGAAATTCCAGCTCCTGTCGCAGAGGCGTCTCCTGCGCGCCGACATTTTCCAGGGTCATTCGCAGCAGATCGCTCAGCCGCGTGATCATCCGCTCGGCAGCTTCGACGTCGCGGCGCATCAGCGACGAGATGGCATGCAGCGTGTTGAAGAGGAAATGGGGGTGCAACTGCATTTTTAGCGCCTGCAACTGCGCCTGCGCCAATTGCGCCTGCAACTGCGAAGCCTTCCATTCGTGCGCGCGGTATTTACCATAGTAGTCGAAAGCGTAAATCGCGCCCAGAATCGAGTAGTAGGTGAAAAGCGTCGAGGGAAACTGCAACACGGGGTAACGCTGCGCCGACGGCGGGTCGAGCCACTGCAGAAGACGAAACTCGATCATCATTTTGATTATCGAGAAGAAGAGGCTGGCCGGCAGGTGAACGAGCAGGCCGCGCAACCAGCTTCGACGTTCAATGGCGAAACGGCGCGCCAACCAGGCGATGGCCGGCGCCAACAGCGCCCAGACGTACCAATCGGCGAGGGCGATCACCAATGCGCGCCGCCAGGTCACAAAGTTACCCGAATAGGCGTAAGTAACCATAACGCGCACGGCCGATAGCGCGCCGAGCAGCGTCCAAACGCCGAAGATCAGGATCCATCTTGCCCAACGTCGTTCAAGCATTACATTACCTCAGTCTGACTGGAGAAATAATATTGCTGCGCCGCCTCGATTGCTACGCCCCGCAGCCTCAACTATAATCCGCCTCCGACCATGGAACTCTTCAGCGTCGGTCACAGCAACGTGGACATTCACGCCTTTATTGGTTTACTCCGGCGCTACGAGATTGTTGCGCTCGTCGACGCGCGCAGCCAGCCTTACAGCCGCTACAACCAGCATTTCAGTCGCGAACATTTGAAACATTCTCTCGAAGAAGCCGGCATCGAATACTTTTATCTTGGCAAAGAGATAGGCGGGCGGCCCGAAAGCCCGGCGCTCTATTCTCAAAATGGAAAGGTCGATTACGACATGGTCGCGCAATCGTCACTTTATCTTGCCGGCATCGAGCGGCTGCTGGCGCTTGCGTCGGATCGCCGCGTGGCGTTTATGTGCGCCGAAGCTGATTACAAAAGCTGCCACCGTTATTGGCTGATCACGCGCACCCTTACCCAACGCGGGATCGAGGTTCGACACATCCTGCATTCAGGCGAGTCGGCTGTTTCGGAGGCTTCGGAGTTCGAGCGGTCCCAACAGAGCCTGTTCTAGCCAGAGCTCTTGGCAAAAGCGTCGCCACAGAGTCACAGATGCGCGGCGGAGGCGGATTGACGTTTTTTTCCAACGGAACCCAAGTTACAACTACTGCTATATCTTTTTGCATCATATTATATTCGCCTCGGAAACTTTTTTGACAATGAGTTGTTAGGGAGTTTTTTTCTAATCGCGATTTGCCACATCATTGGTCACAACATTTCAGTTTGCCCGTTTCCAATAATAGGAGTTATTTCTGGACTCAGCTTTTTAGCTATAGAGGGAGAGCCAGATGCCGATCGAGATTCAGATTCTTTCGCCCGCCAACAATACCAACTTCGATATTTCCGCCGGCTCCGGTGCGACAGGACCGCAGATGCCGACCATCAACGCCGAAGCCAGGATCGTCGGTATTACCCCGGATCCGACACCCACAACGCGTTTCACGTGGACAGTGGAGATCAGCTTTCAAACCTCAGATTGCCAAAGTAACGTGAGGAGGTCAGTCCCAATCAATGATCGATTCGAACTCGTCTCGATTGGAGGCCGGATTAACATTACCTTTCCGCGAGTCAGGGGAGGGCAATTGACCTTGACGGTTTCGGCTGTTCTACAGAACGCGCCTTTTGCGTCACAGACCAGTGGCCTCAGAATCAGAGGGACGAATCCGTTGCGCGCTGAATTAAATGGATCCCTACCCTCTGTCGCCCTTCAGCAGATAGCGGCCCATGAGAGCAGGCAGCGCCAATTTATCGCCCCCGCCAACGGTGGAATAGGTAACTGCCCGCTGATGAGCGGTGATCGGGCAGGAGGAGTCGGCCTTTTTCAAATCACCAACCCGGCTCCAACCGCTGATGAACACTGGAACTGGTTAGCGAATGTTAGACGTGGCATTATCATTTTCAATGAAAAACGTGGGATCGCCGTACGCTACCCGGCTCAGGTCAGAAGGCATCCAGATTTCGTTAATTTAGTTAATCAATATAACCAGGCTAACCCGCCACAGCCCACTTCGTCCCCACTCACTGTCAACGATCTACCGGACTTCAACCAAAATCAGTTGGAACTCGATACTATCCGTGGTTTTAATGGCTGGGCCGGTCGCGACCGTTTCGGGTTAAATTTACATGAGTTCAGAGCGCCTGTGGATGCGAACGGAAGCCTGGTGGTCACCACCGATACAAGAACCGGCAGACGATCTATCGCCTGGGAGCGCGTGCCCGCGGCAGACCGCCCACAAAACACCGGGGACCCGAACTATGTCGACAACGTGCTGAGGCAAAACCCTTAAGGAGGCTTAAAATGCTGAGCAGAACAGCAAGAAGTCGAATGCGAACAAGAGTCTTTTACAGGATACTCGGTGTGTGGCTCGTGTTCATGTCGTGTCTTGTATTGATTGGGGAAGCCCGGATCTCTGTTCGACCACGATACGTCTATTTTTATAATTGCGCTGGTCAGCTTCTAAAACTGGATATCCGCACACGTCGTGTCATCTACCGGCGAGAGTTTTCCATGATGGACGGGATCCCGCAAGGTGTGGTTGATGGCTGTCTCAGTTCTAGTCTACGCTTTGACGCCAGAAGAGGTCTCCTCTATGGCGTCTTTCCGAGAGAGGCGAAAGTTACAGAAGACGGCACGAGGCATTATAAAATTGTCGTGTTTCAGCTCCCGCAGCTCAAGATCAGCGGAACGATCGAGATAGAGCCGCCGCTGGAATCTCCGCCTGCCCTGCTGGTCAGCGAGGATGGGAGAAGGTTGTTGGTCAGCTACTTGATGAGCGCTGGAGAAAAGCCCCCGTCCGGCGCCCAGTCCACTGGCGTTATTGCAATATACGATGCCGCCAGCTTAAAAGTAATTGGATCGCTTCACCTGCCAGCCGCGCCAGCCACGCCAGCCCTGAAGGATGATGGCCGGGGTGTTGATGGTCCAGTTTATTTTTCCGAGGATGCGTACTTGGGCGAAGATGGCCGAACGATCTATGATCGAGACCGAATAATCACAATCAACGATCAGAGAGCAACTCTACGGCGCCTTGATCCCGATCGAATACTCGATCACTCCCCGAGTCCGCAACTGCGCTCGCTCGAAGCCAGGAACCCCTCCACGGGAAAGGCGTACCTTCCGGTTAAATATGCGGACTCGGCCGCCGGTCACGCCCTATTGTTCGGCGCCTCTACGCCGGGAGCCTGGGACGTCTTCTTTACCGTCAACCTTAATGACTATCGCACGTCGGCGATAATAAAGGGCCCGGTCGTGACTTCATCAACTCTGCATTTAACACCCAATGCCAAGCAGGCAGTAGTGGAAGAGATCGAGAAGCCAAGGAAGAACGGCGAAGACCGTCAACCCTCCAAAGCCGGCAGGGTGCTGGTCTATGACATGGCCTCGGGAAGACAGATCTTGCAATTCAAGAACGCGCAATTGAGCGATTCCAGGTCCAGGTTATTATCCATTACGCCGGACGGCGCAACCATGTTTTTCGCCGTCTCTGATGGATTGCTGGTGAGCGGTCCGGCGCGCGGCCTGGCGGAGAGCCCGAAAGTAGCCTTTCCGGTCGATCAATGGACGAGAGGCGTGTTCGCCGACCGCTAGATCGGATAGCAAATGCGTATATGCATTTGCTATCTGTCATAGTACTTGGTTGAAAACCCGGAGATCGAAGCGCGTTCGCTGCGTGAAAGGTGGCGGCGCTTTTGAGAATCGAGACCGTGGCGTCGCGGCGATGGGATAGGTCAATCTCTAGAGCGGGACGCTTCAGCAGCCGGGTCTATGCCAATTTCCCCGGCGCCGTCGTAAAGTCCGAGGAGATCGTTCCGGCGTATTCTCAGCACCTCCAGCAACACCTTAACCGGCGCCGTCAAGATATTGACCTTTGAGCCTTCGACATGATTGCAAATCACAGGGGTCTCGAGCAGTCTCCAGCCACGCTTGGCGGCGATAAATAGGACTTCCGGGTCGAATCCATAACCGTCGTTCGTCTGATCTCGAAAGACCGATTTTGCGGTCGCCCCTCGAAATGCTTTGAACCCACATTGCATGTCTCGATAATCGAGTCCGGTCACACGGCGCATAATAAGATTGCCTATGCGGCTGACCGCTCTTCGCGACATGGATTGAGGCGTTCCGATCAAATCATTGTCAATGTACCGAGAGCCGAACACAACATCGAACCTGCCTTCGCTGATCGGTTGGATCACCTTTGGTATCTCGGTCGTCGGCACGGCCATATCGGCATCGTAAAATAAAACGATCTCTCCTCGCGCCTGCAGCATACCGCTGCGAACCGAATATCCCTTACCTCGGTTTCCCGGGTTTCGTATTAAACGGAGTCTGCCTCTCGCCCTCTCCATCGATTCCATAACCTTATCGACAGTTCCATCGGTAGACCCGTCGTCGACCACCAGGACTTCACTATCGAAATTCAGGCTATCCAGATAACTGAATGTTTCCATCAAAGTTTTGCCGATGCGCCGCCCTTCGTTGTATGCCGGTATCACGATAGATAGATAAACCATAAATAAATCAATCTTTCACAAGTTCGATCAGGTTATTTGTCTTCCCCACCCATTTCAATCTTATTGTAGGGGGATCTGCCGGATTAACGGGCGCGGCGCTCGCCCCTGAGACCACAGCCCCCTCAACTCTGGCTCCGAGGTCGGCGCGATTGTAGGTGAGGTTGACGGCCTGATATAACGTCCCATGGTAAAAGATTCCTTCAATATAAAGCGGCATCTGGTGAATTACGAATCGCGCATTAGGCGGAGGATCGGGGACCAGTATCTTCAATGTCATCAGAAGTTCGTGCGAAAGGTCGCCTACCCGCCGCCAGGCCGCGACGTTATGCAATAATCCGAGGCTGAGAAGCAAGATCAAAGCGAGTTTCATCGCCCTTCGCATCACCTCATGTTCGATACCGGAAAGCAAAAGAGCCAGGATAACAGCCAATCCCGCCGAGCTTAGATAAAGAATTCTGGAATTGGTCAGGCCGGGGCCGATCATGATCAGAAAATGCGCCGGAGCGTAACCGATGAGCATCCAGGCGAGGCAGAAACGAATGACTCCCTTATTTGATCGCGCCGGATTATAGAAGAAGGCGAGAATTATCATCAGCGCCGCAGTCAACGAGGCAATAATGACGACTCGGTTGACATGAGGTTCATACCAATTGAGCCCGAGTAACAATTGGGAAGGCGCTCGCAAAAACAGCCCTTCGATTGTTTTGAATCCCAGCGTGTACGCGGCATGACTTCCATCACGATGCGTATACCCTCCGATTCCGCCCAACGCAATCCATCGATAACCGAACGTCGCGGCCGTCACAAGCGCAAACCCGAGCAGCGGCAGGATCGGCGATCTATTGTCTCGATTCGGCGCCGCGAAGTATTCGAGTGAAAGGAGAAGCAGCGGCGCCATAAAAGCAATCTCTTTTGAGAGCATCGCGACGCATGAGAGGAACAGCGCCAGCGCATATAACTCCCAGCGACCGGTCTGGCGAAATTTCAAATAGAGAACCGCCACCCAGATAATGAGACAAGTCGCCATCAGATCGAATCGAGATGAGATCCATACCACGGCTTCCGGGTGGATCGGCAGGATTGAAAAGATGAGCGCTGAAGAGGCCGAAGTTTCCCTGTCGAGCCCGAGATTCTTACAAAGGAAGTATATGCCGAGAACGCTGATAAGATGGAACAGCAAATTGGTGAGATGATATCCGAAAGGATTATGCCGCCAGATGCCGTAATCTAAGACGAGAGAGAGAAAGCCCGCGGGCCTGAGGGAAATTCCCGACAGCCCTCGCGTGGCAAGATCAGCCAATACCTCAAAAGGCGCCGAACGAAATTTGAATAAAGTATCGTAATCATCCCCGATGAAATATGACGAAAGAACTGAAGCATAGACTCCGGCGCTGAGTATCAGCGCAAGCAATAACTCCCAACGAACGCCTCTTGTCGGCGGCGGTTCCGGATGATGCTCAGACGAAGACGGCGCCCCGGTTCTTCCATGGCGTAATATCACGGCCGCGAATACTATCAGAGAGGCGATTTGAACTACGTTCAATTGAGATCTCGGCGTTCGGGCGAAAAAGGTAAACGCCAAAAATATCAGCAATGCGGCGCCTGCCGCGACGACTATCATTTTTCGGGAATCGCCGTCCTGGTCGCGTTTCACTTGATTGTCGATCATCAGTTCTTCGTCGTCGCGTTTTGTCGCTCGGTTTTGCCTGCTACATCACATAGTGGCGCCCCCGGTTGCTTCAACGCGCAGCCGGTTGCCTTTCGTAGACGATGATCAGCGTAAGGTCGTCTTTGCCAGTTTGTTTCAATCCATGCGAACTTCCCGGGCGGGTGAGGATCGCGTCACCCGGTTTGACCGGAAATTCCTTGCCATTCATCTGCATCACGCCTTCGCCGCTGAGAATGTAATAGACCTCGTCCTCTTTCTGTGGGTGATAGCCGATGGCGGCGCCGAGGTGCAGCACGCGTTTTCGGAAGATCTGTTTGAAGTCGGTGGCCTTCTCAAAGAAGCTGTAGCCGGTCGAACGTCCGGGGCCGTTGTGCGGAGCGGGGCCGGTTTTAGCCACATCAGCGTCGTGTTCGAGAATGTATCCTTCAGGGGAGCCGGCAGTGGCGCCGGCGACGGGCGCCTTTGACTCACCGGAATTTTGCGCAGCAGATCGCGCCAACGCCTCTGATTGACTCCACGGCGCCGCCTGCCAGCCAATCAACACGCCGATCGAAACCAGAATCATCGCAATCAAAATCTTTTTCACAACACACCTCCTAATTCGAGTTCAACAATCAACGGCAGATGATCCGAACCGATCGCTTCTCTGGTCTTCACATTCGCGACGCGAACGTCTTCGTTGACCAGGCAATGATCCAACGGAAGCATTAGCCATTTGAAGAATAAAAATGTCGGCCAGGAAGGAAAGAGGCCGAATCCTTTTCTAACATTCACAAGCTCCGTTCGTTCGATGAAACGGTGATAATAAGGTGACCACGGCGTGATGTTCAAATCGCCTACGCATATCATCGGCGCCGGCAGATTACGTAGACAATCCGGCAGCGGCCACGAACAACCCATAGCCAAAACGTCCAGCCATACTTAGCAGCAAGGCAGAAATCAGGATCAATTGTGTGGCGCTCAGAAACAAACCTTTATCCAATTGCGGCGTCCGGTCGTTATGTGACAGGAAAATCGGCGCCGTATAGCGCCTCGGCTATCCATACTGTGAGATTGGAGTGGCTGATGGAGAAGACTTTTATGATTCAGTTATCAATCTGATTCTATAGATATGCGGAAAACACATTGACGAAGAGCGCAGGAGAGGGGTAGTCGGTGAAGCGAACTGCGCGGATGTTTGACGACCGGGTGACGCCGCGCTCCCCATTCGTCGTCACCTACTCGCCCCGTTCCCACCCTGATACGCTCACCGACTTTTCCCTCTCCTCCACTCTTCGTCTTCAATTTGCAATCTCAATATGTCTCAGTAACTGCTTTTCGACGCTATCCGGTCATCCGGAAGTGATTTTATCGCCATTCACTGCTTGTGAAAGTAGCATTATGTTAATTATCATTCCCGCTAATAAATAATAAAACGCGCTTCAGGAATTGGTTTGATGTTGATGTTGATGAGTTGAGAAGTACCGCGTGTCGATAGCATCGCCGCTATTGGTTTCGTCATTAAGAACGAGTGGCTAACAGCACTTCTTTTCTTTGATGTCATGCTCTGACGACGCCCCAGCGGTGGATGAAACTCAAGCAACTTTCAGCATTACTTTTGCGTACTACTCAATCGGATGCGATGGATATTTCTTTCATCCGGAAAATGCTTTAACGAAGAGCGCAGGAGAGGGGTAGTCGGTGAAGCGAACTGCGCGGATGTTTGACGATCGGGCGACGCCGCGCTCCCCATTCGTCGTCGCCTATTCGCCCCGTTCCCACCCTGATACGCCCACCGACTTTTCCCTCTCCTCCACTCTTCGTTTTCAATTCTTCGTTTTCAATTTGGCATTTCGGTAAGTGAGTTCGTAATCTCACACCGCTTATTGCGTACAAATCCCAGAAGCCTTCTAAACACGGCTAGTGAAAATACGCAATCCATGCAGGCGATGCGTTCACCTTCAGATTTGTGTCGCTACAAGTATTTTGTCAACGAATCGGGGCTTGCAGATCTAAGGGGGAAACCCAGGAGGTGAGGAAAAAGGGCGTGCGTGTCTTTGGGGCAATCAGTCAGATTAGCAACGTAAAAGCGGGGCTAGGATATTTACTTCGCATGCATATGTCAATTACAAAAACATTAAAAGTCAGAGGCTGAATTTATGCGTCAAAGCGACCGTGCGCGCGCCGATCACGCGGTCTGGGAGCGCCGCTCATACTTGCCTGTGGGCTTCAGCAAGGGCTGCCTGAGCGATATCCGCAGGCAAGTATGAGCGGGGCGCTCCCAGAAATTTTCTGGAATTTCCGAGGAGCATTAATTCTTGGAGACATTCCCGACGGGGACATCTTTAACGAAAGATTCGATCTCCTGCGCATCGTCGTTTTTCCCCGTTTGTTTGAGCATGTTGGCATAGAACGTAAAAATACTATATAGGTCGGATTTAGAGCCCCCCTGCTTAAGGCTTTCCTGGATGGTAGGGAGATTATCGCGTAAGACCGTCATAGCGTCTTGATGTCTGCCTGCGCTATCGATGCATAGAGCTTTTATCGTATACAAACCCGCAAGCAGGGTTTTGTATTCTCCCAGAAGGTTTTGATTTCGCTTGCACTGTTCTCTTTCTACCAGCGTCAGGCCGCGTTTCGCCGTCGATTCCAATAATTCTATTCTCTGAACCGTATTGTCGGTTTGGGCTTCCGGAACCTGTCCTGCGATTCGAGCCTGAAACACCTTGGCCACGCCTTCAACGATTGGTTTAGTCTGCTGAGCGACAGAAACAAGGTAAACGATGTGAACGACGTCGCCGAAGAGCAGTGGCGAATCATCGAGCGTCGACACTAAATTTCCCATCTTCTGAGACGCCTGTTCATAATCGCCTTTTTCAAGTAGCAGAAGCGCCCCGGCGAGCGCAGACAAAGACGCCAGAGGCGCGCGTATTGTTCCTGAGGCTCTTCGAACGCCGGCGTCGGCTTGACGCAACTTGGCTTCAGCTTCGTCGCTCCTTTTCAATCTGCCTAGATTCATCGCTTGAACAATTAACAGGGCTGATAATATCGAATTATCTTTTCCAAGAGCGTTTTCGTATGCGGTTGTCGAACGCTGTAAATAATCTTCCGCTTTGGTAAACGCCGCCTGCTTGCTGTAAAGCGTGGCCAGGTTCAGGTACGCTTCGGCTACCAATTCTCCCATCAGCCTTTCCGATTTCTCGAGAATGGCCAGCGATTGGAGAAGATTGGTTTCCGCTTCCTTGTAATTGCCCAGATTCATCAGCGCCGTTCCCTTGACTGAAAGCGCCTTGGCCACATCCCTGCTCTCCCGTCCTGACGATTTTTCCAAAATAGCGACGGCGCGATCACTCAATTCTTCGAATTCGGATATTCTGCCTTGCCCAGCAATCACGCTGGCGAGCGCAAGATAGCCTCTGGCCACGACGGGGTGGTTCGCTCCGTAGGCCTTTTCGAGGATCGGCGCCGCGCGGCGGATCGGCTCCTCGGCCTCTCGACACTGAGACCGTTTGTCGAGAAACACGCCCATATCTATCAGACTTTGAGCCAGATCGGGATGAGCTTGTCCGAGGGAGTTTTCTCTGATGGCGATGGCGCGTCGCAAATAGGCCTCTATCTCTTTGGGCTTGCCTATATCCAGCGTCACCCCGACCAGCGTAGATAGGCTTTCGGCCACGTCGGGATGGTTATCGCCGAGCGCCTTTTCTCTGATGCTGAGAGACCGCCGGGCCAATTGCTCCGCCTCTCCGATTTGTTTCAACGCCAGAACGCCGGCCAGACCGCTCAGACTCTCGGCGACATCAGGATGGTCTCTCCCGAGAATTCTCTCGCGAATCGCCAGCGATTGCCGGTAGCGGCGTTCCGCCTGGTCTCTATTACCCCGACTCTGCTCCAGCCTGCCCAGAGCGCAAATCGTTCGCGCAGCCTCCGCGTCTTCCTTTTTGCGGATCGACAACGCGCGCTGCAAGAATCTCTCCGCCTCATCGAATCTTTCCAGTCGAGTGTAAAGTTCGCCCGCGTTGTGGAGGCTTGTGGCCAGACGCGAGTCCTGCGGTCCGAACGCTTCGGCCTCTTTCAGCGCCGTTTGAGCATAGTTGACGGCTTCCAGATATCGGCCTTCTCGAAAGGCTTTGCGCTCAGCCTCCATATTTTCTTTCCAGATGGAATTGGAACCGCTCAGATACAGGGCGATCGCGCCTCCGATCACCAGGATAACGAAGAGCGCGGCCGCTCCGCCTATCACCAAAGACCCTGCCCCCCATCTCCGCTTTGACGGCTTCGGCAGTGTCGGATACTGCATTGGCGGCTGCATGGGGTATTGCGCCGGAGGCTGCATCGGAGGCTGCATCGGAGCTTGCATCGGGTATTGCGGCGGAGGCTGCATCGGAGGTTGCATCGGGTATTGCGCCGGAGGCTGCATCGGATATTGCGCTGGAGGCTGCATCGGAGGTTGCATCGGGTACTGCGCCGGGGGCTGCATCGGATATTGCGCCGGAGTCCGCATAGGAGGTTGTGTGGAAGGCTGCGTGGTAAACGGCGCCGTTGGCTGCGTGGGAGGCTGGATCGGGTATTGCGCCGTTGGCTGTGTGGGAAGCTGCATAAGTAACTGCGGCGGAGTTTCTATCGGAGGCTCTATCGTAGGCGGGGCCTGGGAATGCTGAAATCCGGGATGCGCTTCTGGAATCGGGGCCTCGTTCACAGTGGTCACGCGATGAGTGTCGATCGCCTTGTCGAAAAGATCCGGGATGTCTCCCACGCGCTGAGGGCGATCAGCCGGTTGTTTGGCGAGCATACGCCCGATCAAATCCTCCAGGGCGGGCGGAATATCCTGGCGCAGGCCGCGGAGTGGGGGCGGGGGTTCGTTCAGATGCTTATGAATGAGCGCGCTTATCGTAGTGTCATTGAATGGCAGCGCGTTTGTGAGCATCTGAAATAGCAGGACGCCGAGCGAGTAAATGTCGGTCCGGCTGTCTATATTTTCGCCGAGCCTGAATTGCTCCGGACTGGCGTACTGCGGCGTCCCCATCACTGACGAGACAGGAGAGCCTCCGGTGTCGCCTATCGACTTGCTGATTCCGAAGTCGACCACCTTGACCTGCTCTCGACCGGTAGTCCACTGTACGAGGAAAATATTGGAGGGTTTGAGATCGCGGTGAATGATGTGTTGGGAGTGGGATTCCTGCAGCGCAGCGGCGACCTGCCGAAGTATTTCGGAAACACGCTGAAAGCTGAGCGGGCCGTTCCGCTGGATCTCTTCGTCGAGTGTGCGGCCTTCGAGCCACTCCATTGCTATGTAGGCGATGCCGTCCGTAGTCAATCCGGCGTCGATTATGTCGACGATGTTTTCGTGCCTGAGACGCCCTACGACCCTGGCTTCGCGCTCGAAGAGATTGAGGAGTCGCGGATTACCAATAGCCAAATTGGGCAGAAGTATCTTTACGGCGACCTGACGCCCGGTGCTCAGGTGAGCGGCGCAGTAAACGGCGCCCATTCCGCCGATGCCGACTAGCGCGTCGAGGCGATACTTGTCCATCAACGCGCGGCCAAGGAGATTGTACGGGTCTTGAAGCGTCAGCGTAGCGCCGTCATTCGAACAAAACCGCTGGCCAGTAGCATACGACACTTTGCATTTCGGACAATACTTCATGCCTTTTCCCTTCAGGTCGGAAGCCGATTTTCTGGCATCCACTAATTGAATCGATATCGCCAAACCATTTCGCCAAATCACCTTGTTTGACGCTGAGTCGAGGCTGCAAGTCGAATGGGGCTGCTCCAGGTCAACTCAAACTAGCCGCAAGCTTACAATAATCGCGCGTCGATAAAAACGATTTTTTGGCAGGTGGGTTCTATCCGACTGGATTGCAATTTTGAACAGACTAAAGTCTTGTCTTTACCTACGCCTTTTCTCTGCGAACGCCCTCGTTGGTCGCGTGGCGACGAAGAATGCGCGCATTTCGCGCAGAAATGCGGGTAATGGCAAGGTTGAAATCTGTCCCACTATAAAGCCTATCGAAGAAAATAGCGGCCGACCGCCTTCTCGCTCGGCTTGTTCGTCATCAGCGAAACGACGATCATCAAAAAAGCCGAGATAATCACCATCGGCACGACCGGCAACAATCCGAACACTGCCGTGCCGGCCGGCGTGCGCGCCAACACCTCGACCCCGTCGATCGACCAGACGACTTTCGGCGTTTTCACGAGGAATTGAAAGACCGCCACGGCAATCACACTCGCCGCCGCCCACAACGCGCTCGCCAGCGCCCCCCATTTCGTGCTCCGCTTCCAGAAGAGCGCCGCGACGAGCAGCGGCATCATCGCCGAATAGCCCGAGAACGCGTACTGCACGGCAAGATCGAAGATCGGCTGCGGGAATTTGAGCGCTATGGCGTATGCGATGACGGTCAGTGCGATGACGAAGACGCGGCCCGTGACGACCTGCGCCCTTTCGCCGAACCTTTTCTTGCCTCCGTAGAACGCGAAGATGTCTTCAGAGAACATCGTCGAGAGCGCCAGAATCTGAGAATCGCTGGCCATCACGGCCGCCATAATCCCCGCGCCCAGCAAGCCCGCCAGCCACAACGGCGCGTAATGATCGAGCAGCCTGAGCAGGATGTCGTCGCCGGCCGATTTCTCCCGCAATTCGCCGCGCTCCTCCGGCGAGAGCGCCGCGCCCTGCGAGACCAATGTCTGGCGCGCTTCGAGCTTCGCGCGAATCGAGGGGACCTCGGTAGCCCGATTAGCAGCCACGCCCAGAAAGACCGCCGGGAGCCAGATCGCCAACATGCAGATCGGATACAGAATCACCGTCTTTTTGAAATGCCGCATCCGCTCGGCCGTCAGGCAGAAGATGATCATGTGCGGGAAATTGATCGAAGAGAGAGGAATAAAGGTGTAGCTGAAGAAGAAGAGCGGCGAAACTTTTTCGCGCGTCAGCAGCGACGACGTCGACGGCGAGGCGAGCAACTCATTCACCGCGTTTCCGAAACCTCCCATGCCCACGCCGATCACGATCAGCGCGATCCCGCCGAAGAGCAGAAACAGCGTCGTCTGAAAAGTATTGACCCAGGCCGTGCCGCGCATCCCGCCGAAGAAGACGTAGACCATTACCACCATCGCGACTACCGCGCCGCCGATCCAGAACGGGATGCGCCCGCCGCTGATGGCGTAGAGCGCCGTCCCGCCGCCCATCACCCCGATGATGATGTAGGGCACGAGCATCGCCGCCTGCACGACCGTGATCACCGTGCCGATGTGGCCGCATTCCCAGCGGTCGCGGAACATCTGAACTGGCGTGATGAATCCGTATCGCTTGCCCATCGCCCAGACGCGCGTCCCGATCAGAAACAGCGACAGCGGCACGATGAGCGCCGACGAGGAGGCCATCAAGGGATAAGTCACGATGCCGTTCGAGAACGCATGGCCCGACGAGCCGAGGATCGCGAACGCCGTCATATTCGTGCCGAAAAGCGAGAGCAGAAAAACGAACTGGCCGAGCGCGCGATTGGCCAGAAAATAATCCTCAGCCGGGTGCTCGCCCACTTTGCGGCGGAAAGCGAAGACTCCGATGTAAATGACAATCGCCAGATAAGCGAAGACGAAAAGGGCCGGGATCAATCTGTATGAGCCTCCTTGTCCTCATCTTCGAGATGCGACGGCCAGGCGTTTTTAACTAACGCCCACATCAACGCCGAAATCACGATCGTGAAGCAGACGTGGTAGAAGAGGCCGATGGGCAGGAAGCCGAAGACGATCGGCGTGGCCGCGCGCCAGAACCAGAAGTCCTGGTGCAGCGCGTAAAGCGCAATGATTGCAATGACGAGCAGAGATCGTTTCATTTGATCGCGTGTTTTTGAGCTTGTAGTATCAGAAACCGCGGGTCGAAGCGCGGCGTACTATCACATGTGGATTGAACAAATTGCAACTGCGTCGAAGCGGTCATTTCGTCACATTAAGCATTAATGCTTTTTTCTTACCATCTTGCCCTCTTACCCTCTTGAAGGGCCCTCTTGAAAGAGAGGATTTTCCAAAAAAGACGAAGACGACCATGATCGCTTAACGACGAGGCCGGAGGTAAAGGCTGGAATGGATTTTGAATATCGCGGGCCGCAATCCTTAAGTCGCGCGCAATTGCGCGCGTGGCAGGATGAGCGGCTCCGCTCGCTGCTTGCGGAGCTCTCGACGAATCGGTTTTACCAGGAGAAATTCGGCTATGCCGGCATGAAAATGTCTGAGGCGCGCGGGGCGGCTGATTTAAGCGCGCTGCCCTTCACGACCAAGAGCGAATTAGCGGCCGAACAACTTGAGCATCCACCTTACGGCAGACTGCTTACTTACCCCCTCTCGCGATACCGCTATCTGCACCAGACATCGGGGACGACTGGACGACCGCTCCGATGGCTCGACACCGCCGAAGACTGGGAAACGTTTTTGCGGGGCTGGGTTGAGGTTTATCTTGGCGCCGGCGTGACGGAGAACGATCTGGTCTTCTGCGCCTTCTCCTTCGGTCCGTATGTGAGCCACTGGGCGGGTATTGACGGCGCGCGGCATGCGGGCGCGCTGGCCCTTTCGGGCGGCGGGATGAGTTCGGAGCAGCGGCTGCGCGCGATCCTCGACAACCGCTGCACAGTATTGGTCTGCACTCCGACTTACGCGCTGCACCTCGCCGAGGTCGCCGCGCGCCTCGACCTCGACCTGAGATCCTCCGACATTCGCATCACGATTCACGCGGGCGAGCCGGGCGCGAGCGTGCCGAACGTCAAGCGACGGATCGAAGAAGCCTGGGGCGCGAGATGTTTCGATCACGCCGGCGCGACCGAGGTCGGGCCCTGGGCTTTCGATTGCCAGGCCGAAGACGGCGCAATGCACCTCAACGAATTTCTATTCATATTCGAGGTCATTGATCCGAAGACCTGCGAAGCCGTTGGCGCCGGGACACGAGGCGAGTTGGTCATCACCACGCTCGGTCGTCCCGGAATGCCAGTGCTGCGTTATCGCACGGGCGATCTTGTCGAACTGACTACCGAACCCTGCGCATGCGGGCGGACTCTGGCCCGCATCAAAGGCGGAGTGCTGGGACGCGCCGACGATATGTTGAGCGTGCGTGGCGTCAACGTTTATCCGAGCGCGATTGACGATCTGATCCGCGCCGCGCCTTCCATCGTCGAATATGAAGTGGAGATCCGGCGAGTGTCGGAGATGGACGACTTGCTCCTGAAGATCGAAACAGACGGGCAGCGCCCCTTCGCTGAAGTGGAGCAGGCGATTCTCGCCGCCTTCCGCGCGCAATTGAACATCCGCGTCAGCATCGCGCATGCGGCCCCGGGCAGCTTGCCGCGTTATGAATTCAAAGCGCGGCGCTACAAGCGGGTCGCGGAATGATCGAGAATGAACAACGCCTTGACATGTTTTCGGAGACTTTTGGAAAAGCCTGGCGCAAAACTTAATGGCTGAGGAGTTAGGTAGCTCAGGCGCTCGACGCCAAATAGGAAACGGCCGTTAAACGTCGAAGGGAGTTAAGTGAGCGTTATGCCGAAAGAGGTTCAAAGTATTATTCCAATGATTTCATACGAAGACGGAGTGGCCGCGCTGGACTGGCTCGCAATGGCTTTTGGCTTCCGTGAGCGTACGCGCATGATTGGGCCGGACGGCAGACTCGCTCACGCGGAGATGGAATACGGCGACGGTCTGATCATGCTCGCCACACCCACGCCAGAGTACGAGTGCCCGAAGCGACATCGCGAGCGATGCGAACGCGCCAGAGAATGGTCAACAGTACCTTGGGTTATTGATGGAGCGCTCGTTCACGTTGACAATGTTGACGAACATTATGAGCGGGCGAAAAGAGCCGGGGCCGTTATCCTGTCCGAACCTGAAGACGGCGGCCCGGGCAGGCGATACAGAGCGGAAGACATCGAGGGCCATCGTTGGATGTTTCTTGAGCGAAAGAAATCTTGAACTTATCCGCTAATGGTAAACTCGCTTGCTCACTTAAGAAATGAATTGGATTTGCTGAGAAGATCGTGATGACAGACACATCGAACATCAAAACTGAAGTCGGCAATTATTTCGTCTCCAACTATCCGCCGTTTTCGCAGTGGCGACCGGAACACATCCCGGACGTGGTCAATGCGCTGAACAGGCCCGCGCGCGTCGAGCAGCCGCTGGGCCTTTACATCCACATCCCGTTCTGCCGCAAGCGGTGCAAATTTTGTTACTTCAAAGTCTACACGGACAAGAACGCTTCGGAGATCGAGATCTATCTCAACGCGCTGATCAAGGAGAATGAAATCTACAGCCGCATGCCCGCTTTGCAGGGGCGGCAGCTCCGGCTCGCCTACTTCGGCGGCGGGACGCCTTCATACATCAGCGAAAAGCAGCTTCGCTATCTCGTCGACGGACTCAACCGGCATGTGAGTTGGGATAACGCCGAAGAAGTCA
Organism: Blastocatellia bacterium; assembly: GCA_035714085.1. GTDB lineage: Bacteria > Acidobacteriota > Blastocatellia > RBC074 > RBC074 > JAJVID01. The sequence goes on from DASTMP010000366.1 coordinate 32,906, forward strand.
CTTTCGAGTGCGAGCCGGGCACGCTCCGCAAATCGAAGCTCGAAACCCTGAAAGATATCGGCGTCACGCGACTGAGCCTCGGCGTCGAGCATTTCAACGACGACATTCTGGCCGCCAACGGACGCGCCCATCTTTCGGCCGAGATTTACCGCGCTTACGAATGGGCGCGTGAAGTCGATTTCCAGCAGATCAACATTGACCTGATCGCCGGGATGATGGGCGAATCGGACGAGCATTGGCGCGACGCCGTCGGCCGCGCGCTCGCTCTGGAGCCCGACTCGGTGACGATCTATCAGATGGAGCTTCCCTACAACACTGTCATCTCGCGCGATATGATCGAGAAAGGGCTTGATTCGCCCATCGCCGACTGGGCGACGAAGCGTCGTTGGCTCGATTACGCCTACGAGCAGTTCCAGGCGGGCGGCTACCGCATCGCAAGCGCCTACACGCTGGCGACGACGAAGAAGCCCTGCCGGTTCATTTACACCGACTCGCTCTGGCATGGCGGCGATATGATCGGACTCGGCGTCTCGTCGTTCTCGCATTTCGACGGCGTCCATTTCCAGAACCTGAGTAAATTCGAGGATTACGTTAATCTCCTGGCCAGCGGCCAATTGCCGCTCTGGCGCGCGCTGGCGCTAACGCCGAAACAGAGGCTGATCCGCGAAATGATTCTGCAGCTCAAGACCGGCGCGCTCGACGCGAACTATTTCGACCACAAGTTCGGCGTCGACATCTGGCGGGAATTTCAACCCGCTTATGAACGCCTGCTCCAGGAAGAGTTCATCGATCGCCATAACGGAACGATCGAACTCACGCGGCGAGGGCTGCTGCAAGTTGACCATTTCCTTTCGGAATTTTTTGAACCCGAATTGAAAACCGTACGATACGCTTAGGCTTATCAGCGCTGTTCGCGGCGCTGATTTACATACAAATATGGATATGAATATGGATTCAAACATTTATGATGTGATCGTAATGGGCGGCGGACCTGCGGGCAGTTCAGTCGCCAGCATCCTTGCGCGCGAGGGCCGCAAGGTCGTGCTCTTCGAGAAGGAACAATTTCCCCGCCATCATATCGGCGAATCGCTGATGACCGAGACGTTCTGGACGTTTCAGCGCATGGGACTTCTGGAGAAGCTCAAACAGAGTCCTTTCGTCCGCAAATACAGTGTGCAGTTCGCCAATCCGCAGGGCAAAGAGTCTCGCCCGTTCTATTTCTTCGAGGCAAACCATCACGAGAGCGCTGTCACCTGGCAGGTGACCCGCGCCATCTTCGAT
>DASTMP010000367.1:0-2255 GCA_035714085.1 Blastocatellia bacterium
TTGCGGTTTGCGCCTGAGCGCTGATCTGAGCCAGCGATAGAAATCGAACGGGTGCGGCAAAAGGCGCGTCCTGACAATCGCGTCAGGCAATCCCAGCTTGGCTATTTCGTCATCGCTCCCGCGGTAACGCTCTTCGATGTATTTCTCTCGCGCCGTCAGCGCCACCGGAGACCAGCCGTACAGAGGCAAGTAACGCGCTATCTGTACACAAGACCGAGCCCCCATCTCCAAACTCGGAGCGAACTGATAAGCGACAAAGAGCACACGCCGAGCCGCCAGTGTTTTTTGTGACATCATTTGAAATACCGGCCTTAGCCGCAGAGGCGCCGCAGTCACAGAGTGAATTAGCAGGCGTTATTCGGCCTTCATCTTTCCATAACTCATCTCTGTGTCTGCGGCGTCTCTGTGGCAATCTTGTTGTCTTATTGTCTGATAGGGCGCAGGCGGTAATTTCGGTAAAGTCCTGGCTGGCCGCTATGGCCATCGACAGCGGCGAGAGCGATGTTGAACGCCTCGCGCGCGGTGGTGAAGTGTATTTTGAACCGCCCGTCGCGATCCGCCAGTTCAAGAGTCTCCTGAAGAAACCGCCGCGCCGGTTCGCCGATGGTCGCGGCCTGATCGTTCGTGAAAAAGCCGTGGCAGTACAGCTTGATGAAAACCCACTCCGGCCGGCCGCGAACTGATATGCCTGCGCCTCTCCATCGGCGCAGGCGTTCGGGCGTGAGCGGATAACCAGCCGTCAAAGCGCCGTCATCGATTCGCGGCGCCGGCAATCCGCGCCGTCGCCGGCTCCAATCGAAGACCAGCGGGCCTGTCAATAGAACCGGCCACGTTACCTTTGCGCCGACGCGCAGGTTCTTTCCCGTCCGGTGCGGGACGGGTTCGTCGAGCGGGCGCCCGCATTGGTATAGCGCGTTGATTCGCGGCGTCTGTGGCTGCAGCGGCGCCGCGGGTAAGGTCAGATCAGCGTAACATCCGGTTTCGGCCAGAATCCGCATCTCGGAGTCCACGCCGCAGCAACGACCGCCCATCGAATTGGCGAGCGCCAGATTGCCATGCACGAACGCGTATCGCGCCTGCCCCACTCCATCAAGCCTCGAAAGGCAGCGGTGCTCTTCGGATAGCAGGTCACGAAACTCTTCGAGCGCCCGCCGCAAATTCTCCGCAGTGTCCGGCCGTTCCACGCCGTGGTGCAGATGAATCTCCACTTCGCCGAAGCCATCCGCTTCCAGTTCGGCCAGTCGCTCGATGAGCGGGCGGTGATACTGCTCCGCGGGATAAAAGTATGTGTGGCGGAACGGCGTCCCATCGCAATCCCGCGTCACGTCGCCCGTGGCGCGGGATTGCTCACACCAGTCGTCCACGCGCGCGAGTTGCGTCGCCAGATCGACTCTGCCCTTTCGCTCATCCCATGCCGGCTCGAAGTGGTTCGCCACGACCAGGATGAGATGCGTGTGACCATCGCAGGCGACTCCCCTCAGCGTCCTCAGTGTCTGGCGCGCCAACTCGCCGGCGCGCCATAATGGATAACGACTGAGCCACGGGAGCGACCATTTTAGTTTGTCGAAAAAGCTCGGCGCAGGCGGTTGCATCGATGGCGCTAAGCGGTCAAGCAATGAAATTTCTACGTCAACGTTTAAAGACAGAAGAGCGACAATAAAATGGACGACACAAGAACGGACGACACAAGCTCGACAGCCTTATCGCGGCGCTTCTCTTCATTTGCCGAGAGCCCCTTGGCGCCGGCGTCAAGCATTGACCGGCGCATCCGAGCCTGACGCCGGCGGCGCCAAAACGCCAGCGCCCCCGCCGGCAGAAGGGTGTGCGCGGTGGCGCGCGCCGCTTCCGCGACGCGATCGTACATGACCGTCAGTCGCGCGGGCAGGCTGTTGCTCGCCACTTGCACCGCAAAGGTGGCGCGGGTTTCGTTCGCCCAGTCGAATTTATAAGGCTCTGCCCCGCGCAACAGGTCGTAGAATTTCACCCCGCGCTCGACCGCGCCGGCGATGGAAAGCCCGATCACTGCGCCTCCCAAGCTAAGTTTGGCCCACGCCGGGTCATAGCCCGAGAGGTAATAACAATACCGTTCTCCACCGCTAATGCCGTAAAGCGATGCGCGGCATGCGCCATCAATCCAGATCTCTTCGAATCGCAGGCGGCCGGCGACAGCCAGACGCACTACAACATCGCGATGAAAATCCCTGAGCGATTGGCGCCCGGTGGCGCTGGAGCCTCCCCGACTGGCCCAGGACGAC
>DASTMP010000368.1:0-5819 GCA_035714085.1 Blastocatellia bacterium
GCCGCGATCCAGGCTTCGTGACGGGCTTTGCGCACCAAGAAACAATCGGTCTGCGGCGCCTGTTTGTACTCGCCCAAAGCGGGCGAAAACAACTTAATATTTGTCAGAGAGTCAACATACAAGAAACGAAGAGCGCGAAGATTTTTTCTGTTCTCTCTTCGCGCTCTTCGTTTCTTCGTGGTTGATTTTCGGGGAGGCGGATCATGCCGCATAGGAAAATGCTTTCGATTCTGTTCTCCGCAGTCGCGGCGTTTCAGATCATTTCGGCGCAGGATTGGGCGCAATGGCGCGGCCCGAATCGCGACGGCGTGGCCAAGGACTTCGCAGCGCCCGTCCAATGGCCTGAGAAGCTGAAGATGATCTGGAAGACCGAGGTCGGATCGGGCTATTCATCGCCGGTCGTTTCGAAAGACCGGGCCTGGATTCACACTCGCAGGGGCGAAGAAGAGGTCGTTTCCTGCCTCGACCTGAAGACCGGCAAAACTCTTTGGAGCAAGAGCTACACTGTCGCGTTCACCAAAAACCAATACGCCACGCAGATGGGCAAAGGGCCGCATTCGACCCCGGTGTTGTACGACGGCAGGCTCTACACGCTGGGTGTGACTGCGATCCTCTCCTGCTTCGACGCCGCCACAGGCGAACTGAAATGGCGCAGGGAATTCGGCGCGCCCGACACTTCGAAGATGTTTTGCGGGACGGCTTTTTCGCCGATCGTCGATCAGGGCAATCTGATTGTATACGTCGGTGACGACATCAAAGGCGGCTCGATGTTCGCGCTCGATCCGGCCACGGGCAAGGAGCGATGGAAGTGGGCGGGCGATGGGCCGGGATACGCCTCGCCAATCGTCGTTGAGCATGAAGGCGCGCGACAAATCGTCACGATGACCGATAAATCGGTCATCGGCGTCGAATCGAAGACCGGCAAATTGCTCTGGCGAATGCCGTGGCCCGATGAGTGGAACGAGAACATTGTCACGCCCATTCCCTACAAAAACCTGCTGATCTTTTCCGGCGTCCGCAAAGGCACGGTTGCCGTCCAGTTGGCCAGGAACGGCGCCGAATGGACGTCGAAGCAGGTCTGGCATAATCCCGAAATCGCGATGTATATGAACTCTCCCGTGCTCGAAGGCGAACACCTGTATGGGATGTCGTCGAAGCGCAAGGGGCAATATTTCTGTCTGGAAGCCGCGACCGGCAAGATCTTATGGATCACGGAAGGGCGCGAAGGCGCGAGCGCCGCGATCCTCAACGCGAAAGACGCCCTGCTGATCCTGACCAGCGACGCCAACCTGATCGTGGCGAAGAAGAGCGTGAAGGGCTTCGAACAGGTCGCGAAATATTCCGTGGCCGACAGCCCGACATATGCGCATCCGGCGCCAACGGGTAAAATGATTTTGGTCAAGGACGATGCGGCGATGACGTTGTGGGGCTTGGAATAAACAATCGCCGGTTGTCTTCGATCACGCGGCTTGTCAGAATTATGAAGATATGTTGACTACTGATTTCCAACAAGTTTTGTCTTCTCCACTCCTGGCGTACGAGGAAGGGCTTAATTTTTTCGAGGGAAAAGGCATGATCAATGAAACTCTGCGACGGCTCGCCGAAGACCTGGAAAGCCATGGTATTGAGTATAACGTGATCGGCGCGATTGCCTTGAATCAGCATGGCTATCAACGGTTCACTGTTGACATCGATCTTCTGCTCTCCAAAGAAGGGCTTGAGAAATTTCACGAAGAGTTGGTCGGTCGTGGTTATCGTCCCGCCTTTGAAGGCGCGCGTAAGAAGTTTCGGTCGACCGACAGAAACGTCCCAATAGAGATCATCACTACCGGTGAATATCCAGGCGACGGAAAGCCAAAACCAATCAGCTTTCCCGATCCTAAAGCGAGTCTCATAGTCATTAACGGCATCAAAACTGTTACGCTTGAAATGTTGATCAACCTGAAGCTGGCTTCCGGAATGACCGATCCGGGCAGACTCAAAGACCTCGCTGATGTTCAGGAACTGATCAAGATCAAAAGGCTCAACGCCTCATTTGCTGAAGGATTGCATCCATTCGTGCGCGAGAAGTTTCTTGAGTTGCTTCGCGGCGTTGAACAATCCGAATCCGCTGAGTAAAAGCGTTCGCGCCCAATTGGGACCAATTGGAGGAGTCTGATGAAAACCGTCCTGCGCTCTCTAACGTTATCGATACTGACGGCGTTCTCGCTCTTTTCTTCATCGCCGGTTGCGGCGATCGAGATAAAAAATAAAGAGGAGGCCGTCGCTTCGATCGAAAAGCGCAAGGCCGAAATGATCAAGCTCAGTGACCAGATCTGGGCTTATGCGGAGACCGCGCTGCGCGAACACAAGTCGTCAAAGGCGCTAGCCGATTACGCCGAGCGGCAGGGCTTCAAGGTCGAGCGTGGCGTCGCCGGAATGCCGACGGCCTTCGTTGCGACTTACGGGCAGGGGCAGCCCGTCATCGGCATTCTGGGCGAATTCGACGCGCTTCCCGGCATCTCGCAAAAGGCCTCGCCGGTCAAGGAACCGCTCGAAGCGGGCGCGCCGGGCCACGGCTGCGGCCACAATCTCTTCGGAGTGGCGAGCCTGGGCGCGGCCATCGCGGTCAAAGAGTTGATAGCCGCGGGCAAGCTCAAAGGGACGATTCGCTTCTATGGCACGCCCGCTGAAGAGGCGGGCTCCGGCAAGGCCTACTTGACGCGCGACGGTTTGTTCAATGACCTGGATGTTTGCCTGGCGTGGCATCCGGCGACTGAGACCCAGGCCGATGTGGATAGCACACAGGCCCTGGTTGATTTCATCGTCGAGTTCAAGGGCAAGGCCGCGCACGCCGCGCTCGATCCTTGGGACGGGCGCAGCGCGGTGGACGGCCTCGAAGCCTTCACACACGGAGTCAACCTGCTGCGCGAGCACGTCAAGCCGACAGTCCGCATGCATTACGCGATCGTCAAAGGCGGCGACGTGCCGAACGTCGTGCCCGAATACGCGAAGGTCTGGTGCTGGGCGCGCGATTCCAAGCGCGCCGGCGTGGAGGTGGTCTTGCAGCGGTTGCGCGAGATCGCCGATGGCGCAGCCCGCATCGCCGGAGTCGAATCGAAATTCACGATCCAGTCCGGTTGCTACGAAATACTGGTCAATCTGTCCGGCGCAAAGTTGCTGCAACAAAACCTCGAGTGGCTCGGCCCGATCAAATACACGGAACAGGAGCAGGAGTTCGCGCGGGCCATCCAGCGCGCAACCGGGACCGAGCAGAAAGGACTCAACGGCGAGATCAAACCGCTGGGAAATCCGAAGCCCGATCCGCCCGGCGGCTCGACCGATGTCGGAGACGTGAGCTGGGTCGTCCCGACGCTGCATCTTTCGGTCACGACCGCGCCCGAAAGCGCCTGGCACGCCTGGCCCGTGGTCGCTTGCAGCGGCATGTCGATCGGGCACAAAGGAATGATGCTCGCGTCGAAGACGCTCGCGGCGACGATGGTCGATTTGTTCGAGGACGCCAAGGCGCGCGAGGCGATTCAGGCCGAGTTCAAGGAGAAGACAAAAGGCTTCGTTTACAAGCCTTATGTTTCAGACGGGCCGCCGCCGCTGCCCAAGGAGTAATGGGCTGAAAAAGTGAGCGAGCGAATCGGTGAGCGGGTGAAAAGTTGATTTGTAGTATCGCAAAATCACCCCTTCACCTCTTCACCCCTTTCACATACTATGAAGATTCTTTACATCACCGCCGGCGCCGCCGGAATGTATTGCGGCAGTTGTTTGCGCGACAACGCGCTCGCCACTGAATTGATCAAGCAGGGGCACGACGTCACGCTGCTGCCGCTTTACACGCCGACGCTGACCGACGAGCCGAATGTCAGCAGCGGTAAGACCTTCTTCGGCGGCATCAGCGTCTACCTCGAACAGCGTTCTCCCCTCTTCCGCCACACGCCGCGCTGGCTCGACAAGATCTGGGATTCGCAATTTGCGCTCAAGGCAGCGTCGAAGCGGTCAATCGCCGTCGACCCGGATTCGCTCAGCGAATTGACGATCTCGATACTCAAAGGCGAGCGAGGCAATCAGGGCAAGGAGATCGGCAAGCTGGTGAATTGGTTGAAGACCCAGCCGCCGCCGGACGTGGTCGATATGCAGAATTCGATGTTGATCGGATTGGCCCGCCCGATCAAAGAGGCCACGCGCAGCCCCGTTTGTTGCACGCTTCAGGGCGAAGACCTGTTTCTGGATGGAATGCGCGAGCCTTATCACAGCCAGGCGCTCGAACTGATTCACGAGCATGCGAAATATGTCGACGCCTTCATCGCGGTCAGCGACTATTACGCAGGCCACATGGCCGGTTATCTGGGCATCCCGCGCGAAAAGATTCACGTCGTTCCGCTCGGCATCAATCTGAAAGATTACAAGGCGACAAGCGCGCCGCGCCGCCCGCGCGACAACGGCGATTTCACCATAGGTTATTTCGCGCGCGTCGCGCCGGAGAAGGGCTTGCGCGAGCTTGCCGAAGCCTATCGTCTGCTGCGCAAGCGCGAAGATTTCCCGCAGGCGCGCCTGGAAGTCGCAGGCTATCTCGCGCCCGAACACAAGGGCTACCTGAGTGAGATCGAACGGGAAATGCATGAATGGGGATTCGCGGGCGAGTTCCAATATCACGGCGCCTTGGAGCGCGAGGCCAAGCTGCGCTTCTTCCAGAACATTGACGTGCTCTCGGTCCCGGCGACTTACGCTGAAGCGAAAGGGTTGTCAGTGATCGAGGCGATGGCCAGCGGCGTGCCGGTAGTGCAACCGCGCCGCGGATCGTTTCCGGAAATGATCGAACGCGCGCGCGGCGGACTGTTGTGCGAACCGAACGATGCGGCGAGTCTGGCTGAAGCGATCCACTCGCTCTGGAAAAACCCCGAACTGGCGAACGACCTTGCGAAGCAGGGAATGTCAGGAGTACGCGAGCATTACTCCGTCAGCCAGATGGCTTCGCGCGCGCTCGAGGTTTATGCCGGCCTGGCGCCGAGTCAGTGACCGACATTTTGCAACAAAGCCCTGGCGGTGGCGTTCTCATCGTTGCGAAGTTCTTGACTGGCTTCCTCAATCTAACCAAATTGAATTATGGAGGTTGATTTATGAAGAGAAACATTCCACTCATATTGGTTCTTTTGTTCGCAATTTCCGCCGATTGTCTGGCTCAGCAGTCAAATGTCGCTAAAGATGTTTTCGACAAATGGAAGCAAAAAGCGTCGGCCAGGGATGTGTCGAAGTTGGGTTTTGCGCTGAGCGTCATGACTCGGCGAACCGGCGATGAAACGGCCGAGATTGATCTATGGGTTGTGGGCAGAACGCCGGACGCGATGATTGATGTCCAACCCTTGTATTTTGAAAAACTCCCAAACGGCAAATACAGTGAAGAGCGAATCGAAGCCGGAACAGTTACAAAAACCAGCGTGGCGATTCCGGGTAGTAGAAGCAATGCGCGGGACAGTTTCGGACTGAAAGTCATTGTTCCGGTTAGGCCAAACGCCAATGCGATTGAAATAAAATGGGTAGGCTCTGACGGCGGAAAAATTCTGAATTCGACTATAACCACGATTTTGTTGGGAGATGAGCCGTCCGGGAGTTTGACGAGGATAACCGGCGACTGAGTTTTGCACAGGAGTCAATCACGTTGCTATGGCGACACACTGAAACAATGAGAATCAACCACGAAGCAACTGTGATGAAAGTCAAGCAGAAAGTTGCTTGGCATGTGGATGCCAAGCCTCATTATCCCTGACCATCGCATTGAGGATCGTCAGGAGCTTGCGCATACAAGCTGTGATGGCAACCTTCTTGAGCTT
>DASTMP010000369.1:0-13744 GCA_035714085.1 Blastocatellia bacterium
GACGACGTGGCCGCTGTGAGTTGAGCCTGGTGAGCGCAATGCTGAGCCTGTTGCAACAAGACCGCAGTTTGCTCGTGTGTTTGTTATCGTTCACCAAGTTCAAGCTGAATATGACTTTAGACAATGTGTCCTGACATCAGCCCGAAGACCCAGAATTGATGCGACATATTATGGATTTGAAAAAAGGACCGGAATTTATTATCCGTCAGCTTTTTATGCCGAGCCTCCGCCAGATGTATGACGATTTGGCGGCGGCGGCGCGTGATGCCGACTTTATCGTTTCTAGCGAACTCGTTTTTGCCACGCAGATTCTCGCCGAAGCCGTCGCGCGTCTCAACCGCCGCGCTGTGCTGTTGATTGGCAAAAACACGCCGCCCGCAAACTTGCCAGCGAACATCGCCGCATTTGACTACGCGCCGTTTTCGGAAGTGTTGCCGCGCGCGGCTTGCGTTGTACATCAAGGCGGAGTTGGCACGACCGCGCAAGTTCTTCGCGCCGGAGTTCCGCTCGAGGCCACGTTTGAAACATCTCGACTCAAAGGATACGAGAAGCTATTCGCGTATGTACGCGCCGGCAACATAGCGGCGCTGGCGACCGTGGTCCTTTGGTGGGCCGGCGTACATTCGAGAAAAAAGTATGCCCGGCGGCGTGCGGCTAAGGACGGTAACCCGATGGACATTGACGATGTGGCCGTAGACTTTCCCGCTATGCCGATCATGACGGCGCAACCGTCGTTTCCCGGGCAGGACGAAGCCATCTCGGTGTGTCTGCGCAAACCGCAGGTTTACATTGATCTGTCGGGCTGGTCGCTGAAGTATTTCTCGCCGACGCTGGCGCAAGACGCGAACACCTTGCTCAAACACACGGCGCTGTTCGATTCGGATTATCCGCTGGTTGCGCAGGATCGTTGGCCGGAAGATTTCGATAAGATCGCCATCCGTGATAATGTGCGGCCACTGATCCTGAAAGAAAACGCGATGCGGCTGTTCGGGCTGGCCTAGTGACTGATGCAGGACGTGGCGCTCGCCTGCGAGGCCCGCGCGTAAAACGGAAGCAGTGTGTGACCAATCTTTTCGTCAATAAGTCTTAGACGCGCAATAAAGGGGAAAACGAATATGGTTAAAAGCACCTTCGCCAAGCGTGCGCTGGTGATGGCGATTCTGCTCGTTGTCGCAGCGCGCGTGATGCTGTCTGTAGCGGCGCAAACCCAAAACCCGCCCAACCAAAGACCCGGACAACCTACGCAAGGCCCGCCTGGGCCGGGTGGTCCGCAACGGCCTGGCGGCCCCGGTGGCGGCGGCGGCGGATTTGGGAACGCTTTCCCGCAAAAGCCTAAGGCCTCCCCCGAAGTGATCGAACGAGGCAAGGCGCTCTATTCCGTGCATTGCAGCTTCTGTCACGGTTCGGACGCGCGTGGCGGCGGCGAAGGCGGCCCCAGCCTGATTCGTTCGGATGTGATGCTGAACGATCAGAAAGGCGAATTGCTCGCGCCGGTCGTGCTGAACGGGCGCGGCGGGATGCCGAAATTCTCACTCACGACGGAACAAATCTCAGACATTGCGGCTTTTGTTCACAGCTTCCGTGTGAGCGGCTATGACGCCGCGCGCAACCGTCCGGCCACGATTGTTGTCGGCGAAGCCAAAGCGGGTGAAGCGTATTTCAACGCTACATGCGCCAAGTGCCATTCGGTAACAGTGGATTTGAAAGGGTTCGCGGCCAAGTTCCGTGATCCGCGCACGATGCAACAGAACTGGTTGATCCCAGGCGGCGGTGGCGGCTTTGGCCCCGGCGCCGGACCTTCGCCCATTACTCCCAAGCCCGTCACTGTGACTGTCACGCTCGCCGGAGGCCAAATCGTCGAAGGTACACTCAAGCGTATTGACGATTTTCTGGTGACCCTGACCGAGGCTGACGGCGCGACACGCACCATACGCCGCAACGGCGACATGCCCAAAGTCGAGATCCATGATCCGTTGGAGCCGCATAAAAAGTTGCTGGGGTCATACACAGATAAAGACATTCACAACGTAACCGCCTATCTGGAGAGCCTGAAATAAAATGAAAAAACTAAACGTCATCATTATGCTGTGTTTGTTATCAAGTCTCGCCGCCGGGCAAAACCTGGATTCCGCCGACATCCTCAAGCCGTTGTCTGATTCGTGGCTGACCTACTCGGGCGATTACACGAGCAAGCGTTACAGCGCGCTGAAGCAGATCAATCAACTCAACGTCAAGAATCTGACGCTGGCCTGGGCGACGCGCGTGACGGCGGGGCTGGGACAAGGCGGTGGCGGCGGCTTTGGTCGCTTCGGTGGCCCTTCGTTCTCGACGATTGTCGGTGGCGAAGGCGCACAAGACGCTGGCCCTGGCACGAACATTCGCGCTTCAATCCTGCAGGTAGACGGCGCGCTCTATCTCTCCACACCGGACAACGCCTGGGCGGTGGACGCGCGTGACGGCGCGACGCTGTGGCATTACGTGTGGAAGACCAAAGGCGGCACTCACATTGGCAATCGCGGATTGGCGATGTGGAAGAACTGGCTATACATGGAAACGCCTGACGATTACCTCATCTGCCTCGACGCCAAAACAGGCAAGGAACGCTGGCACAAAGTCATCGCCAGTTTTGACGAACAATACTTCTCGACGATGGCCCCGGTCGTCGTAGGCGATCATTTGCTGGTCGGCACGGGCTGCGACATGGACGCGCCGGGCTTTCTGCAATCCTTCGACCCTGATACGGGCGAAGTGGAGTGGAGATGGTACGCCGTGCCGATGAAAAAAGGCGATCCTGGTCTGGAAACGTGGGCGAGCCTAGACGCCGCGCGCCACGGCGGCGGCAACATCTGGATTCCCGGCGCTTACGACCCGGAAACGAAGCTGTACATAACAGGCACGGGCAATCCGACGCCGGCTTACACGGCGCAATCGCGCGGCGAAGGCGACAACCTTTATACCTGCGCGTTGGTGGCGATCAATGTGGAGACGGGCAAACTGGCCTGGCATTTTTCGCTCTCGCCGCACGACACGCACGATTGGGATTCGGCGCAAACTCCCGTGCTGGTAGACGCGCCGTTCAACGGCAGGATGCGCAAGCTCGTAATGACCGCGCAACGCAACGGCTATTTTTTCGTACTGGATCGGCTGACGGGCGAACATCTGGTGACGACAAAATACTCCGACACGGTCAATTGGGCCAAAGGCATTGACAAGCGCGGGGCGCCCGAACGCATCCCCGAAAAGGATTACCATATCGGCGGCGCGCTCGTTTCGCCCAATAACGGCGGCGTGACAAACTGGCCCCCGCCTTGTTTCTCGCCCGACACCGGATTGTTTTACGTGCCGCAATCGGACAATTACGCGATGTATTACCTGGCCGAAACTGACCCGCGCGGCGCGATGGGCTTGGGGGGCAAAGAAGAATTGGGCGTCACGACGTTGGGCAATTATCTGACGGCGATTGATTACAAGACGGGCAAAGTCGCATGGCGGCATCGCTATCCGGGCGTCACTGCGGGGCGAGGGATGAACGGCTTGCTTGCTACGGCGGGCCGGCTCGTCTTTGGTGGCGATATGGCGGGCAATCTGGTCGCCTATGATGCCGCGCGCGGTAAACCACTCTGGCACGCGCGTCTGGGGCAAGTCTCGAATGCGCCGGAAACGTATTTGCTCGACGGCAAGCAATACCTTTTGGTCGCGGCTGGGGATACGCTCTATGCTTTTTATTTGTACTGAGGCGGAAGCATTTCGCTTATTGTATTCTTCGGCGCCCAGCTTGACACTCTCAAAAGGGTGTCAAGCTGGGCGCCGAAGAATACGAGCTTCAATCGTTCTGTAACAAAAGAGCTTCAATAAGCCATTGGGCTGGAGTTCAGCCTATTCCGCGCGTAGCGCCTGGATCGGATCCACGCGCGTGACCCGACGCGCGGGCAGATAACTGGCCGCCGCCGCCGCCACCAGAATGCCAAGCGTTGCGGCCAGATAAGTCAGTGGATCGAAGGGGCTGACCTCGAAAAGCAGCGCCGCCATGAGCCTCGAGAGTCCGATGGCCGCGGCCAGGCCGGCCGCCGCGCCGATCCCGCTCCAGAGGAGGCCGCGAAGAACGAACATTCTTTTCAGCGAGCCCTGCTGGGCGCCGAGCGCCAGACGGATTCCGATTTCCCGCGTTTTTTGCGCGACAGTATAGGAGATTACGGCGTAGATCCCGACCACCGCCAGGAGCAGCGCCATGCCGCCGCTGATTGCGAGAAGGCTGAGCGTGAAGCTTGTCCGCGCCATGGAGCGGTCATAGATCTCCTTCATGGTCCGAAGCTCAGTGATCGGAAGGCTTCTGTTGACGGACCAGACGGCTTGTCGAACTTCGGCCGAGAGGCTTTCTGATCCGGCGCGGGAACTGCGAACGAGGATGGGCATCGAATTCGAATTGGTGACCCGCGAGCCGACGGGCCAGTAGACGCTGCTCGGCGCTTTCTGCTCGGCGCCGTCATAGCGTATGTCGCCAGCGACGCCGATGATCTCGCTCCATTCCTCGTTCGGGAATGAACGGATTCGCCTGCCGATTGCGGCCTGGGCTGAGCCCCAATATTCAACGGCGAAATTTTCGGAGATGATGACCACGCGTCGATTTTCACTGCACTCGGTCCAGGTGAACTCGCGTCCGGCGCGCATCGGCGTTCCGAGCGCATGAAAAGCGCCCGGCGCCGCATTAAAAAAACGACGCAGCGGCGGAATCTGAGTTTCCGCGATCGGATGATCGGCTGAGAAAATGGGATCCATCGACGTAAATCCGGTCATGGGCAGACCGTTCAGCATGCTGACTTCGGTGACGCCGGGCAGGCTCGCCAGCCGATCCGTCAGGTCGCGCTGCATCTGCAAAAGCTCCTTATCCCCGGACACGGCGCTTCGCGGAATCGAAACGCGCAGCGTCAGCAGACCTTCCGTATTTGCGAAGCCCGGATGCACATTGCGAATTGCCAGAAAGGTGCGGATCATCAGACCGGAGCCGATCAATAAAACGAGCGCCAGACCTACCTGGAGCATGGCCAGGGAATGTCGGGCGAGATTACGCTCGCGGCCGGCGCTTGCGCTGCGCCCGCCGCCGCGCAGGGCCTCGGCGAGCCGCTGGCCGCTTTGCTTAACGACGGGAATCACTCCGAGCGCCAGTCCCGCCGCGATCGAGATTCCGAAGGTGAAAAGCAAAGCGGTCGAATCGACCGAAATCTGTTCGAAGCGCGGCAGCCGCGCCGGGCTCAGCTTGAGGACGATTTTCACGACGGCGACCGCGAATCCGGCGCCGAGAGCGCCGCCGATCAGCGCCAGGGCGAGGCTCTCGGCGAGCATCTCGCGGGCGATCCGTCCACGGCCGGCGCCGAGCGCCGCGCGAATCGCGAATTCATGCGAGCGGCCTTCGGCTCGAACCAGAAGCAGATTCGCGACGTTGGCGCAGGCGATCAGCAACACGGCGCCGATCGTCGCCATCACGACCCAGAGACTTTTGCCGATATCGCCGATCAGATCGTCCCGCAGCAGCCGGATATTTGGGCCGAGGCGCGCATCCTCGAACATCTGTTTGCTGAGTTCAGCGGGCGCGGGGATGCTGTTGAGCTCGACGTCGATCATCCGCCTGAGATCGGCGTTCGCCTGATCGATCGAAACCCCGTGACGCATCCGGGCGACCGCATTTAAATTATAGCCTCCAAGCCGAACGCCGGCGCGGTTGAATCGCAATGGCATGACCAGATCGTGGCCCACGTCCATAAACCAGAAATCCTTTGGCAGCACGCCGATGATCTCGCGGGCGGATCCGTCGATCATGATCCGGCGCCCGACTGCTTTAGGATCGCCGCCGAATCGGCGCTGCCAGTATCCATAGCCGAGCATGACGACTTCGGGGCTTTTGTCGTCATTGTCTTTCTCGATGAAATCGCGGCCTAGAATCGGCTGCGCGCCGAGAATCGGAAGCAGGCGGAAGGTCGTGGCGAGCGCTTCGACGCGCTCCGGGTCCGCGAATTCGGTGACCGAAGCGGACATGCCGTTTACAAGCGCGATGTCCTCGAAGGTCGTCGAATGCTCCCGATAGGTCACATAATCGCCGAACGAAGCGTTCACATTCGTTATCTTGACCCCGGGAGCGGTTTGCCAGACGCCGATCAGCCGCTCCGGTTCGTAAAAGGGAAGCGGCCGGAGCAGGACGCTGTTGATGATGCTGAAAATAGCAGTGTTCGCGCCGATTCCCAGCCCCAGCGTGATAAGCGCGGCCAGCGTAAATCCAGGCGTTCGCGCGAGACGGCGAAGCGCATACTTCAAGTCACGGATCGAATCCATCATTGGGCCATTCCTCCCGCTCATTCCTCGGCCGGCTCCGTCAAGCGCCCGCTCGAGGATGCAAATAATCCTGCTGTTTTCAAGATTTTATCTGCGACAAAATTGCTTTCGATAGACTTATACGCTCATACGCCGGCCGACGAACGCAAAAATTATGAACAGAAAAACCGACCGTTCATATTTGGTGGTCCTGATCAGCGGCTGCCCAGTGAATTCATCGCTAGGTTCTAGCGCGCGCCCGCGCTACGCGCGTCGGTACTGTTCATCCACACACTGCCTGTGGGGTACCCCGGCTCGCCGGCAGCCCAGACCACATGAAACCGGCCGGACTCATCGATCGCAGCGCCTCCATAATGACCGTAGAACGCTTTGAACCCGGTCGGAGATTTGTAAGGCGCGCCGTCTGACCGGTCCGACAATAACGTCTCCGCGCCCCACCTCCGACCAGCATCGTTCGAGCAGCGAGCCCAAACGTCGAGCGCCCCTCGACGGTCGTCGACCCACGCGGCGCACACGCGTTGGTTTCCTGATGTCGCGATAGAGATGTAGTCGTGATCCGCAGTGTCGCTGGATTGCGGACGCGGCGCGGCGCTAAGGACGTATGGCGACGACCACGTCTTGCCGCTGTCAGATGATGAACGGTAATACAGAGCATAAGGTTGATCCGGCGCCGCGCCTTCCGTATATAGAACGTGCGCGCGACTACGCGCGTCGACCGCGATTGAAATGGTGTTGACCTTCACTGGACAGTCAGGGCGATGAGGACACCTGCCCTTTATCCGGATCGAGCTGCTCATCGGGAAGTCGTTCCATGTGCGTCCTCCATCGGCAGACCTCAAGACGTGAAGCGTCACAGGTGTCGGCTTCCCCTGCGCGATATCTGAATCCGACATCGACGGAACCGCGAGCCAAATACTGCCATCGCTCGCAACCGCAACCTCCATCAATCAGGATTCATCCTCGCGTCAGTAACTACTGAGCGAACAGCTCTCTTGTTGAGAAGATTTTTGGATCCCGATCGCAGACGTGTTCAAGCTGGCGGGTACTTGCGGCTAAGGCGATGCGGGCGTTTGGTGAGGCTTTGGCTCAGCAACCGCAGCGCCATCGGCTTGCGCTCCTCGAAATGACCGAACAAAATGTTCCCGACCGCAAAGACGCTCATCACGACTGCGATGTCAAACCAGACTGTTCGTGCGCTCCACATGGGTAGCTCAAAATCTCTTCGCCGTTGATCACACGGCCCTCTAAATGCCGTCCGGTGTTGGCCGCCCGGAGTTTCAGCGCCCCGCCGTAAGCCGGCGAGCGATGCCTGGCCCGCGCGCCCTCAGTGATTCACCAATCGCTTCGGCAGCGCCTCTGGCAGGTCGGCGAGCGCGTAGGCTAGAACGGCCATGACGGCCGCGTTCTCCGCAAGTTCGCGCGGGTTGATCTTGTCGAAGGTGTCGGCGGGCGTGTGGTGATAATGAAAATAGCTCCGCTCGTCCTGGATGGGGGCGAACCCGGGGACCCCGGCGTTCTCGAGCGGCGAGACGTCCGAGCCCACCGAGTCGGGCGTGACTCGGATCACCCCTTCTAAAACGTCGGCGATCGGCCGCAGCATCGGCAGGGCTTCCGACATGACATGCGCAAAGAATCCGACCGGGTGGCCTGCGCCGAGGTCGCTCTCGATCGCGGCGATGTGGTCGGCCAGGTTCGCAGAATGGTTTTGAAAATAGGTCGCGCCGCCGCGGCCCCCGTTCTCCTCGTTCATCCAGGCGATGACGCGGATCGTGCGCTTCGGCTTGAGGTTCAGCCGCTTGCACAGGTTCGCGACCTCCATCGCCACCGCGACTCCCGCGGCGTCATCGATCGCGCCGGTCCCCAGATCCCATGAATCCAGGTGCCCAGAAACGATGACCACCTGGTCGGGAAACTCCGCGCCCTTGAGGTCGGCGATGACGTTAAAGCTCTCGGCGTCGGGCAGCGTCTGCGACGTCAGGGTCAGACGCATTTTCACTTCTCCCTCGGCCGCGAGACGCGTGATCAGTTCGGCGTCTTCGTAGGCGACCGCGGCGGCGGGAATTCGCGGCGCGCCCTCGGCGTATCGCAAGGCCCCGGTGTGCGGCAGGCGATAGGCCCCGCTGCCCGCCGAACGATTCAAGGCCGCTACCGCGCCGAGGCGGGCCGCCGCTGACGCGCCGCCCCCGCGATACGACACCGCCCGACCGTAGGCTTCGAGGCCCGCGCCCTGCGCCTCCAGCCGCTCGTCGAACTTCGCGTTGAAGAGGACGATCTTGCCCCGGACCTTACTTTCGCCGAGCGCGGCGAGTTCATTGAAGTTTTCTACCACGACCACCGGCGCGGTCAGCCCCTCGGTCCCGGTCGCGACGCTCCCACCCAGCGCCGTCAATACGATCTTTTGCATCGTCCCCGGCGCCATCCCGGGGAACTCGGTCAACGCGCCGGTCTCCACCCCGCGGACCCAGTGGGGGACCATCGTTTTTTCTAGCCTCACGTCGAGCCCCAGCTTGCGCATCTCGTCCGCGACGTATTCGACCGCGCGCTGCGCCTGCGGGGAGCCGCTCAACCGCGGGCCGATGTTGCCAGTCAAATGCGCGGTTTGTTTGAGCGCGTAATCGCTCCCGAGCGCCGCCTCGCGCAGCCGCCTCATCTCTTCCAGCAGTTGGGGCGGATAGGCGTAGGTCGGGTTCTGGCCGCGCCGCTGCGCGGTTGTCGAAAAGGTCTCGATAAAACAGAGTAAGACAATCGTTGTAATGACGAGGAATCGGTTTTTGTTCATAGGTTCATTCAGCCCTTCTATAGTTCAGAAGCCTCTCTCTTTCAATTACGGCAGTCCGAAAACTTCAATATGCCTCTCCCAAATTCTATTGGCGTATTTCGTGGCGTAAGATTCCGCATAGCCCTCCCCGCGACTCGCCTTGACCTTCTATTTCGTGGTCATTCGATCATGATGATGCTCCAGTTTGTAAGGCAACCAGCTTCCCCATTTCGCGACCACTTTTGTTCCTATTGTAATGAGGTGTGACTCCGAACTCGCCAGAATCATGAATATTGGCCATCATAGATGAAGCGAATTTTTGTGACAATCTTGTGACAATACTCCCTGGAATTTGGCAGATTTTGGCGTATTTTGGCGCACTGACCTGATGAACACTGCGCCACCCATGGTACATCGCCGGGGCGTTGCTGGGCGGCGGGCCGCTCGCCGTCGGCACGATCTATCTTTTGTTCGGTAGGCGCGCCTGGCGCATCGCCGCTGTTTTGCTGGGCGCCGCCGTCTTAGATGGTCCTGTATTGGATGACCTTCTCCGATGCTTTCCCTGTTGGTACGCGAACGAACTGAGGCGCCGAACCGCCACAAAGGGAGCGGCCTTTTTGCCCGCAGGCTAACCCCTTGCGCTTTACGGCAACAGACGCATTGGTCCATTCCCGTACCGTATTGCTGCCTGAGAAATGGTAGTGTGACCGTATTCGTTCGCTATTTTTTGTAGATGTCATTTCTTTGTACGCGTCAAGTCTCTGGTTGAGAGGCAAAGTAGCGCTGGGCGCAGATTCGATGAGACGGCATTGGAGGCCATTACAGTAGGTAGAACTTATGGGTAATAAACAGGCTCTCTCAACGAGCGTCACTAAAGGCGCCGCAGAAGGCAATGCTCAGTGGAACTTGGAGAAACCGTCACTCCTCGTCTTCGATGTCAACGAGACACTGATCGACTTTGAATCTATGGCTCCCCTATTCGAAAGAATCTTCGGCGCCAGGGCGGTCCTGCGAGAGTGGCTCGAACATTTGACCATGTATTCCATGACCGTCACGATGTCTGGTCTTTACAAAGACTTTTTTTCGTTAGGCCAAGGTCTTCTTCAGATGGTCGGCGCAATTCATGGCGTTTCAGTCAAGCCATCTGACGTCGATGACCTCAGAACAGGAATGATGACGATGCCGGCGCATCCCGATGTCGTAGAGGGGTTGAGGCGACTCAAGGAAGCGGGGTTTCGCATGGTGACCCTGACGAACTCTCCGCCTAATTCGAAAGGAAAGAGCCCACTGGAGCATGCAGGCCTCGCTGATTTCTTCGAGCGTCAATTCAGTATCGAAACCGCCCGCGCCTACAAACCCGCCCAGATGGCTTACCACATGGTTACGCAAGACCTGGATGTTCGTCCCTCGTCATGTTGCATGGTTGCCGCTCACGTCTGGGATACGATTGGAGCGCAGAGCGCAGGCCTTTCGGCCGCCCTTATTACGCGGCCCGGGAATGCCCTTCTTCCTGTTTATGGACTGCCGCAACCAAATTTTGTCGCACGGGACCTCCAGGACTTAGCGGCGAAGCTCAATGCGACCAGACAAACATAAAACGATCAGCATCGATCGGAGCAATTATCGCGACGCTAATCACCTGCGACCTGGACGCCCTCCACGGCTCATGGCCCTGCAGTGGCGAGAAGCGCTACGCCGGTTGATCTGAAACTCGGTAAAGAGGGGCCGATTGTACGATAGGAGACTGAACCTGGCGGGGCCGGGTGATAAATTTTGATTCGGGCTCTTTCGTCCGCCTGCTAAGGTCCAGTCACGAGACATATCGCGCCGGCCTTCTGCAATCTGCGCGACTTCCTGCGAAAGAGTTTGGCGAGGAAAGCGACAAGGCGATGTACCGTGGCGGAATGCGCATATTGCCACATCACAAAGTTAATAGCATGTACTAATAGGGCGATTTGCTCGCATTCGGCGAGCTCATAGCCTGCGATCGCGGCTGGTCAGCCCTATCGGAGGGAAGAGAAATGGGATTGTCCTGGCAACAAGGTCCTCTCTCACCGGGAGCAATCGGCCGGTTCCTCGTGCCCGAACCGCTGCCCAAAAGACTGTTGTACGCCGAGCCTCTGCGGCGGCGCATGCGCGTGCGCTTCGGCGGAACATGGATCGCCGATAGCGAGGACGTTGTCCTACTCTTCGAACCCGGCCGCTATCCGGTGGCCTACTTCCCGGAGGCCGACGTCTCTCAAGACACCCTACAACGCACAGAGCACACTACCCGGCGCCCTGACCTCGGGCTCACGTCCTGGTACACCGTCCGGGCGGGCGAGAAGAGCGCGCCGCGAGGGGCGTGGCAGCACACCGAGCTGCCCGCCTATGCGAGGGAACTGCAAGCGCGGGTCGCGTTCGCCTGGCCGGCCATGGACGCCTTCTACGAAGAAGACGAACGGATCCTGGGCCATGCCGCCGACAGCTACCACCGCATAGACATCCGTCAGTCCTCCCGTAGCCTCGTGGTCCGCCATCGTGGCCGCATCATCGCCGACACCAATCGGCCGGTAGTCCTCTACGAGTCCGGCTTCGCGCCGCGCTGGTACGTTCCACGCGCCGACATCGATGAGTCCGCGCTGACCATCGTGGAACATCATCAGACCTTCTGCCCGTACAAAGGGCTGTGCAGCTACTACGACATCGGCGCCGCGCGTCTTGCGGCATGGTCATATCATGAGGCCTATCCAGAGGTCGGTCGCATCTCCGGCCTGGTGTCATTCGAGCCGGACCTGGTCTCGGTACAGCTTGATGGCGCCCAGCTCCGTCTTGAGCCGGGTCAAACGGTGATTCCGCATGGCCCCGATCGCGACTTCACAGTGACCGAGGCGCTCCCCGCTGAAAAACGGCCATGAACGAGCATTGGGCGGCAAGCTATAACTACACGTCACGGGGATTCAAGATGGGAGGGCTTCCGGTCGGCGCCGAAGCTTGACGATATGGCTCGAGTACTATCCGTGAACGTCGGACTGCCACGCGACATCGAGTGGAAGGGTCGTACTGTGCACACCGGGATCTGGAAGGATCCAGCGCCTGGCCGCTGTCGGGCTGGCCGGTTGAATCTAGAGGGCGACGGCCAAGGCGACCTGGTCGGGCATGGGGGTGAGCAGCGCGCCGTTTTCGTCTACCAGATCGAATCGTATCGCTATTGGCAGGAGCAGCTGAAGAGGGCCGACTTCGTCTACGGACAGTTCAGCGAGAATTTCACGATCGAAGGGTTGCCAGACGATGCCGTGTGCATCGGCGACCGTTATCAGATCGGCAGCGCGCTGTTCGAGGTCACTCAACCTCGCGTTACCTGCTATCGCGTCGGCATTCGGATGAACGAGCCCCGGATGCCGGCATTGCTGACATCCAGCGGACGGCCGGGATTCTACTTCCGCGTCCTGCGGGAAGGCGAGGTGGGCGCCGGTGACGAAATCGTGAAGGTCGGGGAGGCGGAGGAGCGAATGACCGTCGCAGAGATAAACGCGCTCCTCTATTCGCCCAATCATCCGCGCGATCAACTGGAGCGCGCATTGCGGATCGAAGCGCTTTCGCCTGGATGGCGCTCGTCATTTGAGGCATTACTGCAGAGTCAAACGACTGTCGCGTTGAGTGGTAACGCTGGGCTGGCGCCGGCAGCCGCCGCGCATCCGGCTGCGCCAGGATTTCGGCCGCTCACGGTGACGGCAATTAATTACGAGTCCGCGGACGTCCTCTCGCTGACGATGCAGAGCATGGACGGTCAGCCGCTGCCAACAGCCCTGCCAGGCCAGTACGTGGTCTTGCGTCTTCAGCCGACCGCGGGGGCCCCTCCACTTTTTCGCAGCTACTCGCTCTCCGGCCCCCTCTCGACGGAGCGCTATCGAATCAGCGTGAAGATTGAGCCGAATGGGGCTGCCGGAACCTACCTGCATGACCATGTCCGGGCGGGCGACGCTCTAGACGTCAGCTCGCCGCGCGGAAGTTTCATTCTGCAGTCCGGAGAGCGACCGCTAGCGCTGCTCAGCGCGGGAATTGGGGCGACGCCTGTTTTGGCGATGCTGCACGCGCTGGCGGCTGCCCGTTCGACACGGGAGGTCTTGTGGCTGTACGCGGCTCGTGATGGGCAGCATCATCCATTCGCCGCAGAAGTCCGCCGCCTCATGCTCGCGCTCCCGCACGGCCGCAGCTATGTTTGTTACAGCAGGCCGGGCCTGCGCGACAAAGTGGGCGAGGATTTCGACGCCACCGGTCATCTGTCGCAATCGGTCTTCAACGAGGTCGGCGTCCCACGGGAAGCGGATGTCTATCTGTGCGGGCCGACTCGCTTCATGGCAGATATGAAAGAGGCGCTCGCAACCTTGGATGCGGCGCCGGAGCGGATTCACGTCGAACTCTTCAACGGCAGCGAGTCAATGACGCCTGGTGTCGTTGGTGCGGCGACCCGCGCTCCGCACCCGCCTGAGCACGACACCGGCGCCGGCGCGCTCGTCTCGTTCGCGCGCAGCGGCATTGCGGCACACTGGAACGCGTCAGCCTACCAAAGCATTTTGGAAGTGGCCGAGGCCTGCAACGTGCCGGTCCGCTGGTCGTGCCGGACTGGTGTGTGTCACAGCTGCGAAAGCGGCTTGGTGTCCGGGACGGTCGTCTATGGAC
>DASTMP010000370.1:0-10182 GCA_035714085.1 Blastocatellia bacterium
TATCTTGAATTGAAGACGGAGGCGCTCTGAAAGATTGAACTGCCGGCGGAGTGAGAGGTCCCATTGCGACAAAGGGAAGCCGCGCAGCGAGTTTTTTCCCAGGGCGCCTTGTCTGCCGGCAGGAGGAGCTATGAACGCATCTCTGTTGATGCGACGGCCGCCCGCGACCGCGCTTTCCTTCACATACAGAGCTTGCCCAAGGACCAGATCTGGCCTGATGACCGGATTGAATATTCCAAAAACGAAAGGGTCGTCGCCGGTCACTACATTGACCGGCGTGGCGCTGCGCGCCCTGAAAATCGAATCGATGGAAAACCCGCTGAACACGGCGCGACCCAAACCTGCGGTGAAAAGCGGCGGAATGTCGTAGCTGGCGGCGGCGCTGAACACATGCCTCACGTCAAAGCTGGATGGGCCTCGATCCTGACGCGGGTCAAGGACTCTGACGGGCGGCTGGATATTGAGGATGGATTCATCGGAAACAATGTCCAAAGATTTCGCGAAGACATACGAGGAAACGACCTGCAATCCGTTCGACAACCGGCGCCTGAACTGAACCTGTAGCGAGTTGTAATCAGATGTGGCGGTATTAGTGACCAGACGGACGCCGGTAAAGTCGGGATGGGGGTTGTTTAGAAACTCCACTCGACCGAGCCGCCTTCCGGCCGCCCCGACGTAGGCCACCGAAAGCAAGCTATTTGCTCCGATCATTTGTTCGAGCGTCACATTGTATTGAAGCGTATAGGGCAACTTGTATCCAGGCGCAAACGCGGTGAGCGTTCCATAAGGAGGCGTCAGCCTGGTCAACGGCGGGAGTTGAGTCTGCAATTCAGGTGATGAAAACGGGACGTTAGTATCTATAAGAGAGTTGAACGGATTGAAGGCGCTGCCTGTGAACGTGTACCCGAGGTCATAAAAGACGCCGAAGCCCCCGCGCAGGGTTGTCCCCCGCTTAGGAAACAGTTGATAAGCGGCCCCGACGCGCGGTGCGAAGTTAGTGTAGGTCGTGTCATAGAAACGGGTCCCCTGGGGGGCGAGTGTTAAATTCGCCGGGTTATCTACGCCTCTGACCGTGAAATTCAAAACGCCGTTCTTTTCTGACGGAGCGGGGTTTACGTCATAACGCCCGCCGTAAGTCAGCGTCAATCGGCGTGACGCATGCCATGTATCCTGGGCGAAGGCCGAATAATTGTTGTAAATCGGGTAGAGCGTAGGCCCGAAATTGGCGGCGAAGAATAGACCTACCTGCCCGGAAATGATTTGCCCGACGTCGTCGAAGAAAAGTCCGCGGAAGTAAGGCGGGTTGGCGTTGATGGGAAAGAGCCTCCGATAGTCGAAGCCAAATTTCAGCGAATGAGCCGCGGACGTGAAAGTCATGGAATCAATCAAGTTTATTTGTCGCTGTTGATTTTGTGTGAGCGGGCCCACCTGGATAATGCTATTGCCGCTGCTGATGTTGATTGAGCCTAGCGCATCCTTGCGGGAAGCAAAGGATGGGATGTACGCCGAGTCCGACAATACCACTCCGCCGCCAAATCTGTCGGTTTCGCTAGTAACATCCACTTTTGCGCGGCTGAAATTCAATCGCATTTCATTGATCAATCGCGGAGAAAAAATCATGGTCGCGCCGCCTGTGACCGTGAGTGTCCGGGCGAGCGTAGTCTGTACCACATTGGGAGCGCTGAAGACGGCGCGTTCCAAACTATTCGAGGGCGCATCGTTGAATCTTCCGAACAATGTCAGGCCGTCTCCGACCTTATGATCTATCCGGAAGCTGGTGGCATCGAGCGCGGAAGGGATCGAGTAACTGCTGACAAAAGTCGCGGTGTTGGGATCGCTTGCCAGGGGAGGGCTGGTTGGCAGCGGAAAAGCATTGAGTATCTCTCTGGCAAAGCCGGTTGCATTCTGACGGGCGCTGAGCGAAGGGACTTCTATCGGATCGGTCACTACGGGTTGACGCAGCCTCAACCCTTCATACGAAACAAAAAAGAAACTCCTATTACGCCCATCGAAATACCTGCTCTTACCTTCTCCGAACTTCGGCAGGAAGACCGGCCCTCCGGCAGTGAAGCCAAAATCGTTTTGCCTGAGCGCCGGTTTAGCGAACCCGTTCATGTTGGAAAAATAGTCGTTCGCATCGAAGACGTCGTTACGTAAATATTCAAAGAGACTGCCATGCAAAGCGTTCGTGCCAGAGCGAGTGACGATGGAGACCTGGGCGCCAGGTTGCCGCCCGAACTCCGGCGCGTATGTTGAGGTCTGGATCGAGAACTCCTGTAAAGCGTCAACGGAAACCAAAGCGTTCGTTCCCCCCTGAACCGAGAGCGAAGGAAGTCCACCACCGGCGGTCTCATAAAGGGTCTGTGAAACCGTTGTCCCGAAATTGGCGCTCACGCCGTCAACGGTGAAGTAATTGGCGCTGGCGCGTTGCCCGTTGACGCTGAACTGCCCCTGCGTGGTGACATTGGTCGGCGTAAAGACCACGCCCGGCGCAAGCCCAATGAGAGTTTGAAAGCTTCGACCGTTGAGCGGTTGGTTGGCGACGAATTGCCGGTCGACGACCGTACTGACGGCATGCGACTCCGGCGTGAGCGAGGCGCTTTCCACCACGTTGACCGTCGCGCCGACCTGCCCGATCTTCATCTGAATTTTAATGGCCTGCTGGTCGTTGACATTCAGGACTATGTTCCTGACCTCGACTGGCGCGAAACCTTCACGCAGTGTCTGCAAGGTGTAGCTTCCCGGCGGCAGCAGCGGGAAGGTGAAATACCCTTCCCCGCTGGTAGTCGCGGTGCGTCTGAGCACCGTGCCCAGGTTGGTCAGTTCTATCTTCGCGCCGGCTACGACCGCGCCCGCCTCGTCCACGACCGTGCCACTCAAAGTGGCGGCGGCGGATTGGGCAAGCGCATTGCGGATTGCGGATTGCGGATTGCGGATTGCCAGCGCCATCAGCGCAAAAATAGTGACGGTTATGACTATTCTTCGATTCAGCATCTTGATTCCTTCTACGAATGATTGGTGGTGAGCCGTAGGTTCGTCAGTTCTTTACTGCGGCGATCTTGGCCGCCAACGCCTCGGCGCTCGTCAGCGCGCGCCAGAACTGCGCGGTCCTGATCTGCGAAGTCGCGGGCGCGTCGCCGGTCGGCAGTGTGAAGGCCGCGCGCAGGCGCCGATCCACGATTGCGCACTGGTCGTGGAGTTGTTCAATCGCCCGCAACAGCGCCGCGTCTCCGGCAAGCTCCGGCGGCGTTTCGCTGCCGGAGCTCGCCGGCGTGATAAAAAAGATCGGGCGCAACTCATCGCCGAGCAGGTTCAACTGTGCGCTGAGCGCGCCCGCCCGCCTGCGAATTAGCCCCAGCCAGCGCGCGCTGGCCGCCGTATCGAGCGCGCCGAGTTCCTCAATGGAAAAGCGTCTCGCCAGCCGCCGCAGTTCCGCCTCGTGGAGCATCGTCTGCGTGGCGTGTTCGGCCATGTGCCGGGCGTACTGGCGGACGCGCTCTTCAACCTCTGCTCCTTCGCCAGCGAAGTAGCGGCGGAGTTCGTCGGCGGCGGGGACTTCGTTTTCGGTCGCCGAAAATTCGCGCACGGCGATTGACGCGGATGGGCGCGGGTTGGCCTGGCGCAGAGCTTCGGCGATGGTCTTGATTTCGATTTGTACA
Organism: Blastocatellia bacterium; assembly: GCA_035714085.1. Taxonomy (GTDB): domain Bacteria; phylum Acidobacteriota; class Blastocatellia; order RBC074; family RBC074; genus JAJVID01. The sequence goes on from DASTMP010000370.1 coordinate 3,660, forward strand.
GCCGGGTTTTGTGCGAGCGGCGCGAGCGCGCGTAGGATTTCGGCTTTGCGCGCGTCGGTCTCGACCAGGCCTTCGATCCGCAACCGCCGGTCCGGCGTGCGCGCGACCGAGACCTGTTCGCCGACATCGCCGCCACTTTGCGATAGCAGGCTCAGGGCTTCGATCTCAAGTTGCGCCGTCGCGGAGGCAGGGATCGCCGAAGGCGAGGCTGCGGGCGATGCGCCTGGCGTCGAATGCGTAGTTAGATTGGCGATGCCCAGATCAGCCCCGGAGGCGACGGCAGGTTGTTTTTCATTTGCCGGTTTGACGGGCGAGGCATCGCGTACGCGCGGCGGCGAAGGATCAAACCACGGCGCCAGTCTGGGCGCCACACTCGCCGCAATCAGAGGAATCGCCAGCAGTAGGGTCAGCGGAAGCGGGCGCAACAGCCAATGGATTGCGGATTGCGGATCGCGAAATGCGGATTTCAGTTTTGTGAGAAGCCCTTGCGGCGGGTTGAACGACTCAAACAGCGGCGACGGTGAATTGTGGCCTTCCTCCAAGCCGCGATCCGCGATCCGCAATCCGCAATCGCTGGCCTCTTCCAATCCGCAATCGGCTTCAAGAAAATCTGGCCGCGATCCACAATGTGAAGGGTCAAAGTAGGTGACTTTCAGCGTTGGCTTGGCGCTGCGGAAGTTGACTGTCAATTCCAGCGTTCGCCCATCGCTCAAGCTCAGCGCGGCGCGCTGTTCGATCGCCCCGGCGGGTGGCGACTCGACAGGCATGACCAGCAGGCGCAGGCCCTGCTCGCTGGTGGCTTCGATGAAGGCGAGCGGCTCTTCGATGTTGACTTGCAAGACCTGCTCGTTGACTTCGGCGTTGACCGATTGCGCGCCGACGAAGAAGCCGTTGGCCGAGACGCGTAACTCTTTCGGCTTATGCTCGGCGGTCTCTTGCGCGCGGCGGCGGCTGCGTTTGAGGAAAGAGTCGGCGGATGGCCCACGCCGTGCGCCTTGAGGCGGCGCTCCGCCTGATGATCCCGAACATGAATCATCAGCGGAATCATCTGCGGATAGCGGCGAAAGACCGAGCGTTTTGCAGATCAATCGCAAACATTGTTCACACGCGACGAAGTGCGCGAGCCGCGCGGCGTCAATCTGAGCGCTCGACTCCTTTCGGTAAATGTCCCGGATCGTTTTGCCGGACAGGCAATCGCCCCGCCGCGAACGGAAAATCTCAGCGCGCAATTCCGCCGGCAAATCCTGCGGCTGCGGTGATGACGCAACGCTGGCGGACTCGGCGGCTGGCGACTGTTCGTCGAGAAAACGCAGCGAGCCGGGATTTTCGAGATAGCTTTTGGCTTCTCGCCGCGCCTGCCATAGAAAGCGGTCAACATCAGCCCGCGTGCAACGCGCGATGAGCGCTACTTCGTTCGGAAAGTAGTCGTGAAAGAAGCGCAGGATCAGAACGCCGCCTACTTTGGAGACCTCTTTGCGCAAACAGGCGTAGTGGCAGATGGCGCGCAAATCCTCGCGCGCCCGCATCCGCACTCGCGCGTCAGTCGCCCGCAGCGTGATTTCGGCGGAATCGTAATCGGCGATGGAAACCGTCAGGTGTTGAGCATTTGCCGCCTGCCGCTCCTGCGAAACGTGGACGTTCCGAAGCATCGCGTAAAGATAGCCTTCCAGGTTTTGCACCGGCGGCAGGTCGTGGCGCGGCAGCGTGAATTGAATGAACGCGTTGTGCAGCAGGTCTTCGGCGCGCGACGGATCGCCGCCCGTTAGTTGCAAGGCAAGGCCGAGCAGCCACTCGTAACGCTGCGCGAAAAGTTCTTCCCGATTTATTGTTATTCGCCGCGGTTCGATCATCTCTACCCTTATAGTCGCGTCTGGATGATCGAATCTTTGTCGTTGATTTGCGCCTGGCTTCAGTTTTTTCATGAACGGGCGGAAACGCCGGGTCAGTAGAGTCGATTGGCGAATGAGTGGGACTCGTCAGTGGCGATCGTTCCCACTTCCACGTGATCAACGGAGCAATCTTGACCTGATTCATCACTTCATTTTCCGACGGGACGCTTACTACGGCCTGAGCGCGATCATCGGATCAACTTTCGCCCCGCGGCGTGCGGGGGAAACAAGCCAGCGCCGCGATTGCCAGCAAAAACAACGCCACGCCTGTCAATGTCAGCGAATCGAAAGCGCTGACGCCGTAAAGCTGGCAAGATCCGATCACGACTTCGGGCGTGTCAGCGGGCTGCTGACTTATCACTCAACCGATATTTCACCAACGACTTAATCGCCGTCATTCACACCTCAACGCGACCAGCGGATCAACCTTCGTCGCCCGCCGCGCCGGTATCCAGCAGGCTAGCAACGCCACTAACAAAAGCAACAACGCCACGCCCGCAAACGTCAGCGGGTCGCGCGCCGTCACGCCGTACAACAGGCCGCTGATCAGACTGACCAGCCCCAACGCGCCTGCCAGTCCCAGCGCGATGCCGCCGAGCGCCAGCTTCACCCCTTGCGCCAGCGCCATCCGCAGCACGTCGCCGGTTTGCGCGCCGAGCGCCATCCGCACGCCGATTTCTCGCGTGCGCTGGCTGACCAGATAACTCATCACGCCGTACAGCCCGACTGCCGCCAGCGACAATGCGACAAAAGCGAACACCGCGAACAGCACGCCCCACAAGCGCCGCTGCCAGAGCGATTCGCCGATCAGTTGCTCCATCGGTTTCAGGTAAACAATCGCCGCGTCTTTATTCACCGCATTGATCGCCTGCCGCATGGCTGTGGCCAGCGCCTGCGGATCGCCTTGCGTGCGCAACACGTAATAACCGTTCGTCACCGGCCACTGCGAATAGGGGTAATAAAGCTCCACTCCTTCGCCGCCTTCCGCCGCGCGATGCTTGACATCGCCGACGACGCCGATGATTCGGCAGTACGGATTTTGCGGCGTCGGCGCGCCCCAGAGCAGTTCCTGTCCAATCGGATCGCGGTCGGGGAAGAGTTTTTTCGCCGCGCGTTCGTTGATGATGACGACCATCGGCGATTCGGTGACGTCGCGCGCATCGAACAGACGCCCAGCGCGCAGCGGCACGCCCAGCGTATCCAGCAAACCGGGGCTGACATCGGCTCCGGCGACTGATTCGGAATATTTCAACTCCTCTTCCGCGCGGCCCTTGATGCGCAAGTCCACCCGCGACCGCTCCGTTTGTGCGCTGGTGAACGGCAGGCTGCCGGTGACTCCTGCGGACAGCGCGCCCGGCAAGGCGCGCAGGCGGGTTAAGGTTTGTTCGTGGAGCACGGCCATCGCCGCGGCGGTTTCGGCGCGGGCGCCGGTTTTGAAGTTGGTGACTCTGGCGACGAGCAGCCCTTCTGGCATGAAGCCCGTCTTGACATGCAACAGCCTGAGAAAGCTCTGCATCATCAGCCCCGCGCCCACCAGCAACAGCAGGCACAGCGCCATCTGCGCGACGACGAGCGTGCTGCGCGCGCGGGCGTGGGCTGACGAGCCGCGCGCGCCTTCCTTGAGCGCATCGCTCAGATTGACGCGCGACGCTTGCCACGCGGGCGCCAGGCCGAACAACACGCTCGTCAGAACGGCCACCGCCAGGCTGAACAGCAACACGGGCGCGTCCACTTCGATCTTCATCCAGAACGGCAGCGTCACGGGAATCAGCGCCAGCAGCGCCTTCACCGCCTGATACGCCAGCGCAATGCCCGCCGCGCCGCCGAGCAGAGCGAGCAGCAAACTATCCATCAATAACGCGCGCGCCAGCCGCGGCCGCGAAGCGCCCAGCGCCGCGCGCACCGAAAATTCGCGCTGACGCGCCGCCGCCTGCGCGAGCATCAGGTTGGCTACGTTGACGCAACAGATCAACAACACGAACCCAACCGCCGCAATCAACAGGAGCAGATAAGGCCGGATGTTACCGACTTCGGCGTCGCGCAGCGTTGAAAACTTCACGCGCACGCTTTCGTTCTCTTTTGGATATTGCTGTTCGAGCGCCGCCGCAACGCCGTTGAGATCGGCCTGCGCCTGATCAAGCGTCACGCCGGGGCGCAAGCGCGCGATCACCGGATAAGGCCGAATGTCGCGGTTCTTGCTGCGATTGGTCAAAGCGTACCAGCTTTCCATCGGCGTCCACACGTCGGTGTTTTCCGGGAAGCGGAAGCCGGGCGGCATGACGCCGACAATCGTCAGCGTGACAATCCCGGTTCGCAGCGATTTGCCGACGATGTTCGGATCAGCGCCAAAGCGCCGTTGCCAGAGGTCGTAGCCAATCAGGGCCTTATGAACATCGCTGCCTTGCAGATCTTCTTCGGACAGGAAGAGTCTGCCGACAATCGGCTGGACGCCGAGAATCGAGAGCGCGCCCGGGTTTAGTTGCGTCATGCGAATGGGTTCCGCGAGGCCGTCGCCGCGCAGGTCTGAATCAAAGGTCGTATACGCGCCGAGGTCGTCGAGTGTGCGATTGAGTTTGCGCCAGTCCTCGACATCGCGCAGCGACGAGCCGCGCGTCGCTGCGCCGGGTTTGGCGAAGACCGTCTGAATCCGCGCCAGCCGGTCAGGTTCGCGGTACGGAAAAGGACGAAGCAGAATGCCGTAGATCAAACTGAAGATCGCCGTCGTCGCGCCAATGCCGAGCGCGAGCGTGAGAACGACGATGAAGGTGAAGCCAGGCCGTTTGGCGAGAATTCGCAAGCTGAAGCGCAGGTCTTGCCAAAGTGTTTCCATATTGCCTCCGGAGTCGAATGAAAGGATTGCCAGCGTGAGTGTTTGCTTCGCCGTGATTCCCGCACATTTGTTTTTCAAGAGACCGAAAAAAACCGGGGGAGATGGTCGAAAGGCTGTCATGTCAAGAAGATAGAAATGCCTTTGCATGATGTCCCTCCCGGTCTACGGCTTAAGGCGGCTCCGGCGGTGTTGATCCCCGACTACAGACGTTGATCGAGTAGGTTAATCTGGCGCAAATCTCCTCCGTTTTTTTCCGGTCTCCTAGATGCCGTAATGCGCCGCCGAATGCGGGTTCTTGGCTGGCTGGCGCAGCCATTGCTCGCGATTCTCGGCATGGGCCAGATCGTGCTGACGTTTAATGTCGCGGTAATGTTTGCCGCCCATGACGATGGAAGCGAGCAGCAGGGCGAAGACGATCCCGGAAGCCCATCGAAAGCGGCCGTCGCGCAGCATTTCTTTGAATTCCTTGCGGGCGATTTGTGTGATCATTTGGCGCCTCATCGAGTCTCGCATACTCAGCGTATCAAGCGCGCCCCTGTCGTAAACCGAGTTGTAACGTTGATGTCAGACGTGAAACTTCGCGGACTTCATCCTATTGATAGGGTCAAATCGGGGCTATGATATTTTTATGAGTTGGCGTGATGGCGTCTTTAACGGCATTTTCGGCAGGGTGAGTGGATATTCTGTATTGCGCCGCCATTACGGCGAGTACGGCGCGGCGGAGTTCGTGCTCAACGGCAATTAGTGCCGATCATTGTTTTCGGCGGGCTCAATGTCGTGACTATTGAGAGTTACCCTGTGGCCTGAGCCTACACCAAGCTCTCCATTCAGCGGTCCAAACCAGCCATTGATTCCAGCCCCGAAGCTACTTCTTAAAAAGTCGTTTGCCCAAAAGATGATATCGCCTATCTTGGCGAAGCATTGCATTGCCATAGAAGCTGTTTGGAAAGTTCTGAGATCGAATTGATCGTCTAACTTCTCAGACAGCTTCTCAGCTATTTGGCGGCGGACGCTTATTCAATGCGAGTGAAGAAAGGGCCGCCGAACAATGACGTTTCGGCGGCCCTTTTCATGCCTCTGAATATCCCCCTTCAGAAGAACCTTATCGTATAGACCATCCTCACCCCGCGCCCGATCTCCGGCGCGAACCCCTTGATGAACGAGAGGTCACGGGCCTGTCCGGTGTGAACAGGTCATCGAAGGCCTCCTGCGTCATTCCGTGCGGATGAAAACTCTCTGGCTCCAGAATTAGCAGGTCGGGGACGTTGACGACGCGCGCGCAGAGCCGGAAGCTCCTCGTCCAGTTAGTTCGCGGCGCGTCAGTAGCGGTCGAGCGCTTCTATTTCGCCAGCGGAGAAAACATATGTATCATTCATTTTTCTCTCCCCAGACATTAGACATTCATCCGCTTTAAGCGAGAGGCGGACCCAGGTCCGCCTCTCGTCGCATCACATAAGGGCGAGTTCGGGCGAGTGATACTTGCGGTTAACGTTTCCCTCCGCCAGCCGCCCCGCCAGGAGCGCCAGCGCCGCCTTGCCATCGTCGCTTCGCTTCCTGGGCGGTCTGGCTCAGGCGAATGGAGTTGCCCTCGACTGAACTGACGGAGTCGAGCGGGATGTAATGATGTTGGCCTTGGGCTGCAGGATCACTCTTCGTCAACTTGATGCGGTTACCTTCGACTTTATCAACTGTACCGACGGGTTGACCGTCCGAGCCGATTACTTCCATACGCTCACGAATTTTTGATGCATCAACCATTGTGTTTCTTCTCCCATTGTTGGTGATTTTAGCGTCCGTCCGCGAT
>DASTMP010000371.1:0-58360 GCA_035714085.1 Blastocatellia bacterium
ATCGCCGCGCGCTACAACTCGAACGTCATCCGTGTTCCCGTCGGCGCCGCTTATGTCTCCGAAGCGATCCTGGAGCATAACGCCGTTATCGGCGGCGAAGGCAACGGCGCGGTGGCGATCCCGGAAATCCACGCGGCCACCGACAGCGCGGCGGCGATTGGACTGATCCTCGAACAGATGGCCAGGACCGGAAAACCGGTTTCAGAGCTTGTCGCCAATTTACCGCGTTACACGATGTTGAAATATTACGTTCAGATCGAGCCGAATCTGCTCTACTCCGCGCTTCAGAACGCGCGCGATGAGAGCGAGCGCGCTGGCGCGGCGGATATCGATTTGAGCGACGGAGTCAAACTGGCCTGGCCGGATGGCTGGGTTCACATTCGCGCCTCGAATACGGAGTCAATGATCCGCGTGATCGCGGAAGCGGAGAGTGAGGCGCGCGCCAAGGAGCTTTTGTATTGGGCCAGAGATCAGATCAAGAAAGGCTATGCTTGACCCGGTCACAAGGCAGACGACTTGGAAAATGGAATCGCGTCATGGCCTGGTGGTGTATCATTGTTGGGAGTTTGGGTTGGGAGTTTGGAAAATTTGGTAACGCTGTTTTACCTGCTCCAGAATCATTTGAAATTTATGTAATGCGCGCTATACCTACACTCAAGATCAGCATCTCCGGCGTTCGCGGCGTAATCGGCGATTCGCTCACGCCAACGCTGCTCACGCGCTTCGCCCAGGCGTTTGGGACGTATGTCGGATCGGGAGCGATCGTCATCGGGCGTGACACGCGCACATCGGGCGAGATGGTTCGCCAGGCGGTGATCGCCGGATTGCTTTCGAGCGGCTGCCGGGTGATCGATCTGGATGTCTGTCCCGTGCCGACCGTGCAGTTGATAGTCAGGCAGCGACGCGCGCAAGGCGGCGTCGCCATCACCGCCAGCCACAACCCGGCGGAATGGAACGCGCTGAAGTTCGTCAACTCCGAAGGGCTGTTTTTGAGCGCGGGGCAGGCGCGCGAACTGCTCGACATCTATCACCAGGGCGATTACACCAAGGTCGCCGGCGGCGAGATGCGCGGAGTCGAGCCGTTAACGATCGCGCTCGACGCCCACATCAACGCGATCATCAGCTCGGCCGGCGCGCTGCCGCAGACTCAGCGCAAATTGAAAGTCGCGCTCGATTCGTGCAACGGCGCGGGGTCGGTCGTCGCCCCGCAACTGATCGAGGCGTTGGGCGCCGAAGTCATCGCGATCAACACTACGCCGGACGGATCGTTTCCGCGAGACGCCGAACCTACGCCGGAAAACCTCACCCGTCTCCGCCAACTGGCGATAGAGAGCGGCGCCGACATCGGCTTCGCGCAGGATATGGACGCCGACCGGCTGGCCGTCGTCGATGAGACGGGCGAGCCGATTGGAGAGGATTACACGCTCGCGCTCGCTGCCTGCTACGTATTGGGCAAGACGCGGGGCGCGGTCGTGACCAATCTCTCGACCACCTCGGCGATGGATGACGTGGCGCGAATGTTCAATTGCCCTCTCTACAGGTCGAAGATCGGCGAGGCCAACGTCACAGAGATGATGAGGCAAGTGGGAGCGGTGATCGGGGGCGAGGGCAACGGCGGCGTGATTTACCCGCGCATTAATTTCTGCCGCGACAGTCTGGTGGGAATGGCTCTGATTCTGCATTTGCTGGCCGAGACCGGGCGAACCGTGACGGAGCTTCTCGGCGACCTGCCGCGCTACAAGATGATCAAAGAGAAATTAGAATGCCCGTCGAACAAGGTCGGCGAGATTTTGAAGATGGTCCGCGGCGAATACGCCGACCATCAGATGGATTTGCGAGACGGCGTGAAGATAATCTTTGAAGACGGCTGGTTGCACGTTCGCGGATCGAACACCGAACCGATCATTCGCCTGGTTGTCGAAGCGCGAGACGAGGCGCGGGCGAGACGGATTCTGGACGGCGTTTTTGAGCGGGTCGCGCGCGTCTTGAGATAATTTCGGGAAATCAACCACGAAGAAAGGAAGGGCACGAAGATTTTTTCTGTTCTTTCTTCGCGCCCTTCGTTTCTTCGTGGTTGGTTTCTATTCTTCTTCGGGCGCCGCTTGTTGTGACATGAAGCGCTCATCGGATAATCGATCAAGGGATTACATGACAAAAGGCAAGAAGGCTCTACAGGAATTACGCAGCCAGCGATGGCTTGGCTCGGACAGCTTGCGATCGTTCACACATCGTTCGCGCGCGAAACAGATGGGTTATGCGCGTGAAGATTACGCCGGCAAACCGGTCATCGCCGTCATCAACACGTGGAGCGACCTGACGACCTGTCACAGCCATTTTCGCCAGCGAGCCGAAGAGGTTAAACGCGGCGTGTGGCAATCCGGCGGATTCCCTGTCGAAATCCCCGCGATGCCGGTCAATGAAACTTATATGAAGCCCAGCCCGATGATGTATCGCAACTTCCTGGCGATGGAGGTCGAAGAGCTGCTGCGATGCCAGCCGATTGACGGCGTCGTGCTGATGGGTGGCTGCGATAAGACCACGCCGGGGCTGTTGATGGGCGCGATCTCGATGAACCTGCCCGCGATCTATCTGCCGGCGGGGCCGATGTTGCGCGGCAATTGGAACGGCCAGGCCCTGGGCAGCGGCTCGGACGTGTGGAAATACTGGGCCGAAAAATGCGCCGGTAATATCACCGCCGCCGAATGGAATGAGATGGAAGACGGCATTGCGCGTTCGCCAGGCCACTGCATGACCATGGGCACCGCTTCGACCATGACTTCGATCGCCGAAGCGCTGGGAATGACTTTGCCAGGCGCCTCTTCGATTCCGGCGGTCGACGCGAATCATCAGCGGATGGCCACGGCGTGTGGCCGCCGCATAGTCGACATGGTCTGGGAGGATTTGAAACCGCGCGACATCCTGACGATGCGGTCGTTCGAAAATGCGATCACGACTGATATGGCCATCGGCGGCTCCACAAACGCAATCATTCACCTGGTTGCGATGGCCGGGCGGGCGGGAATCAAACTCGACCTGAAAAAATTCGATGAGATTTCGCATCGGACTCCGATGGTCGCCAACATTCGTCCGTCGGGGCGGCAATATCTGATGGAGGATTTCTATTACGCCGGCGGGTTGCGCGCGCTGCTCAATCAGATCGGGACGCTGCTGCATCTCGATTGCCTGACTGTCAACGGCGGAACCTTAGGCGAGAACGTCGCGGGGGCTAAAGTCCACAACGATGACGTGATTCGTTCGATGGACAATCCGGTCGCCTCGCAGGGCGGCACCGCGATATTGTACGGCAACCTCGCCCCGAACGGCGCGGTAATCAAGCCGACGGCGGCTGAAAACCGCCTGCTTCAGCACACCGGGCGCGCGCTTGTGTTCAAAGACTATGACGATATGGCTTCGCGGATTGACGATGAGAGCCTCGAAGTGAATGAAGACAGTGTGCTGGTGTTGAAGAACGCCGGCCCATTGGGCGGCCCAGGAATGCCGGAATGGGGCATGCTGCCGATACCGAAGAAGCTATTGAAAAAAGGCGTGCGGGACATGGTAAGAATCTCCGACGCGCGGATGAGCGGCACGTCATACGGCGCCTGCGTGCTGCACGTCGCGCCCGAAAGTTACGTCGGCGGGCCGCTGGCGTTCGTCCGTGACGGGGATTTGATTGAATTAGACGTGGCGGGTCGAAAATTGAATTTACTGATCGGCGAAGATGAGATGGCGCGGCGACGCGCCGGATGGGCGCCGCCGCCGCCGCGTTATGAGCGGGGCTTCGGCGCGCTCTTCAGCAGGCATGTCACGCAGGCCGATCAGGGATGCGACTTCGATTTTCTACACGCCGGATCTGAGACGCCGGAGCCTGAGATTCATTGAATATTGGGTAGTAGGGAGCGGGGAGAGGGGAATGGGGACGAGATGCTACGGCCCGGGTTTCCTATTTCTCACTTCCCACTCCCCACTCCCTACTACCCATTCCCCTCTCCCCACTCCCCTCTCTCTATTCCCCATTCCCTCCTCTCCTGTTAAAGTGGCAATTGCGCCTCCCAAAATTAAAACCATTAAGAGGATCAACTTATGCGGACTCTCAAGCGGCTGCGACGGGCAGTCATCACCGGCATAGGCTGTGTCACCCCGATAGGCGTTGGCCGTGAGCGGTTCTGGCAATCGGTTCGTGAGGGGCGCAGCGGCGTCGGCACGATCACCCGCTTCGACGCTTCCGATCTGCCGGTGCGCATCGCCGGCGAAGTCAAAGATTTCAACCCCGACCAGTTCATTCCCCCGAAAGATCGCCAACACGTTTCGCACGCCGTGGCATTCGCCATCGCCGCCGCCGACTTGGCCTTCGCCGACGCCGGGTTGAAGCCGAATGATATGAGCCTGGAAGAGAAGCGCGACGTCGGCATCGTCTTGGGGAGCGGCGGCGCCAGTTTGAGCTTCATCGAGAAACAGTATCGTTACTATTTCGCGAACGAGGCGAAAAAGGCCAGCGTCTACACAATCCCCACGGCCACACCCGGGTCGCTGCCGAGCGAATTGTCAATGTCGTTCGGGTTGAAAGGGTTCAGCCATCTGATCTCCACGGGATGCACGTCTTCGACCGACGCCATCGCCTACGCTGCGCAGAACATCATTCTGGGGCGCATCAACACGGTTTTGACCGGCGGCGTAGACGCGCCGCTGGCGCACAGCATCATGCTCGGTTTTTGCGTAATGAAGGTATTGACGCCGTCGTGGAACCACGATCCGCAGCGGGCATCGCGCCCGTTCAGCCGCGACCGCGACGGTTTCGTGTTGGGCGAAGGCGCCTATTTCTTCGTGCTCGAAGAAATGGATCACGCGCTCGAACGCGGCGCGAGGGTTTACGCCGAGGTCGCCGGCTACGGCTCGACTTGTGACGCGCACCACCGCGTGCGGTTGGATGAGACCGGAGTCGAACCCGCGCGCGCGATGACGCTGGCGATGAAGGACGCCGGCGTCGCGCCGGAAGAGATTGATTACATCAACCTGCACGGCACTTCGACGGAGATGAACGACCGGATCGAGACGCGCGCGATCAAGCTGGCGTTCGGCGCGGCGGCGGCGCGCACTCCGATGAGCGCGACGAAATCGATGATCGGCCACCCGCAGGGGGCTTCTGGCGCCGCCGGATTGACCGCGACGCTGGGCGGAATGGCCGGGGGCTTTCTGCCGCCCACAATTAACCTGGAACAGCCCGACCCGGAATGCGATCTCGATTACGTGCCGCAACAGGCGCGGCCGTCCGCGATCAGGAACGCTCTTTGCAACTGCATCGGATTCGGATCGAAGAATTCTGCGCTGATCGTGAGAAAGTTCGAGGTTTGAGCCGAGGGTTGTATAATGTTCGCTTCTTTCGCCGAACGCAGCCGTGAATCCGAGCTGATGGACGGCTCGGATTACACGGCCGCCGAGATGATCGAAAACCTGGCCGATTTGCGCCGCGTCAACCGCTATCTTGGCGGAAGGCGCGCGCTGACGCGCCACCTGTTCCCGATGATCCAAACGGTTTGGGCTGCGGGCCGGCGGCCGGTCAGGCTGCTCGACGTCGGCGCCGGGTCGGCTGACATTCCGGCGCGGATCGTCTCATGGGCGCGCGGTCGCGGGATCGAGGTCGAATGCGTCGCGCTCGACCTTAATGAGATCATAGCGCTCGAAGCGCGGCGGCAGATCGCGAGATATCCCGAGATCAATGTCGTCCGCGCCAACGCGCTGAACCTGCCGTTCGAAGAGCGCAGCTTCGACTTCGCGCTGGCGTCGCTGTTTATGCACCATTTAGAAAGCCGGCAGGCGCCCCGTTTGATCGAGAGCCTCGCCCGCGTCGCACGCGTGGCGTTCATCATCAACGATCTGCGGCGACATCCGATCGCTTATTACTCGATCAAGTTGCTGACGCGAATCTTCACGCGCAATCGCCTGGTTCGGAACGATTCCGCCGTCTCCGTGCTGCGCGGCTTCACCGAACGCGACATCGCGGAGATCGCCGACGCGTCGCAAATCGGGCTGCAGGTTTTCCGCCATTTCCCTTACCGTTATATTTTGATCGGACCACAAAGCTTATGACTGGCGAGGACGTACTGAAGATTTTTGAAGATAACGATGCCTTGTTGAAAGGCCATTTCCTGCTCACGTCGGGGCTTCACAGCGACCGCTACCTGCAATGCGCGCTGGTGTTGCAACATCCGGCTATCGCCGAAGGTCTGGGCGCCGAGTTGGCGGCGAAAGTGAAGGCCGACCCGCGCGTCGGTCCGATTGACATGGTGATCGCCCCAGCGCTCGGCGGCGTGATTGTGGCGCACGTAGTGGCGCGCGCCCTCGGCGCGCGCGCGCTATTCACCGAACGGCAGGAGAAGACGATGACCTTGCGCCGCGGATTTCAGATCAAATCAGGCGAGCGTTGCCTGGTAGTCGAAGACGTTGTCACGACCGGAGGCTCGACGCGCGAAGTGATGGAAGTTGTCACTCAACACGGGGGCGTGACGGCGGGGGCGGGGTCATTGATCGACCGCAGCCTCAAGAGAGACGGGAGCGTGGTGGACCTCGGCCTCCCGCGGCACGCGCTGGCCGCGCTTGAAGTCGCAACCTACGCCCCCGAAGCGTGTCCGATGTGTCGAGAAGGTTCGACCGCGATCAAACCGGGAAGCAGACAGTGAGAAAAAGAGACGGGGCGACGAGGCGACGGGGCGATTGAAAGACAAAGGACGACCCTTTTCTCTGTTTCTCCATCGCCCTGTCGCCCTGTCTCCGCGTCCCCCAGTCTTTTTATCTCACCGTTTTTTCGGCGGCCCGCCGCGCCAGGAGGGCAATCGGCAGCCCGACGCAGATGATGTGCACGATTATGCCTCGCAACATGCCTTGCAAATTCGCCGCGAACGAGAAAGGAGACAGCCGGATCGCCGAGAGCGGCAGGACGATGATCTGCATGGCGAAATAGACCACCACCCCGTATATCGGCCCGCATACTAACGCCCGCCGGATCAGCGCCGGGAACTTGAGACTCGCGCCGTAATAGATGGCTGCCCAAATGAACGCGATCAGAAAATGGAGTGATGCGCCGAGCAATGCGGTAGTCCATCCGCCTTCTAAAGACGCGCGCCCGATCAGTCCGCCAGCGATGCCTTGAAACATAACCTTCGGACTCCGCCCAAAATAGATGGTGAGAATCACCGCTGCCATGCCGTCCAGCACGCCGACGGCCAGACCGCCGTAAAGAATCGCGTCAAGGGCGCGCGGGCGTTGGAGGAAATGCGTCTTATCGATAGAGGACGCAAGCGCGTTTCCAGTCATGACTTCTCTCTCTCTAAATGGTCGACTCCCGGTTCGCCCATTTTAAGAAAATCGAGCGGTTGCCGAACTACTGTTTGGTCAACCGCTCGCAGTTGATAACCTGTCTTCGAAGTTTTCATCGCACAGAGAAACCATCGCCTTTCGGCTCCATCCCAGTTGGCCGACGGCGCGGACGAGGTTGTGAGTCTGGTTTATCGGTACTAAAATGCGCGCAGACTGACCACGCCGACGGGGAATTGCGCGACCAATCCTTGCCCGCCGGCATGATCTCCGCTGCGCTGGAAGATATAGCGAAACACAGAGCTGGATGTCTTGAAGAAACCCTCAAAAATAGCCGAGAGGATTCCAAGCGGTTTGCAAGCGAATTCGGAAGAAGTTCCCAGAGTCGGTTATGCGGAAACAGACCAAACAGTTGTATGAATTCGGCCCATTTCGTCTGGATGTAGACGAGCGATTGTTAATGCGTGATGGGCGGATGGCGCCGCTGCCGCCGAAGGTCTTCGACACATTGCTCGTGCTGGTTGAAAACAGCGGGCGGGTGGTGAGCAAGGATGAGTTGATGCAATCGCTCTGGCCGGACACCTTTGTCGAAGAGAGCAACCTGACACAGAACATCTCGCAACTGCGCCGGGCGCTAAGCGATGGAACAGCGGGCGCGCAATACATCGAAACGATTCCGAAGCGCGGCTACAGGTTCGTCGCCAATGTACAGCCGGTTATGGAAGGCGATGTGGACTCCTCTGTGGGGGAATCTGAGCCGGAATCCAGCCAGATCAATGGCGGCGGCGTTTTGCAGTTGGCCTCCGGCGGTTTCTCGATAGAGGCCGACGGAGCCATCAACGGCCACGCCCAGTTGACCGCCGTCGAGTCTGTGTCAGCCGGCCGTGAACAACCGCTTCAGCCAGGCATCGAAGTCCCGCCAGAAAAAATGATCCGGAGAAGATTATTGGCGATAGCCACCCTGTTGTTTTTCAGTCTGGCCATCGTCGTCTTCGCCATTGTCGTCGCTAGCCGCCACGCCGGTAATAGCGCTCAGCAGTCCAGGACTGCTTTTCAACAGATCACTCTCTCCAAATTGACGACTTCAGGCAAGGCTTTGCTCCCGGCCATTTCACATGATGGAAAGTTCGTCGCTTATATGGCGGAAGATGGCGATTCGCAAAGCCTGTGGATCAGACAAGTGGTCGCCAACAGCGCCACGCAGGTAGTCGCGCCGTCAGAAGTCGTCTTCAAAGGCGTGACTTTTTCACTTGATAACAACTTTATCTACTACGTGGCGCGCCGGAATGGCGAAAAGTTTAACAAGGTCTATCAGGTCCCGCTGCTCGGCGGCGCGGCGCGCGAGATAATTGCGGACGTTGACAGCCCCATTACGTTTTCGCCGAACGGCCAATATTTCGCCTTCGTCCGCAACTATCCGACGCAGCGCGAGACCGCTCTGATCGTCGCAAAGCTAAACGGTTCGGAAGAAAGGAAGCTGGCGATTCGGAAACGGCCCGAGATGCTGTCGTTGGAAGGGCCGTCGTGGTCGCCGGACGGTCGCTTGATCGCCTGCGCGTCCGCGACATTCGAGCGGGGTGAATTTTCCATGCAAGCCTTAGCCGTCAGCGTCGAGGATGGCTCATCCACGCCGATAGGCTCACAGACGTGGACATTCATCGGTCAGATGGCATGGCTCGGCGATGGCAGCGGGGTGGTCTTCAGAACATGGCAACGGACCTGGGGGACTTATGGCGATCAGATCTGGCTGTTGACCTTTCCGAAAGGCGAGGCCCGCCGCGTGACGAACGATATGACCAGCTACGGAGGCGTCAGCGTTTCGACAAATTCCACCGCGCCCGCCATGCTGGTTACGCAACGGACGGATCGTGTTTCGCGCATCTGGGTACTTCCCGAAACCTCCAACAGGCCCGAAAACGCCGGCGGGTTTGCGCCCGAACGGGCAACTCAGATCGAATCAGGCTTCGGGGACATTGACAGCGAGAAATTCGGCCTGGAATGGACCCCCGACGGCCGCCTGGTTTACGCCTCGAGCGCCAGCGGCAACGTGGATGTTTGGATAACGACTGCCGACGGCAAGCGGCAGAAACAACTGACGCAAGACGCGAGGACGGACAGGACTCCAGTCGTCACGCCCGACGGACGCTACGTCGTCTTCGCCTCCGAACGCGCAGGCGGCAGCCAGATCTGGCGAATGGATGCAGACGGCGGCGGCCTGAAACAACTAACCCAGGGTAAAAGCGATGCTTACCCCGATCTCTCGCTGGACGGGCGCTGGGTGGTTTACACGTCTTCGAGCGGCGGCGAGCCGGCCATTTGGAAGGTCTCGATTGACGGCGGCGAACCGGCGCAGTTGAGCCTTGCTGTGGCCGCCCGCTCCGTGGTCTCGCCCGACGGAAAATCGATTGCCTGCTTTTACCAAAAAGAGAATGACGCCGTTTTCAAAGTCGCGATCTTCCACTTCAGCGGAGGGACGTTCAACGGAGGCCCCTCGACCGTCCCCTCGACCGTCATAGAAGATATGCCGCAGCCTGACTGGTATATTCTACACTGGTCGCCGGACGGCCGCGCGCTGACCTACGTCGTCACCCGCCAGGGCGTCTCAAACATCTGGAGCAAGCCGATTGACGGCGGCCCGGCTCGCCAATTGACCAACTTCACCACCGATCGAATTTTCCGCTTCGCCTGGTCGCGCGATGGGAAGTTTCTTGCCTGCGAACGGGGGATGGTCATCAATGACGCGGTTTTGATCACCGACGGCAAGCCTGACAAACTCCCCGCCCTATAGCTGATGTCAGGGAGCGTCACGAATGAAGCTCAAAGGACTTAATAAAACCCTTAAGTCTAGTTGAAATTTACTTTACATGGAAAAGTACTTGACGCGACCGCGTACCGAGGCGTAGCATCTGGCGCGTGAGAAGTGATTTCAAGAAGATTCTATGAAATATCGAATCACACTCGCATACGACGGCGCGGATTATTACGGCTGGCAAGCGCAAGCGGGTCAGCCGACGATTCAGAGCGTTTTGAACGGCGCGCTCGAAAAATTGGAAGGCGCGCCGGTCACAACCCACGCCGCCGGTCGGACCGACGCCGGAGTCCATGCGGAGGGGCAAGTGGTTTCATTCATGCTGTCGCGGGAATGGGGCGGGCGAGATTTACGGCGCGCGGTCAACGGCAATCTGCCACCGGATATTCGCGTAATTGACGCCGCGCCGGTTGACGAGGAATTCCACGCGCGATTCGACGCAAAGAGTAAGACATATCGCTATCAAATCTATCTGGCCGAAGTGATGAGTCCGCTTCTGGTTCGCTACGCATGGCATTATCCTTATCCGATCGATGTCAGGAGATTGGCCGAAGAAAGCGGGGCGTTGCTTGGGACGCGCGATTTCACGGCCTTCACCGTCGCCGATTGCGAGACGAGGACCTTCACTCGAACGCTTATGGAGATCGACATCCAGCGCGAGGGCGATCTGCTTAAACTCTTTTTCACCGGCGACGGATTCCTCCGCTATCAGGTTCGTACGATGGTGGCTGCGCTGGTCGAATCTAATCGTGGGCGATTGAAGGCCGGGTCTATTTCCGAATTAATCGAAAGCAAAGATCGCGCGCTCGCCGGGCCGCCCGCTCCAGCGCGAGGATTGACGCTGATGAAAGTCGAGTATCGCGAGTGTTTGCCCATGGCAAACATACGTTTATAATGGCTGAAGTTCTTTGGTGAAGCGATTGCGCGCTTAACTGGACGTGATCACTGGCGGGAGCTTATAGTCCCCGTTTATCGCAAACTTCTTGAGCGGGAGAATTTTCCACCGAGAGAGGAACTATCGGTATTCGTCGCTTGTTTTTGCCCGTTTCTTGCGGACATAAACATTAAATCCGAATCGATGGCGCCATAACTACACGGTCAATGCAGTCATAAACATCAAATCCGGATCTAAGGCGCCGCAACTACAACAACGACAATGTTGGAAGATTTCTTTGAAGTAATTGAGCATGGCTCGCGGGACGAGGTGTTGCTCAAACAGATCGATTTCACGCGCCTGCCGCGTCACATCGCCGTGATCATGGACGGCAACGGTCGCTGGGCCAATCGCCGCTTTCTGCCGCGCGTCGCGGGCCATCGCGCCGGCGTCGAGGCGGTGCGCGCCACTGTGGACGCGAGCGCGCGTTTGGGGGTCGGGGCGCTGACGCTCTATGCGTTCTCGGTCGAGAACTGGAAGCGTCCTCCGTTCGAGATCGAAGCGTTGATGACCTTCGTGAAAGAGTACCTGCGCAAAGAGCTGGAGAACATCCACCGTAACAATATTCGATTTCAGACCATCGGACGCACGAACGAGCTGGACGAATCGGTGCAGTTCGAATTGCGGAGCGCGATTCGTAAGACCGCCAACAATACCGGCATGATTTTGAACGTCGCCCTCAATTACGGCGGGCGCGTTGAGATGGTTGACGCCTTCCGCAAGCTGATGGAGAAGTTCCAGCGCGAAGGCCGCCCGCCCGAATCGGTCACCGAAAACGAGATCGCGCGCCACCTTTACACCGCCGGTCTGCCCGATCCCGACCTGTTGATCCGCACCAGCGGCGAGATGCGCGTGAGCAATTTTCTTTTGTGGCAGATCGCATACTCGGAGATTTATGTGACCGACACGTTGTGGCCTGATTTCCGCCGACCGGACCTTTTCGCCGCCATCATCGATTATCAGAAGCGCGAGCGCCGGTTCGGCGGTTTGAATGAACCCGCGATGCTCGCCGTCGTCAACGCTTCGTAAACGGGTAATGGGGAATAGGGAGTGGGAAATGGGAAATGGTAAGTAATTACCTCTCCCCATTTCCCATTCCCTATTCCTCACTCCCACCTCCTCTATGGCACGAGTTCTTAGCGCAATCATCTTTCTGCCGTTTCTATTCGCCGCCCTCTGGTTGGGGGGGCCGATCTGGTTTTCAGCGATCGCCGCCGTAGGGGTCCTGATTGGGCTTTATGAGTATTACCGGCTGGCCTCGCGCGGCGGCGAGGCTCAGGGTTTGGCGGCGGCGGCGGCGACGCTCGCCGCTTTTTATTTTGGGCAGCGCGAATTGATCGTCGCGATCATCGCGGCGCTAGTGATCGTTGAGCTGCTCGTTCAGCTCTTTACCCGCGCCAAGGATGAAGACTTCAGCGAAGCGCTGCCGGCGGCGGCGGCGAGGGTTTTCGGCGTTTTGTATGTCGCCGTCCTCGGCGGGTACATCATCGCGATTCGAGTGATCGAGAGCCCCGACATACCGCAGCTTGCGCCGAAGCTATTGACGCTGTTTTTCATAGTCGTCTTTGCAGGAGACACAGGCGCCTATTACACTGGGCGCGCGATGGGGCGGAAGAGGCTTGCGCCGAGGATCAGCCCGGGCAAAACCGTGGAGGGCGCGATTGGCGGGCTTCTGGGCAATACGGCCGCGGCGCTGATCGCGCATTTCACTTTCTTTCCTGAATTGAAAATCGTTCACGCCGTTCCGCTGGCGCTGGTGATGGGCGCGCTTGGGATCACGGGCGATCTATGCGAATCTATGCTCAAACGCGGGGCGCGGGCGAAAGACGCCGGCGCCCTGATCCCCGGGCACGGCGGGTTGCTCGATCGATTGGACAGCATGCTTTTCAACGCCCCTCTGCTCTACTACTTTTACTGGATATTCCTGAAGTAATCACTGGGTTCATCCGAGATTGAGTTTATGAAACAGATTGCGATTCTCGGTTCGACCGGATCAATCGGCTGCAATACTCTGCGCGTCGTCGACGCCCTAGAAGGCGAGTTCGGCGTCGCGGCGCTGGGCGCTGGGTCGAATGTCGAACTGCTAACCCGACAGATCGAACAATATCGCCCGCGCGTGGTCTCGGTCAGCGACGAGGAGAGCGTGGGGAAGTTGATATATGAATTGAAGCGGTTGGGCGTGGCTTCGCGGCCGGAGATCGGCGTCGGAGTTGAAGGGCTGTGCGAAGTCGCGACCTGCGACGGCGTGGAGATCGTGATCGGCGCCGTCGTCGGAGCGCGAGGATTGCTGCCGACTTATCGCGCGCTGGAACTCGGGCGTCGCGTCGCGCTGGCGAACAAAGAGACGCTGGTCGTGGCCGGCGAACTGATGACGCGCGTGGCCGAGAAATCCGGCGCCGAGCTGCTGCCCGTCGACAGCGAGCACAACGCTCTGCATCAATGCCTGCGCGGCGAACGACGCGGAGAAGTGAAACGCCTGATTCTGACCGCGTCCGGAGGGCCTTTCCGGAATTCGCCGGCAGAAGAGATCGAGAACGCAACGCCCGCCCAGGCGCTACGACATCCGACGTGGCGAATGGGCGCGAAAATCACCGTTGATTCGGCCACGATGATGAACAAAGGACTCGAAGTGATCGAGGCTCGCTGGCTCTTCAACGCCTCGGCGGACGAGATCGACATCTTCGTGCATCCGCAATCGGTCGTTCATTCGATGATCGAATTGGTTGACGGCTCGATCATCGCCCAACTGGGCGTCACTGACATGCGCCACGCGATCCAATACGCGTTGACTTATCCCGAACGCCGTCCGGCGGACCTTCCTCCACTCGACCTGACCATGCTCGGCAAGCTCGAGTTCTTCGCGCCGGACCCGGAGAAGTTTCCCTGCATCGCGCTCGCTTACGACGCGCTGCGTCGCGGCGGCGCCATGCCCGCGGTATTGAACGCCGCGAACGAGGTCGCGGTCGCCGCTTTTCTCGACGAAAAGATCAGATTCGGCGACATCCCGCGTTTGATCCGCGCCGCCTGCGAAGCCCACACGCCACAGACGGTTTCGAGCCTCGACACAGTGCTCACCGCTGACCGTTGGGCGCGCGATTGGGTCGAACAGAAGATCGCTGGTCAGTGGACGGCGGCGAACGTGAAGTGAATATGGACATCAAAATACGCAGAGCCGAGCCTTCGGACGCCGAAGCCATCTGGAAGTGTTACATGGCGCCGCTGGTCGTCCGCAACACCCTGCAATTGCCTTACCGCAGCCTAGAATCAGTCCGTGAGCAACTGACCAAAAGTGGGGAGGCCCAATACACTCTGGTCGCCTTGATTGACGGCGCCGTCGTAGGCGTGATCGGCCTGCATACGTCTTTTAGACCGCGAGTCAACCACAGAGGCGAGATCGGGATGATGGTCCGCGACGATTGGCAGGGTAAAGGCGTTGGAACGGCGATGATGCAGGCAGTGATCGACCTGGCCGACAGATGGCTGAATCTGACGCGAATCGAACTGACCGTTTTCACGGACAACGAGCCGGCGATCGCGCTCTATCGCAAATTCGGATTCGAGATCGAAGGCACTCATCGCAAGTTCGCGTTCCGCGACGGGGAGTTCGTGGACGCGCACGCAATGGCGCGAGTTAAATGAACATCGCCCCTGGGTACGCGCCGCTTCCAGCGCGCAGGCGTGGGGAGCGGACCCATTCGAGGCCCCTAGCGCGCTTGGAGCCTTATGCGCGCGATTGCAAGCGATAATTACTCAACGCAAGCGCGATGACAACGGAAGCGTCTGCTTTCGATCAATACGTCTTTCGCAGAGACTGCGCGCTGGAAGCGGCGCGTACCCAGGGATTTTTGGAGGAATCATGAAAGGCGCCCCATTATACGGATTGTTCATCGCGACGATCATCTTCGCCGTCGCGTTTCAATCGCACGCCCGCCAGGAGTCCGGACCGGCTTTCGATATGACCAACGCGATGATTCCGATGCGCGACGGCGTGAAGCTCAACACCAATATCTTCGCCCCGAAAAACTCCGCCAAGCCCCTGCCGATCATACTCGAACGCACGCCTTACAACGCTCCGGATTCGGCGCGCGGCTGGGCGCAGGGGAAATACGCGGCGTTGGTCGCCGACGGCTACATCTTCGTCTTCCAGGACATTCGCGGGCGCTACAAATCCGAAGGCCAGTTCGTGATGCAGCGGTCGCCGGTCTCCCTGCTCGGCGAAAATAACGATCCTAAAGCCTCCAATCTTGTGGACGAAGTCACCGACGCCTACGACACAATCGAGTGGCTGATAAAGAATGCCCCTAATAACAATGGGCGCGTAGGCATAATCGGCATCTCCTATCCTGGCTGGACGGCGGCGATGGCCACACTTGCGCCGCATCCGGCTTTGAAGGCGGCTTCGCCTCAAGCCTCGCCGGCCGATATGTTTCTCGGCGACGATTTCCATCACAACGGCGCGTTCAGACTGAGCTACGGCTTCGAGTACGCGACGATGATGGAGACCAATAAGGAGCAGGCCAGATTCGATTTCGACAGATACGACACTTACGAATGGTACCTTCAGTTGGGAGCGCTCTCGAACGCCAACGAGAAATACTTGAAGGGCAAAATCCCCAGCTGGAACGATTTCGTCGACCATCCCAACTACGACGAGTTCTGGCGGCGGCAGGCGATGGCCGGGTATTTGAAAAAAGCGCAGGTTCCGACGCTCAATGTCGCGGGGTGGTGGGATCAGGAGGACTTTTACGGCCCGATCAAGATTTACCAGACGCTCGAACCTCACGACGAGAAGCGGATCAATTTCTTCGTCGCCGGGCCGTGGAATCACGGCGGCTGGGCGCGTTCGGACGGGAACAGCCTGGGCAAAATCAAATTCGACAGCAACACCTCGCAGCATTACCGCGAAAAGATCGAAGCGCCCTGGTTCGCCTACTGGCTGAAAGATGAAGGGAAACTCGGAATTACCGAAGCGATCACATTCCAGACCGGGTCTAACGAGTGGAAGAGTTACGACCAATGGCCGCCGCGCAACATCACAACTGAACGCAAT
Source organism: Blastocatellia bacterium (assembly GCA_035714085.1). Taxonomy (GTDB): domain Bacteria; phylum Acidobacteriota; class Blastocatellia; order RBC074; family RBC074; genus JAJVID01. Next base: position 16,105 of record DASTMP010000371.1, read on the forward strand.
CTCTATTTCCACGCCAACGGCAGGCTTTCTTTCGACTCGCCTACAGGGACCGACCCGCGCGCGTTCGACAGTTACGTCTCCGATCCGGCCAACCCGGTTCCCTATCGCCCGCGCCCGATTGAGCCGACCTATTACGTTCGCGGTTCGGGATGGAGGGAGTGGCTGGTCGAAGATCAACGGTTCGCCGAGCGCCGTCCCGACGTGTTGAGTTGGGAGACCGATCCATTGACCGAAGACCTGACGATCACCGGCGACCTCGCCGCGCATCTGTTCGCGTCAACGACTGGAACAGACAGCGACTGGATTGTGAAGCTGATTGACGTCTACCCTGAGGATTATCCGAAAGACTACAAGATGGGCGGGTATCAATTGATGATCGCAAACGACGTCTTTCGCGGGCGTTTCCGCAAGAATTTTGAAAAGCCTGAGCCGATCACGCCGGACAAAGTCAACGAGTACGTGATTGACCTGCATCAATGCGATCACCGCTTCCTGAAAGGCCACAAGATCATGGTTCAGGTTCAGAGCTCATGGTTTCCGGTGATCGACCGCAACCCGCAGAAGTACGTCGAAAATATCTTCAAAGCCAGAGAAGAGGATTACATCAAGGCGACTCAGCGCGTGTATCGATCGAAGACTTCTCCCTCGCACTTGCGGGTGATGCTGGCCAGGTGAGAAATCATCGTATCTATTCCATCCTCGCCGGTTCAAGTTTCGGTACAAGCAGATGAATAACAATCCAGGCCACCAGATAGGCTACGCCCGCGATGATGAACATCGGCAGGTAATAGCTTGGATTCGCATCCAGCACCTTGCCGGCGTATAACGGCAACAGGGTACCGCCTATGGCTCCGGCGCAACTGCCGATGCCGACGACCGAACCGACCGCCTTCCGTGGGAACATATCCGCGGTTAGCGTGAACAGGTTGGCTGACCAGCCCTGGTGCGCGCCCGCCGCGAACCCTATTAGCAGTATCGCAGTCCATGCGCTTGAAGAGTAGTAAGCCAGAATCACCGCCGGGATTGTGGCGGCAAAAAACAGCATTGTAGATTTGCGGGCCCAGTTGACCGTCCAGCCACGCTTGATGAGCGTCGACGATACCCAGCCGCCGCCTACAGAGCCGACATCGGCGATCACATAAACCGTTGTGATATAAGGGATGAGCGCCGTCCCTTTCACCCCATAATTCTGATTGAGAAACTTGGGCAGCCAGAAGAGGTAAAACCACCAGACCGGGTCGGTCAGCATCTTGCCGAGGGCGAACGCCCAAAGCTGGCGGTAGCCTAGCAATTGCAGCCAGGGCGTTTTCTCTTTTACCTCTACCTCTTCCCCGTCGCGGATCAATTTGAATTCTTCGTCCGACAGTCGCCGGTGATCTTCCGGTCGCTGGTAGTAGCGCACCCAGAAGACGAGCCAGAGCAGGCCGGCCGCTCCGGTGAAAAGGAAAGCGCTGCGCCACCCATAGCGAGCCGAGAGCATCAGGGCGACAGCCGGCGCGATGATCGCGCCCACATTGGTGCCCGCGTTGAAAATGCCTGTGGCCAGCGCCCGCTCGCGCTTGGGGAACCACTCGGCTACGGTCTTGAGCGCGCCGGGAAAGTTCGCGGCCTCGCCGACGCCGAGCATAAAACGCGCGACACTGAAGCCGACTGCGGTGGCCACAAGCGCATGCCCCATTCCCGCCAGCGACCACACAACGATGGCGATGGCAAAGCCGAGTTTGACGCCGATGCGGTCAATTAAGCCGCCCCAGACGACAAACATCGCCCCGTATGCGATTTGGAACCAGATGACGATATGGCTGTATTCCGATTCAGTCCAGCCGAGCGTAGTCTTCAGCTCCGGCGCGAGCGAGCCGAGCACCTGACGGTCAATGTAATTGACGACGGTGGCGAAAAAAAGAAGCCCGCAGATGTACCAGCGCAGATGTTTGATCTTCGATACGGCGGCGGCGACACTCGCAGTCGCAGCTTGTTGTTCCATCATTCCTCCGGATTGTTAATGCTAATCGCGGCGAAGGCCCCATTGACAGAAGTGCGAGTAGCATAATGCAGGCTGGCGTTTGGCGCAATCATCGGAAGCGAGCGTCTGGAGTACCGCCTTTAGGCGATAGTGGCTCGGGGCCGGATGCCACCTAAAGGCGGCGCTCCAAACGCTCGTTTTCGGTGGTTGTGGTTTTAACTAACGCGCCAATGTCGGTCGGTCTGATTTAGCAAAAGGTTCAAGAATGACCGCGATGATGGCCCATCTGCATTACGAAATCACTTTGACGGCCGTGCGCCTGGGCATGCAGGTCGCGGGCTTCGCGCGACGCCTGTTTCTGAGCCGCTGGCAGCTTCTTGCCGGTCATCTCTTCGTAAACCTTCTCGACGTGCGCGGGCGTCGAACGAGCGTCGGCGTATCGGGCGATGCTCGCGTCGGATTTGAGCGCGGCCTCGACCTGCTTGACCGAATCGCGAACCTGCTCCGGCGTTTTTTTGGATTTGACCAGCTTGCCCACTTCTTCGCGCAGCGTGCGGAAATATTTCTGCTGATCGTTGAGCGTTGTTTCAGCCCCGCGCTCGCCATGTCCCGGACAAACGATCTTCGCGCCCAGTTTCTTGGCCGCTTCGAGCGTGGCGATCCATTTTTCGACGTCGCCGTCGCCGACGAAATTGTAAGGTCCGTTCACGCACGCGTCGCCGGTGAAGAGAATCTTCTCTTTCGGGAGCCATGCGAGCGCATCGCCGTGTGTGTGGGCGACGCCCAGGTGCATTAATTCCACACGGTGTTTGCCGTCGTCGAAGATCATTTCGCGCGGGAAGAGCACCGAAGGCGGTTTGAGCTTGCTGGCGCGAACGTCCGGACGTTCCTTGGCCGCCTCTTCCCATCGTCCGGGCGCGCCGCCGTAATAGCCGGTCTCGTATTTCTTCATCTCTTCAATCACGCCGGTGTGCGCCACGGGCGTCGCGCCGTTTTCGACCCAGACCTGATTGCCGTAGGTATGATCGCCGTGATGGTGCGTGTCGAAAGCGAAGCGGATCGGTTTGTCGGTAATAGCTTTGATCTTCGGGATGATCTCCTGCGCGCCCGACGGATAGTTCCCGTCGATCACGAGCACATAGTCTTCAAAGATTATCCAGCCGTTGTTGCAATGGCCGACCAGCAGATTGCCCTGATGGAAATAGACGCCGTCAGAGAGCTGATCGACTTTGCCGACTTCGACGGGTCCGGGTTTTGCGTGGAATGTTTTTGCAGTGGCTTTCGAATCGGTTGCGGCGGCGCCGAGTAGCGCTGCGCCGCCCAGCAAAAGCTCACGTCGGGAGACGCGACACATATCGAATTCCTCCTATTGGTTAAGGTTGTTTAGCGCAGGAAATCTTCGAGTTTCACGGAAGCATCGGTTTTTTCATCGCGATACTTGATGATGATCGGGGCGTAGACCGACAGCCCCCAGTCTTTCGCCGGGCCGACGCCGATTGCGCGCGCGCCGGGCACGACGACCGCGCCGGCGGGAACTTCGAGCGGCTTGTCGCCTTCGCGACGGTAAATTTCGCCGCGCGCCGCGTCGAAGATCGGCGTCGAGCCCGTCAGCACAACGCCGGAGGCCAGGATCGCCCGCTCGCGGACGAGGGCGCCTTCGTAGACGCCGCAGTTGCCGCCGACCAGGACTTCGTCTTCGATGATCACGGGCATTGCGCCAACGGGTTCGAGCACGCCGCCGACCTGAGCAGCCGCGCTGATGTGGCATCGTTTGCCGACCTGAGCGCACGACCCGACGAGCGCATGCGAATCGATCATCGTCCCGTCGTCAACGTAAGCCCCGACGTTGACGAAAGCCGGGGGCATGATCGTCACGCCCTGCCCCAGATAAGCGCCTTCGCGCACCGTTGTGCCGCCGGGGACGATTCGCACACCATCGTTGATAGTGATGCGCTTGGTCGGGTAGGTCTCTTTGTCGAAGAAGCGAAAGTTTTCATCAATCGAATAATCAACCATCGCGCCCAGGCGAAAGCCGAGCAGGATGCCTCGTTTGACCCATTGATTGACGACCCAGTCGCCATTGGCGCTTCGGCTCGCGGCCCGTATCTCGCCTCGATTGAGCGCGGACTTGAATTCGGCGAAAACGCTCAGGGCTTCCTGCCTGCGTTCGGGCGTCATCTCCGGAACGGGAATCGCGAAGAAAGATTCGATTTGAGATTCGAGATTTGAGATTTGCATATTAGATCTACTTTTTCCCACGGAACTTGCCGACGAGATAAACCGCGACGCTGAAGGCCAGCAAAATCGCTATGAGCAGCGCGATGCTTGCGATGTATTGCTTCAACTCCGACAAAATTGGCGCCCCTATCGTTGTTTTATAGCCAAAAGTCTATTGTTGTTGATTGATTTTTCGATCAAGAAGTTCACGAAACTCCTTGACCTGGCTCTCATCGCTGAATGCGCGTTTGGGAATCAAATAGCACATTCGCTTTGACGGATAGATTAGAAACAGATTCCGTGTCTCCTTGGATTTGACCAAGGCCGGCCACTTTACTCTCAGGTCTGTGTTCGCCGTTTGCTGGCTGAACCCCTCTTCATCGGCCCAGCAAATGATGGCGCCCCTGACTGACGGATTACCCCTCCACACCAGCCCTGCCTGCAATAGCGGTAAAGAAAGGAACAAAACACCCAGCAAGAAAGGCATCAGATAGGAAAACGAGGTATTGGTTGGGCCTTCCTGGGCTCCATTCTTCAAATACGCATTCGATAATGTGAACAGGATCAAAATTCCTCCCAATACTGAGATCATCCCGTACATGGGTGAAGCGTTTCTGGTTGCTTCGAAAAATTCCTTAAACGTGTATTTGAATTCAAGTCTATTCATAGTTGCTTCAGCAGCCATTCCTCAATCACAGCGTAAGATTCACGCGGGACTTCGTGTCCGGCGTCGAAGAACCGCAATTCGACCGATTTGGCGCGACGGCGAAGCGCTTCGGCGTTCCGCCGCATCCGGTCCGGCGTGTAGTATTCGTCGCGTTCGGCGGCGATGTACAACACATCGACGACGTCCGATTGGTATTTTCCATCGTTCTCCCAATCGCCGGGAATGCCGCCGCAGATCGCGACCACGCCGCGGACCAGATCCCCGTGCGTGAACGCGAATCGAAAGTTGGCGCCGGAGGCCTGCGAAAACCCGAGCAGAAAAACCCGGCTCGCGTCGACCTCGCCCGCGGACGTGAGCGTGTCGATGATTTCGCGGATAAGTTGATGATGCATGGCCACTGATTCTTCGGGCTTGAAGTTCGAGAGCCAGCCGAATCCGTAACCCAGATTCGGCGACACTTCGGTCGGCATGACCAGATGCTGGTGCGGCCCCTGCGGGCAAGCGATGGCATAGTCACATTCCCCATCTCTGAGGACGCGGCGCATCAGGCGCATCATCGAGCCTTTGTCGCCGCCATAGCCGTGCAGCGCGATGACGAGCGGTTTCGGTTCCTCGCCTTCGGGAACATAGAGATCATAGTAGAGCGGGAACGACTGGACGACTCTGCGCTCGATGACTTCGGCCATTAAGTTTCTCCGTGATAATAGGGGAATCGGTCATGGGAAGAATAAGGACCGATGATACATTTCGAGAGCGGGAAAGTTAAGCGGGTCTTTGTGACGTGATAAATCACTGTAAATGTTGTAAATCATAGCCGGAATATCTCCTTCTTGACCGCCTCGGTCTTGACACTTGGTATAACCATCCTGATAATTCGCCATAGCCAACGAAATTGATTCCATCAATAATTCACATAGACCCCGCGCCTAGACTGGCGCATTAGTTGGCAAGGCTTATCATTTCATTGCTGGGACGAAGGCTTACCACGCTATCCTGATTTAAAGAGTTAGGCGATTGTTCATTCGCTGGCGCTTACGGCGAATGAACCGATCCGATTTTTTGATTGTCCGCCCCGGGCGGCGATCGTGAAGTGAAGACGGCGGAGGAGGTCCCCCCCTTTCGCCCCTCTCGCATAAGGAAGGTTCAAATGAGTACCAGAATGAGAAGAGTGGTCGCGAAGAGCATCGGATTGGGATTGCTGGCGGCATTGTCGCTCGCAATTTCACTCACAGGCTTTGCGCAATCAGACAACACGCAAATCTCCGGGTTCGTTAAGGACCAGGCAGGCGGCGTCATCTCCGGCGCCAAGGTCACAATCAAGAGCGATACCAAGGCTTTCGAGCGCGTTGCGACGACAAACAGCGAAGGCTATTTCGTTATTACCCAGTTGCCGCCGGGGCTATTCACAGTGAAGATCGAAGCCAGCGGATTCAAGCAATACGTGGAGTCAGGAAGGAAACTCGATCCCAACATCCCGGCCAGCCTTGACGTCTCATTGCAGGCGGGACAAGTGACTGAAACAGTTAACATCACTGCTTCTACCGCCAGCGTGCAGACCGAATCGGCCGCACTTGGCAAAGTCGTGGAAGGCAGCCAAATACAGTATATCCAGCTCAATGGCCGCAACCCGCTCTTCCTCGCGCTGCTCAAACCGGGCGTGAACGGCGGCGCGCTTGGACAATTCGGTTTCAGTTTGACCACCGGCGGTCTTAACATTAATGGCTCGCGCACTCAGGACAACCTGATCACATTCGACGGCGCGGTCGCCGTTCGTACGCGCTCAAACGGCACCAGCATTGGCGTGGCAGACGCCGACTCGACACAGGAAGTGCAGATTCTGACAGCCAACTATAACGCTGAGTACGGACGCTCCGCTGGTGGACAAATCCGCATCGTCACTAAAAGCGGATCGAGAGATTTTCATGGCTCGGCATACGAATTCATGCGCAATGCGGCGCTTAACGCCAATAGCTTCAGTCGCAATAAGCTTGGACTTGGCGATTGCGGCGTCAACCCGAAGCTCGACAACTGCCGTCCCAGCCCATTCACGTACAATCAGTACGGCTACAACCTGAGCGGCCCAGTGATCCTCCCGGGCCTTAAGTTCAACAGAGAGCGCAACAAGCTCTTCTGGCTATTCGGGCAGGAATGGGTCAAGCAGCGCCAAACCTCAACGACGGTCACGACTGTGCCTTCGCTCAAGATGCGCAATGGTGACTTTAGCGAGCTTCTTAACCCAGCGAACCCTTACTACAACAAGACAATTACGATTATCGACCCGATTACCAAACAAGCTTATCCTGGAAACATCATCCCGAAGGTCGGCTCGCCAGGCTGCGGCGTGACCGTTACTTGCACCTCGCCGCAAGGTCTGGCGCTGCTCAACGCCTACCCAATCCCGACTCCGGGATTCCAATCAGGCACTAACAACTTTACGCAGTCGCGTCCGACGACCGATGACCAGCGTAAGACCACGGTCTCGGTTGATTATTATCCGACCGATAAAAATCAGATTCGTTGGCGCGCCCAGATCTTTCATTACGTCGGCGTGAGCGCGTTCCGCGCCAACACCGACCGCGCGCCACAGATCATTGATCGACCGAACCAGACGACTTCGCTCAACTGGGTCTACACGATCTCATCGACCTGGATCAACGAATTCCTGGCCGCCGCCAGCCGCGATCAGGTCTACATTTACGTGGACACGAGCAACGGCGCCTACAAGCGGAGCCAATACGGGATTAACTACCCGTACCTTTTCAACTCCCCGAAGGAGATTCAGGACAAGATTCCGACCATCAACTTCAGCGGAGTTTTCACCGACCTCGACGGCGGGCCATACCCATCTAGCTCGAAAGGGCCGATTTATCAGCTCAGCGACAACATCACAAACATTCGTGGCAACCACACGCTCAAGGGCGGGTTCTATTTTGAGCGCTCGGGCGAGAATGACTTCGACCAGATCAACGTCAGCGGCGTGCCGGGCGGAACCAACAACCAGAACGGACGCTTTGAATTCAAAAACTCACAGTCCAACGCCACGGGCCTCGACATCGCCAACGCGGCTATTGGAAGTTTCAACTCTTACGCGGAGATCGGTAATCGCTCCTATACGCCGTATCGAGGTCACATGTACGAGTGGTTCATCCAGGACAGTTGGAAAGCGACGCCGAAACTGCGCCTGGAACTCGGATTGCGACACTCGATCATCCAACCGTACTACAGTCTGTGGCGAAACATGGTCGTTTTCGATCCGAGGTTCTACGACCCTTCGATCGCCGCAGTATTGAATAAATCGAATGGCTTCATCACCAGCGGCAGCCTCCAGTCGCTTTACAACGGTCTGGTCATTCCTGGCGACGGATTTACTGACGCCGCCAAAGGAGATGGTCGCGTGGCGGTGGCCAACACCGGCCAGTTCGACTTCCTTTTCCGTGGAGTCGGCAAATCATATTCAGATATTCACAAGAAGGACTTCCAACCGCGCGTCGGCATCGCCTATGCGTTTAACGACAAAAACGTGATCCGCGCAGGCGCGGGACGCTTTCTTACCCGCGTCGGCGTGAGCGACTCGGTCTTTCTCGGCGGCAACCCGCCGTTCCAGCCGATGGCCTCCATCGCCAACGGCAGCGTGGATAACCCCGCCGGTGGATCCAACAGCGCTTTCACGCAAAACATCACGACCCAGGATCCTGTCTTCAGAAATCCTGAAACCTGGACCTGGAACGCGACTTTTGAGCGAGAGCTCGGCTACAACACCACCCTCGAAGTTGGTTACGTCGGCAAGCGCGGCCTGCACGGCCAGCGCGAACGCAACATCAATCAGCTTCAACCAGGCACTTGCCCGGCGGGCGTAGGCTGTCCGCTGATTGACCCCGCCAACCCATCGCTGGGCCGCTTTAACCCCGACTTCCTGCGCCCATACAAGGGCTTCAACACGATTCGCGTCACCAACAACGACGCGAACTCGCGCTATAACGGCTTGCAAGTGTCGCTCAACCGGCGCTTCACGCAAGGATTCAGCTTCGGCGTCGCCTACACTTTGTCGAAGTCTTCGGACGACGGCTCGCAACAGCGCGACATCATTCCGAACGCGTATGACGCCAGCACGCTGTACGGGCCTTCAGACTTCGACCGGCGGCATGCTCTGGTGATCAACTTCGTTTATCAGTTGCCATTCTTCAAAGAGAAGTCATCGCTGGTAGGCAAAGTGCTGGGCGGATGGACGGTCAGTGGCGTGTCGCAATTCCAGACAGGCACACCGTTCAATATTGTCACGGGCGATGACGTCGCAGGTGTCGGTCCTGGCAGTGGTTCACAATTCCTGGTCATCAATGGCAACCCGGTTCTGGACGACGGCGACAAGAAGTTCGCGTCGAATCCTTCCGACCCTAACTTCTGGTTCGCAGTGAAGAATCAGGATGGTTCGGCGATCTTCACGAAGGCGCCGGCGGGGGCCTTCAGCACGCAACACATGCGAAATTTCATCTATGGTCCTGGCTTCCAAAACCACAACCTTGGTCTGTTGAAGGATTTCCACATCTCGGAGCGGCATGCGATTCAGTTCCGCGCCGAGGCCTTCAACTGGCTCAATCATCCGAACTGGAACGGTCCCGACACCGATCCGACCAAGGCCACGTTCGGTAAGATCACCAACAAGAATAGCGAGCGCAACCTTCAGTTTGCTCTTCGCTACTCGTTCTAACTCCCGGCTCAAAAGCCAAAACAGAATGCCCGCCCGGTCAATTTTGGCCGGGCGGGCTCTTTTTGTTCGTTAATGGCTGAACTTCCGATCCTGTCAGGAGTAGAATGTGGCGGCCCTCCAGTTACTTCGTCTCAAAGGAGGAATCGAAATGAAGCCCGGGGGATTTATCGTTCTGTCGATTTCCGCAGCAATCGCGGCTTCCCTTGCAGGACAGCCTCAAATAAAGGGCGCTCAGGCTGCGACCGTAAATAAAGCTGCGCAAGACAAGCCACCGTTCGAAATCGTAAGCCATAAAATCGACATGGATGATTACCCCATGCTGGATCGCCCCAGCGCTATGTCGGCTGAAAACAGTGATACGCCAATGACGGCAAACGAACGCTCAGCCAGTCAAAGAAACAGGCGATACCGATCCGCCCATCCGGAAGATATGAGAACGGTCGGCAGGCTGAATTCATACGTGCGGGTCACTGACAATGCGCGACTGGTTAAAGTCGTCGTCAAGAACACCGGGTCTAAACCGATCAAAGCTGTTGATTGGGATTTTGCGTTTCCGCGCTACGAAAACGGCCGGCTTCTTTCGCGCTACGATGTGACGACCAGGGTCGAGATCAAACCCGGCGGCAAAAAGACTCTCAAACAAATACTGCCGCCGGGCGCGAAACGCTGCGATATAGTCAGAGTCGCCGGTAGGGGGAATGGGTCGAACAACGTGATTGAAATGGTCTGCGCGCAAGGCTTCAATTATTCTTCGTTGATGAACCAACAGCAGGAGACAGTTTCGATAAAGCGCATCGAGTATGTGGACGGCAGTGTGTGGCAAAAGCCATAACTGGCGTTGCAATTGAGAACATTTCTTGAAGAGCCTTCACGCGGCGTTGCAACGCTTTGAAACAGACGAAAAAGAGCAAAGGGTCCAGCCTTTAGGCTGGACCCTTTGCTCTTTTTTCAGAGGAGTTGGTTATGAATAACGCTCTTTGTCTCCTTGTCTCTCTATCCCTCCATCCCTCCGTCTCTCGATCTCTCCATCTCTCACTTGCCGCCGCCAATTCGGAAGCGCATTCCCGCTGAGAAGTTCAAGCGATAAGCCGGATAGCCCAACACCTCTTCGTAATCCTGATTCAAGAGGTTCTCGATCCGCCCGAAGAATGAAACAAGCGAATTGAAGCGGTACGATCCGGCGAGGTCTAGCTTCGTGTAACCGCCGTTGTAAATCGGGCGGCCTTGGAGGTCGAAGCGCGAGAAGAGGGCCGGATCGAAGTCGCGGCGCTTGCCGATGAAGACGCCGTCCAGGTTTGCGGTGAACTTCTCGCCGGTGAACACGACGCTGGCCGAGCCGGAATTTCGGGGGCGGCGGTAAAGGGGCAGCCCGATCTCGGGGTTGCGGATGAGGGTTTGCGTGGCGGAATCGAAGACGTCGGACGCGGCGTCAAGGTTCGTGTCGAGCAGCGTGTAATTGCCGTCGAAACGCAGCCAGCGGTTCGGGCGCGTGGAGACTGAAAACTCGAACCCTTCGGCCGTCGCGCGGTCGTTATTGATGAAATTAGCCGCCCTGCCGTTAGCGAGCTTGACAGGGCCGCCGAACGTGGACGGGTCAGCGATAAACGCGATCTGGTCGAGGAAGCGGTTCTTGAAATAGACCCCTTCGATACGGAGGTGGTCAGCCCAGAAGAACTGTTCGAGGCCGATGTCGAAGTTGCGTGAACGTTCAGGCCTCAACTCGGGGTTGCCCAGAAGGAAATAGTTTTGACTGAAGGCTTCGAGCATGGTCGGCGCCTTGATGCCTTCGCCGTAATTGACACGCAATCGCGTGGGGCCTTTCTGGCTTTGCAGCCCGGCTCGCCTGATCAACAGCAGCGCCCCGATCTTCGGCATGACCTCGGTCCCGAAGCCGACCTTGCCGGGATAAGGTTGCGCGCCCAGGTCAAAGAGCGTCTTCGACAAACTCTCCGGGACGCTGGCCCGGTTGTTTTCGACGCGGACTCCGACGTTGATGGCGAGGCGCGACGTGTAGGCGAATTGATCCTGGATAAACGCGCCGGCGTTTTTACGCAACGGCGCGACGCGGTTGAGACCAGCGAAGCCGCTGTCGAAAACGGCGCGCTCCTCCTCGTATTCAAGCCCCGCCGTAAAGAAATGGCCCTTCAGCGGCGCGAGGTCGGCCAGGTCGGTTTGATAGCGCAGCCCGCGGCGGCGGTAGTGATTGTTAAAATAGTCGCTGCGATCGCTGCCGACGCCGCCAGCGTTAATCTGCGAGAAAGGCGGCGAGATGGGCGGCGTATCGGGGCGGGTCAAATCCTGAGCGACCGGATCGAAGCTCAGTAAATTGCTTTCGGAATAGGCGAACATGAGGCTCTGACGCCAGCCTTTGGTCGTTTGATCGTCCAATCGAAGGCCCGTCGTGACACGGCGCCGTTTAGCGCGCTCATCAGGGTCGGGATAGAACGAGGCGGTAGCGCCCGGCGCGCCGAGTCCGGAATTTTCGCTTCGCGCAGTCAGGCGCATTTGCATCCGCGAGTTGATGGCGTAGCCTAGATTGGTTGAGGCGATCCGGTTCTGGTAATCGTCGTTGCGGTCGCGGCCGTTGTCGCTCAGGCGCGTGAAGCTGGCGGAATAATCGAACGCGCTGTTCGAGCCCGACAACCGGGTGAATTGACGGTTGAACGCGAAGCTCCCGCCTTCGCCCGCGAATTCGAATTCGGGCACGGAGGTCGAGCCGCGATGCGTGAAGAGCTGCAACACGCCGGTCATCGCGTCGGAGCCGTAGATCGCGCTTTGCGAACCGCGAATTAGTTCGACGCGCGCGGCGTTGTCAGCGGTCAGATCGGCGAAATCATACAATCCGCCGGCGTCGTTCGCCGGCGCGCCGTCGATCAGAACCTTGGTGTAATCGGACTCGCCGCCGCGGACGAAGAGCGAGGTCATGGCGCCTCGACGCCCCATTTGCGCGACCGTCACGCCGGGCGAAAGCCGCAGCGCGTCGAAGAGATTGATCCGTTGGGCGCGCGCCATGTCGTTCGCGGAGACGACGAATGCGTTCGCAGGCGTTTCGTCCGAGCGCGCCTCGGTTCTGGTCGCTGAAACGACTATCGAGTTTTCGATGGCGGCGACGGTTAACGGAATGGCGATGCGGAACTCGCGGCCCGCCGCGATTCTGATCGGCTGGGCGCCGCCGGTCTGGGTCAATCCGTCGGCTTCCACAGAAATGGCGTAATCGCCGGGTTTCAAACCATCCAATTCGAATATGCCGCGATCGTTGGTGAACGTCTCGCGGATCGCCTGTTTGTCGTTGACGAGCAGAATGACGCGGGCGCCGCGAACGGGCGCGGCTTTGGCGTCAACAACTATTCCACGCATGTACCCGCGCGATTGCGCGATTGCGGAAACGCATACGGACACACTCATTACGAGAATGGCGGATGATCTCAATATTGATTTCATCATTTACTCCTTACCGCTTTCTCTTTCTGGGAGCGTCGCTTTCAATTCGATTCTGTCGCCAGTTTTGGCGCCGTGATTACCCGCCCGGGTCAGGGCCGCTGAGAGATTGATATGATAAACTAAAATACTTTCCCATCCCACATGTTTCTGACGACAATCGGTGCGGTACCGGGAGCGGTAGCGACCGGGTCAATGGCGCCCGGTCGCTACCGCTCCCGGTACCGTTATTTCCTCATCCACCAGACGACAGGAGAGCCGCTCAATGGGTGGCGGTCGACAAACAATGGGGTTTCAAACAATCCGCTGAGCGTTTCGGAGGTCATCACTTCGCGCGTAGCGCCGCAGGCGACCAGTCGACCGTCTTTGATCAGAGCCATACGGTCTGCGAATTCAGCGGCCAGATTGATCTCGTGCGTGACAATCAGCGCGCCCAAACCCCGCTCCCGCGTCAGCCCGCGGACGAGATCGAGCAGTGAGAGTTGATGGGCGATGTCGGCGTTTGCCGTCGGTTCGTCGAGCAGCAGCAATCGCGGTTGCTGCGCCAACGAGCGGGCGAGCGCGACGCGCTGGCGTTCGCCGCTCGACAATTGGTTGAACCGGCGGCGCCCGAATTGCGCGGCGTCGGCGGCGCCGAGTGATTGCATGGCGACCTCGACGTCTCTCGGCGAATCGAATCCGAGCGCGGTCGCGTAAGCGAAACGCCCGGTCAGAACGTACTCGAGAGCAGTCATCGGAAAGCGGATTGCCCCTTGCTCGGCCACCATCGCCATCCTTTGCGCGATCTCGCGGCGCGAAAACTTGGCGATGGACTGGTCGTCAAATAAAACAACTCCGCTATCCGGTTTCAGCGCCCCGATCGCTATCGAAAGCAGAGTCGATTTACCCGATCCGTTCGGCCCGAGCAGCGCGACCATCTCGCCCGCACGGACATCGAGCGTCACGCCGGAGATCGTCTCACGAGGCCGCTGGTTCGGATAGGTGAAATGGATGTCGCGTAACTGGAGCATAGGAATGGCGGTTGGCTCCTGGCGCTTACCAACTACCAACAATATATTTCAAGAAAAAGTTTTTCCGCTTTTCGTCCCGGAGGGACAGCGGATATTAGCCGGTGGCGCAAGCCACCGGTAGCGGATTCAATAGGAATCCGCGCCCTGAAAGGGCGCCGGATCGAAGCTACGGGTCTGTCGCCCTTTCAGGGCTGGAGGAGTTTTGGCGCCTGTGTTCCGGTGGTTTGCGCCACCGGTTAATATCCTCCGGCGCCTCCGGCGCCGCAAGAACATTCTCTCGAATGGCATATCTCACTTCCTGCTTTTGAGCAGCAAGTAAACAAACACTGGCGCGCCGATCAGGGCTGTGATTGCGCCGGTCGGCAGCTCACGAGGCGCCAGAGCCGTTCGCGCGATCGTGTCCGCGATCAGAACCATCAACGCCCCCCCGATCGCAGAAGCCGGGATCACGAGGCGGTTATCGCTGCCCGCGGCGAGCCGCGCCAAATGCGGCGTGACCAGTCCGACGTAGCCGATTGCGCCTCCGGCGGACACTGCCGCGCCGGTCAACAACGACGCGGTCAGATGAACGACCCATCGCACGCGCGCCGTTTCGACTCCCATCGCGAACGCGTCACGCTCGCCGATCATCATAAGGTTCAAGGCCCGCGATTGCGTGACCAGAATCGCCGCGCCGACGGCCACCGCGATGACGACAAAGATCAACCCTTCGACCGCCCCGCTAGATAAATCGCCCAGAAGCCACAAGGTGATGTTTCGCAACTTGACGTTGTCGGTCATCGCGGTCATCAACACGATCATGGAAGAGAGGAAAGTTGACATCACGACGCCTGCCAACACCAGATGGGCCGGGTCGTCCTCGCGTTTTCCCAGGCGGTAAACAACCAGCGTGGCGATCGTCGCGCCAGCAAACCCGAATAGCGGCCTACTATACGAAAGTTCCGACGCGAAAATGATCGCGGTGATCGAACCTAGCGCCGCGCCGCCGGAGACTCCGAGCACGTAGGGGTCGGCCAATGGGTTTCTCAACAGGGCCTGGAAGGCCGCGCCCGCGATCGCCAGCGCCGCGCCGACGCTGATCGCCAGGGCGATTCGCGGCAGCCGGAGGCCGAAAACGATCACATCCTGCTCACGCGAAAGTGGCGAAACAGTTCCCGTCAATTTCGAGACTAGAGCCGGGAAGAGTTGTCCCATCGCAATATGTTCGCTGCCCAGCCCTGCAGCCACGACCGCGAAACCCGACAGGGCGAGGAGCAGGAGGGAGATTACGATCAGCGCGCGGCGGACGGTCAAATAGCTCCCGGTTGGATCGCCGAGCGAATGGTTCGAGCCCTGCTCTATCAAAGTTTCAACCTTCATTATGTAATTCCTGAGGGCGGAGGCGAAAACGCCTGCGCCCTCAGGTCGCATACTAGGGATGCAACCCATTTGCCAACTGTTCCAGCCCCTCGACGATGCGCGGCCCCGGACGATCAACCAGGTCGGGGGTGACCCAGACTATCCGATTAGACCGGATGGCGGGGGTCGTGTAGAAATCACGCCGCAGATCGGACCCCTTAACCAACTCTGCCCCGTGGATCGACGGAGCGACAATTACCTCCGGCGCGCGCGCGACGACGGTCTCGCGGGAAAATTGCGGGTATTCGGCTGTCTCGTCGCCGGAGATGGATTTGCCGCCCGCGATGTTGATCAGGTCGTTGATGAACGTATTGCGGCCCGCTGTGATCAGTGGGCCGGTTTGCAGGACGTATAAGACACGCGGTCTGGGTAAGGCGCCGACGCGCCGCTCAACCGCGTCGATGCGGCTCTCGATCTCGCCGGCGAGGCCTCGAGCGCGCTCGGCCGTTCCCGTGACTTCGCCCAGGCTGCGGATCGAAGCGGCCACCTCGCGCACAGCGCGCGGGTTGGTGACGTATACCGGAATCGCCAGTTCACCGAGCCGCCGCGTCAGATTTTCCAACTGGCTCGAGGTGGAGACGACCACCAGATCGGGTTTGAGCGAGATGATCTTTTCCAGGTTCGGCTGCAGCGTATCTCCGACCTTCTCCTTCGCCTTCGCCGCATCCGGGAAATCGCAATAACTCGTCACGCCGACGACGCGACTTTCTAATCCGAGCGCGAACAAAATTTCGGTCACGTTCGGGGCGAGCGAGATGATGCGCTGTGGGTTGGTCGCGATCGAAACCGTGCGGCCAAGGCCGTCGGTGAAGTTGTGGCGATTGCCCGCCTCGCCGCCATTTTGCGGGGGCGCGCTGGCCCCTTTGCAGCCGGCGAAGTGCAGGAGCGCGGCCAGAGCCATCAGAACCGCATTGATTTTTGCCGTTGAGTAAGAGCGACGCATAAAAAACGAAAGCCTCAGACGCGACGGATCGAACGCGTCAGAGGCTTTCTAATCGTGACATAGCTGGAAACGTCCTCGCCGCGCTCTTTCATCCGAAGAGTCGTCGAATTGACCCTCAGGCAGGTCTCCTGGCTCGGCCCAACCGTTATTGAAGGCGACGCGGCCTTCTCGCGCGTTTCGGCGCAATGGCGTACAAAGCATCGCTTTAAGGGCCTCACAGTGGCGGTGACCACGCGGGATTCACACCCGCTTCCCTATTCTCTCGCCGCCCGTCCTGCTGCGAAAATCAACCACGAAGAAACGAAGAGCGCGAAGATTCTTTTCTGTTCTTTCTTCTTTTTCTTCGTTTCTTCGTGGTTGATTTTCATGAGAAGAGCGACGAGCACCTGAATGCGTTGACAAAGAACCCCAAAATTTTGCCGCGAAATCGAAGATGAAAGCTAGCACGCGCTCGGAAGTCCAGTCAATTGAAGCGGATGGTAAAAAAGCGCTTGAGCCTCAGCCTATGAACGTGTAAAACTTGCCGGCGTATTTATCCCCGAAGCTAATATTGAAAGGGAAATTTTCTATGTCTGAGAACAAGAAAAACCTGTTGGATAAGATTTCCGCCCGTGAGGCGCGTGTTGGAGTGGTTGGACTCGGTTACGTAGGGCTTCCGCTAGTAGTCGAGTTTGCGCTTGGAGGGTTCAATTCCACCGGTTTTGAGGTTGACGCAAAGAAGGCGGACGAGATCAATCGAGGTGAATCGTACATCCCCGATGTCCCGACCACGCAGCTCGCTGAAATGGTCGAAGCGAGGCGCCTCGGCGCGACGACCGACTTCGCGCTGCTAAAAGACCAGGACGTGATCATCATTTGCGTGCCGACGCCGCTCAGAAAGACCAAAGATCCTGATGTCTCATATATCCTCGCCGCTTCGGAGAAAATTCAAGCCTGCTTGCGACCCGGCCAGTTGATCATTCTCGAATCTACGACCTATCCGGGCACGACCGATGAAGTGTTGAAACCCATGTTCGACGCGACCGGGTTGAAGCTCGATGAAGATTACTTCCTGGCCTTCTCGCCCGAACGCGTTGATCCCGGCAACGAAAATTTCAACACGAAAAACATCACCAAGGTTGTCGGCGGCGTGACTGAAACCAGCGCGGAAGTCGCCGCGGCCGTTTATGGCGCGATCGTCGACAAGGTGTATCCGGTGAGTTCCGCGCGCGTCGCCGAGGCATGCAAGCTGCTCGAAAACACGTTCCGCGCGGTCAACATCGGTCTGGTGAACGAGCTGGCCCGCCTCTGCGACACCCTCGGCATTGATACATGGGAAGTGATCGCGGCGGCGGCGACCAAGCCGTTCGGCTTCATGGCTTTCTATCCCGGGCCGGGCATAGGGGGTCATTGCATCCCGTTGGACCCGCACTACCTGTCGTGGAAGGCGCGGATGCATGGGTTCGAGTCGCGTTTCATCTCGCTGGCCGAGGAAGTCAATTCGCGCATGCCCGATCACGTCGTAGATCTGGTGACGCGCGGGCTAAACAATCATCGCAAGCCAGTCAACGGGTCGAAGGTTCTGATTATGGGCGTGGCTTACAAGCGTGAAATCGACGACATGCGCGAAAGCCCAGCGCTCGGAATCATCGAGAAGTTGCAAGCGCTCGGCGCCGACGCGCAATTCCACGACCCTTACGTCGAAGAAATACACCTTGAAGGTAACGGCCGTCGCCTGCGCGGAATCGGGCTGAGCAGTGAAACGGTCAGCGAAGCCGATTGTGTGGTGATCGTCACCGATCATCGCAAGATCAATTACGCCTGGCTGGCCGAACACGCCAAGCTGGTAGTAGACACCCGCAACGCCACGCGCGGGCTGACCGATTTCGAGGAGAAGATCATCCGGCTTTAGCGGCGACTCGCGCGACGGGGCGACAAGGCGACAAGGCGACGGAATAACAGGGGGCGCCCCCTTGCGTTGTCGCCCCATCGCGCGAGTCCCCCCGTCGCCCCGTCTCTCTGCCTCTTCACTTAAAGATCACCACCTTGTGGCTTCCCGCCGAGACTTTGAAGGTTGCCGATACGCCCGGCGACACGCTGCCAAGCACTTGGTCATCCACCGAGACGGTGATCTTCCTTCCTTTTAAAGCCGGGACCTTGATCTGGGCGCGATCTTTCGCCTCGATCACGAAACCGATTGCGCTGTCGTTGGTCTGATAGGCTCGCAATCTAACCGGCGTCTCGCATTCGATTTCGATTGCGCCGTTGCGGCGGATGACGGTTCGCTCCGGCCCTGTGATCACGTCAAGCTTCGCTCCGGAGATGTCGAGGCGTTCAAGCCGGGACTCTTCTGTAGCGGCGACGCTGCCGAATGACAAACCCACCCATGGGTCGGCGTTGATCGCTTCTTCGATTGCGGGCAAGATCGTGAGGCCGAAGAAGTACGTTCTTTGCCCATCGCCCTCGGCGCCTGGCCTTTCGCCAACAGGACTCCCGTCAACGCTTGAAAATCGATCGTCATATCTGCCGCTCTTTTCCGATGCGGACCGCGCGATTGCGAAACTTTTGCGAGCCAATTCGGCGGCTTCAGTGTGATAACCGTATCGCTTTAGCCCCAGGTAGACCAGATAATTCATCGGCGCCCAGACCGCCCCTTGCCCTGGCCCTCCGGGGGCGAAAGCCGGGTCATCGCGGGAGATCGCGGGCAATGGGTACTCTCCCCAGAACTTTTTCGGATCGAGCAGCGTCGCAATCATTCGTTTCGCTCTCTCCGGATCAACCAGCCCGGCGGCGAGCGGATAGAAATTTTCCGGCGACAGCCGGCGCGAAAAACGTCCGTCCCAGTGGCGGTTGAGGTATAGCCCATCCTCTTCGCTCCACAGTTTCTCATTGACGTTTTTCTTGATCTGTTCGTAGCGAGTTCGCCACTTGTCAACCTCGGCCTGTAGCCCCAGCTCACTGGCCATTATCATCAGAATTTCAGTGTCGAGGGCGTAGAGCGCGTTCAGGCCGACCGTCGTATATTCGAGCGTATGAGTCTTGTCGTTGTACCTGGCCTCATCGCCACGATCAACCAGACGCTCAATTAGTTCCGCAATTGCCCGTTCGTTAGGAGGAATCGGCAGAGCAGCGCCTGGCGGATTGGAAGCGGGCGCGCCGCCCGACCATTGCGGCCTGTCTTCGAGTCCGGATTCGGAGAAAGCCATCCGCTGTTTCGTCTCATTCGACATGGCGCGCGCTCCCAACTGCCCCAACTCCAGCTCCGCGTCGAATCCCCATTCGAGCAATCCGTCGCCGTTGCCGTCGCGCCAGGCCTGTCCGTCTCCGCGATCGGCGAGGCGCCAATCGTTCCACTGACGCAATCGCTGATAAGCCCAGGCGAGAAATTCCAGGTCGCGCGTCACGATATAAATTTTCCAGACACACAACGCCCCGATCGGAGGCATCGATCTGCCTGCGGTCGCCGTCGCCTCGTCAGGCTGTGGGGCTCGCAGGTAACGTCGCAGCGGCGCGCGCCCGTCAGGAGTCAGCCCGTCGAGCAACAATCGTATGACCGCCTCCGCGCTCGCGTCATTGACCAGCGACGAAACGACCGCGTTGAAAAACGTATCCCAACTGAGCGGCGCGTTGCGCGGGTCGCGGCCGTCGCGCCCATTGAGTTGGTTGAGGGCGATATACTCGAGCCGTTTTTCGGGCAGATAAATGCGGCTCCAGTTCAAGGCGCGGCTGAGAACCGAGAGACTCGGGCCGAGCGCGCCGCCGCTCGCCACGCGGGAGCTTTCGTATTTCTTCTCTTCCTGATCCAGGATTCCAGCGCCCAACTTCTGCAACAGATTATTCGATTCGGCCTGCATCGCGCCGAAATCATCGCCGATCATCGCGACAAAGCCGATGGAATAAGTCGATGCGTCGGGGGCTACGCTCGGCGCCCCCCGGATGGGATCGAAGCTCAAAACGGAGAAGCGGGCGACCGACTGCCCCGACTCCGGTTGCTTCGCATAGCCTTCTTTGAGAAGTATCGTCCGCATCGCTTGCGGATCGCTATATTCGGCCGCGCCGGAGCCGACGCGGTCCGTCTGCAAGAGAAAGTTTCGCAGCGGGGGCCTGTCCTTCTGGTTATTGACCTCTTCGCCGAAGATCGTGCGATTATCGTCTTGCGCGGAGAAAGCGGTCCGGCCGGGGTCGGCGCGCAAATCGCTCCAGGGGCGATAAGTCTCAATCGCCACGCGTATGTCGGCCGGCGCCGACAACTGCCCCACGACCGCGTTGTCGCTGACGCGGCTCCATCGCAGTATGAACGGAGCTTTGTTGTCGAATCTCGACCGCCAGATCAATCGCGCGAAAGAGCCGTCAGGCGCGCAATCGCCCAAATCGTAAGACTGTGGGACCTCTTCGACCGAGTCTCCGGCGCGATAGGTCAGGAATCGCAAGCCGAAAATGTTCCGCTCGTTGGCGATGAACACAACCCCGTTGAGGTGGGCGTTGTCATAGGCCCCCACGATCGCGCGGCGAGTCTCCCCCTGTCCGGGCGCCGCCTGAGCCGCCTCTGCTGATGGATTGGCGCCATGGCGCTGCAAGAGCGCGACGAGCGACAGGACGGCGATGATGCTCATTGAGAGCTTGTTCATATGTCGATCCGTTACGGCTTGCAAGAACTTATGATTTCAAGGGGATTTGGAATGGAGATATAATCGCGTAAAATTCCGCCTTGATTTTACCCGGAAGTCTTTCATAAGAGAAATGGCCATATACGACGACTTGAGCCTCCATGTCAGGCTCTTCATGAAAAGCTACCCTTTCTCGCGCTATACGATCGCCCCTACGCCATGCGCGCGTTTAGAAAGGCCGCTCGAACGTTCGCGCGTCGCGCTGGTCACGACCGCCGGCTTGCGAAGCGAGGGCCAGAGCGATTTCGACCGCTCGGATAAAAGGGGTGACCCGTCGTTCCGAGAAATCCCGAATACGATTGAAACTCGCCGGCTGGTGGAGTCGCACCGCAGCTACTCTTTCGACCACGAGGCGATTCGCTCGGACATCAACCTGGCGTTCCCGCTCGACCGTTTCCGCGAACTCGAGTCGCGGGGCGCAATCGGCGCCTTGAACCATCGCCATTTCAGCTTTATGGGTTCGATAGTCGGCCCGCGAAGACTGATCGACGAGACCGCTCCACAGGTCGCGCGGATGCTCGCTGAAGACAGCGTGGACGCTGTCTTTCTGACACCCGTCTGACCGATGTGCCAGCAGACGGTCGGTCTGCTTCAGGCCTCTATTGAACGCGCCGGCATAGCGACAGTTTCAATTTCCCTGCTGCGGGAAGTTACTTCGGTAATCAAACCTCCGAGGGCGCTTTTCGTCCCTTTCCCGATGGGTTACCCCCTCGGCGAGCCGAACAACACGTCGTTGCAGCACCGGATCATCGCCGCCGCGCTCGGCTTGCTCGAGACAGATGACGTTCCTGTTCTCGGGGAGTTTAAATGAAGCAAGCGCATAAATCAGACCAGCGGGGTCTTCGGAGCGCGGGAGCTTGGGATACCGCTGGCCAACTAAGGTTTTACGGCCTATGGCGTTTTTCACCTTGGCGCTCAGAGAAGAAATACTTGACGACTGACAACCGACAACTGACGACTGATGAAAAATAAACCGGCGCTCGGAGCCAATCGCTTGTGTTTATTTTGAACCAGTGATCAGTTGTCAGTAGCCAGTCATCAGTTGTATCGCTGTCCTCAACATACAATGGGAGTTTGCCAGCGATATCCCAAGCTCCCGCGCTCCAAAGGCTGTCTCCATTTGCGGATCTATTTCGCTCGACGAGGTTCACACGAATGCCGAATCCTATCAGCCGGACGCTTGAACGCTTGTTCAAGCTGTCGGAAAACAACACCACCGTCCGGACCGAACTCGCCGCCGGCTTGACCACGTTTCTGACGATGGCCTACATCATCTTCGTCAACCCGCAAATTCTGAGCCAGGCTGGCGTCCCTTTTTCGGGCGCGTTGTTCGCGACATGTCTCTCAGCGGCGGTTGGCTCGCTGATCATGGGATTGCTCGCGAATTATCCTTTCGCGTTAGCGCCCGGGATGGGGTTGAACGCTTACTTCACCTACACAGTAGTGAAGACGATGGGCTACGATTGGCGCGTCGCGCTGGGAGCGGTTTTCATTTCGGGCGTGGCTTTTCTGATACTGACGCTGGCGCGCGTCCGGGCGATGATCGTCGACGCGATCCCGATGACGATGAAAACGTCGGTCGCGGCTGGCATCGGCCTGTTCATCGCCTTCATCGGGCTGAAAAACGCGGGCGTGATCGCGGCGTCTCCCGCGACGTTCGTGACGCTCGGCCACGTCACGTCGAAACCCGCGCTGCTCGCGCTCGGCGGCCTGATCGTCACGGCGGCGTTGATGGCGCGCGGATACAAGTCGGCGATCATCATCGGCATATTCCTCATAACCGCCGTCGCGATTCTATTGAAACTGTCGAAATTGCCGGACGGCGCGATTCAAATCCCTGATGTGAGCGCGACGTTTATGAAGCTCGACGTGGGCGGGGCTTTGAGACTCGGCGCGCTCGACGTTATCTTCATCTTTCTGTTCGTCGACCTGTTCGACACCATCGGATCGCTGATGGGGCTCACGCGGCAAGCGGGATATTTGACGCCCGAGGGAAAAATGCCGCGAGTCAATCGCGCGCTCTTCGCTGACGCGATTGCGACCATCGCCGGCTCGATCTTCGGAACGTCGACCGCCGTCACTTACATCGAGAGCGCGACCGGCGTGAGCGAAGGCGGGCGCACCGGCTTGACCGCGGTCACTGTCGCAGCGCTCTTCGTTCTGGCGATGTTCTTCGCGCCGGTCGCAGGGGCGATCCCGCCTATCGCCACTGCGCCCGCGTTGATCATTGTCGGCGCGTTGATGATCGACGCTGTGACTTCGATCAAATGGGGCGACATGACCGAAGCGGTACCGGCGTTCCTGACCATGCTGGCGATGCCGCTGACGTTTTCGATAGCCAACGGATTGGCGCTTGGTTTTATTTTCTACCCGCTGCTGAAGGTTTTGACTGGAAGATGGAGAGAGGCAAGCCCGCTGGTTTACATCCTGGCGGCGTTGTTTGTATTGAGGTACGCATATCTCGGCGCAGAATGAGCGTATCAGTACCGCTCGCGGTACTGATACTACGTAACGCTCCCGCCGTCCACGGTGACGACCTCGCCGATCATATAGCTGTTCTTGTCCGAGACCAGGAACGCGGCGATTTCGGCCAACTCTTCGGGGTGACCTCGCCGCCCTTTCGCGCACCAGAACTGGTGCATATCCAGCAAACGCTCCGGCAGGGCGTCCGCGAGATCGGTGTCGAAGATTCCCGCGGCGATGGCGTTGACCGTGATGCCGAAGGGCGCGGCTTCGCGCGAGAGGCATTTGGTGAAGCCAATGACGGCGGCCTTCGACGTGGCGTAATGGACCGCCGTCGGCAGAGCGCGGACGGCGCCGATGCTGGTCAGGTTCAGGATATTGCCGGAGCGTTGCCGCATCATGAACTTGAAGACCGGTTTGGTGGCGTTGAACAATCCGTTGACGTTGGTGTCCATCACTTCGTCCCAGGCCCGCTCGGTCATCGTGGCGAAGTTGTCGCCGCGATTGATCGCGGCGTTGTTGACCAGGATGTCGATGCGCCCGAACTCTTCGTGGACTCTGCGCGCCATCTTGATCATTCCCGGGCGGTCGGTGACCGAGACCTTAAACGCGAGCGCGCGGCGCCCCATTGATTCAATCTCGCCGACGGTGGCGGCGGCGCGTTCATCGCTGACGTTGAAATTGAACGCAATGTCGGCCCCTTCGCGCGCGAAGACCTCGCACAGCGAACGCCCGATGCCGCGCGAGCCGCCTGTGATAATCGCTTTCTTCCCTTCTAATAATCCCATACTCCAATTTATCTTTATATGATGCCCCGATCCCGGCGATTTCAGCCGGCGGTCTGGTATTCGCCCGATTCGATCTCGGGAGGTCTGATGGGGACACGTTGTTCGACTTTCCGCATCAGTTCGTCGACGATGCGTTTGGTGGCGTCGGGAATAGCGATGCGTGATGCGGCCAGCCGCATCGCCGCATGTTCCGCCGGATCACTCAGCATGCGGCGGATGGTCGGCGCGATGTCAGCCGCCCTTTTGAGCAACACGCCGGCGTTTTGTCGGGAGATGAGGTGGGCGGTTTGCGATTCCTGCGGCATCGGCGGCGTGGTCGTGTCGGCGATGATCGGCAAACGGCTCGCCAGCGCCTCGAAGGTGGTCAGGCCGCCGAGTTTCGACACCATCACGTCTGCCGCGTTCATCAACTTCTCCATGACGGTCGTGTAGCCGATGACCTTTGTCGGGAACGGCGCGCGACGGGCGATGGCGCCGATCCGCTCGCGCAATTCGTGGTTGTGCCCGGCCAGAAAGATCGCCTGGGCGCCTTCGATCTGCTCTCCGCGCTCGACCATTTCTTCGAAGATGCGCGGGATGTTGCCGCCGCCGATCCAGCCGGCGTTGATGAAGACAGTGAACTTATCGGGATCGAGTCCGAGTTCGGCGCGCGTGGCCTGCTTGTCCTCTTCGGTTTGAAACTGAAATTTCGGATGAATCGGAATGCCGCAGATTTTGATCTTCTCGCCGGGCACGCCGTAATCGACCAATTGCCGCCGCGCGTCGTCGGTGGCGACCAGGTAGAGACTGACCTCTTCGCAAGCCCAGCCGCGCCAGAACCCGTAGCACGGGTCGGTTACTACAGTAACGAGCGGGATGCGGTCGAGCAAACCGAGTTCGCGCAACATGCGCCCCAGAAAATGCTGTGTCATCGGGTGAACCGAGACGACGACCTGCGGACAGTATTTCTCGAACAATTGCCGCACGTACCTAGAAGTCATTCGATAGAACAGACTCGACTCATTCGGATGGAAATGCTCGATCGCCCAGTAGTAATACTTCATCAGATACTGATGATGACGCAGCAGATAGTTATAAAACTCCGCCAGCTTTTCAGCCAGCAGGTGAGACTCCTCGAGCGCGCGGACGATGTTGACCAGGCATTCGGGCGCAGCGAATCGCCTCAGCCCATCGGCGATTGCGGAGGCGGCGCTCGCGTGTCCGCCCCCGGTTTCGGACGTGATAATCAGAAACTTTTTGGTGGGTTCGTGTGCCATTCTGTTTAGGGAGATTACTTATGTGAATTGGTTTGTATGTTGTCCGGGGAACTTTCTGTTTTGCGGCGCCTATGCCGCGCGCGGCGTCAAGACCGGCTCGGATTCAGTCCCGTGCGATTTCTTCAACTGCCTTTCGAGCTTCTTGATCTGGATCAGGTGTTTCGGGTTGAACGCCAGCGACGGGTAATAGCAATTCGATTCGTGAGTGCAATAGCAGCCCTGCTTTATCTGCGCGCGGCGGGCGTTCAATTCGGGCGAATTCCACAACGCCCAGAAATTCCAGTCATAATCGCGCAGGTTGCCGATCGGGTCGAGGTTCTCGCAGCTCGACACCGTGCCTTCGTCGTAGATCACGCCGCCTGTCGTCCCGGCGAAGCAGCGCAGTTGCGCCTTGTGCCGCTCTTCGGTGCGGGCGATCAGCTCGTGCATGTATATGTCCACGGCGGCCTTGAAATATCCGCCCTTTCCCTTGTAATGGTTTTTGATTACGCCGCGCCGCGAATCTTCGTCGATCATCGCCGAAAGTCTGCGGTAGCGCGCCAGGTCGATGTTCAACTCTTCGGGCCTCGCCGAAGGCGGGCGGATGTAGTTGACGTTGATCTTGTCGGGTTTGAGTTCGTAGCGCAGGAAGTCGTACCAATCGAAGATGCGAGCCTGGTTCGAATTCATAAAGCAGGTGCAGGTCTGAACGTCGAGCCTGGGGATTTCGCGCTGGATCGCCTGAAGCCGGCGCGCCGTATCAATGGCCTTATCCCAGCTTCCGACCTTGCCGCGAATCTTCTCATGCTCTTCTTTCAGGCCGTCAACGCCGAGCGCGACGGTGACGTTGAGCCCTGGGCATTCATCGAGGATGCGGGAGACGTCGGGGATGATCCGCTGCTGGATGCCCCCATTCGACATCAGGTAGACCGATTCGAGCTCGTTATTTTCATAAAACGCGCGGACGACTTCGGGCAGGTCTTTGCGTGTGAACGGCTCGCCGCCCGCGATGATCAGGATGGGCAGTTTACCGCCGAGCGTCTCGCTGACGCGCGCCAACTGCGCGGTGGTCATCTGCAATTTCTTGCGCGGCTTGTCGTCAAGCTCCTCGGTGAAGAAGCAGTGGACGCAGCGCATGTCGCAGACCGACGTAATCAGAACGTTGAGGATGACCGGCGACGTGACGCCGCCCATCAACACGCGACCATAGCGTTTAACGAGTTCGAGGTTATAATCCATAGGTCTCCTTCGGGGTATGTCTGGAGCGCTAATTTGCAGCGGTAGAGCGATTGGCTATTAAGCTTCGATTGTTTCCCAAAGTCAAATCCCGCAGGCGGGCTCTCAAGGTGATGCCAATAATGGCCACAGAGACACCGCAGACACAGTGAGGTAGACAGATAGAAAAACTCGATGTCCCCCCACTGCCTATCCTCTTTCTCTACATCTCTGTGGCTGCGGTGTCTCTGTGGCTCTGTGGCAGCGCCATTGCCACAATTTTGTATGGTTCGATTTAAGCATGCTCAACCATCCGCTTGCGCGTCTCGACCGCGACGAAAAATTGCGTCATAGGTTATCTCAATTCTGCAGGCTGAAGCCGGGCGAAATCTGGCGCGACCGGCAAAACGGCCATCGCGTCGGCTGTCTTGACGCGACCTCGCGCGAAGACGTGATTAGGCTATGCGGAAAGAAGCCGGCCCGGCTCGCGATTCAGGATCCGCCATACAACTTAATCGCCTTCGAGCGAAAGCGGTGCGAAGAGTTCGTCGCCTGGCTCAGGCAGGTTGTAAACAACACCTACGAGACGCTCACTCACGACAGCGGTCTCTATCTGTGGACCGGCGCCGATCAGAAGAACGGTTTCGCCCCGCTTCCCGAAGTAATGCTGATGATGCGCGAGACCGGTTTCACCTCGCGCAGCTTCATCACCATGCGCAACCAGCGCGGATACGGCACACAGAAGAACTGGATGAGCGTCAGGCAGGAACTGCTCTATTATACGAAAGGCTCTCCCGCGTTCACGCCTCAGTACACCGACATTCCGAAAGCGTTGAAGGGGTATTACAAAGAGGTGAATGGGCGGGTGACCGAGAACACGGAGCGCGGGCGTAGTGAATCCATCCGCGCGGGTAACGTCTGGATCGATGTGCAGCAGGTCTTTTACCGAATGGAAGAGAACGTCAACGGGTGTTACGCGCAGAAGCCGCTCAAGGCGATCATGCGGATCATCGAAGCCAGCTCTTCGCCCGGCGACACGGCGCTCGATTTCTTCTCGCATTCGGGCACGACGCTCCTGGCCGCCGAGATGACCGGGCGAAGATGTCTGACGATGGATATCGACCCGATCTTCTGCGAAATCACCATCAGGCGGCTCGAAAATTTCCGCCTCGCCGGGCGAACCGGCTGGCAAAACAGCAATCCCTTCGCGCGCGAGATGGGGCAAATGGGGAGCGGGAGAGCGGGAGAGCGGGGGACAAGGAGATGAGGAGAGATATTTTTTCTCCCGCTCCCTCACTCCCTCGCTCTCCCGCTCCCCCTTCCCGCCCCCGCTCCCCCTTCCCGCCCCCCCGCACAAAGTGGCCGCTCCTCTGTACATATTTTCAAGGATTTAGGTATAATCCCATCGCCGAACCCCAAACGGCAGCCGTGCCGTGTCGCAATCAAACTAGGAAATTGTTCTTTTAAACCCTCTAAGAACGCGGATACTCCCATTAACGCCCCACACAGCCGCGGTTTTAACATACTTGCCAGGATAGTCTGGCTGGTTGGCCTCACCAGCCAGACTCCGGCGCAATATGATTTCACAAGCCCAGGGTTAGCTCTCAGTTCGGATTGTGATTTCTTCAAATTCGTTTCCGGATGCGTCGCCGGATGCCAATAAGACGCGCGGAAACTCCTGACCCCACCTGATAATGTCTCGTCGGCGACTGCAATCGCCGGCCCCAATCCACGTAGTGGAGGGACGACGCGGTAGCTTTATCACTGAGGTGTCACGTGACCAAAATCTTGATAGTGGACGATCTCGAAGGCGTGCGCCGCATGCTCATATACGCGCTCGAGGACGATTACAATGTCCTCCAGGCCTCGAACGGCCTGGAGGCGATAGAACTTGCCCACAGCCTGAACCCAGACGTGATCGTGATGGACCTGGACATGCCCATCATGGACGGAGCCGAAGCCACACGCCATATCAAAGCGAACCCGTCACTCGCCCACATAAAAGTACTGGCGGTCACAGGCCAGAACGATAGCGAGAAATCCCGCCTGATCAAAGACGATTGTGACGCCTTTATCGAAAAGCCCTTCCAGGTCGATGAACTGGTCGAGGCCGTCAAGCGATTGGCGCTTAAGTAGGGTGGGGAGACAGGGCAACTCACGCGACGGGGAGACAGGGCGATGAAGAGACAGCGTGGATAACTGCGAAAAGGCCGCGAAGGCATGTCAAAGAGAAGGGGCGACAAGGAAATGAAATATCCTTGTCGCCCCTTCTCTTTGACTCATTGTCGCCCCGTCGCCTTCAGCCGCGCACCTTGAGCACTTTGATATCGCCTTTCAGATTGTGGCACCTGCTACAAGCCTGGGCGTCGTCGCCGCTGAAAACCCTGCGTCCGTAGCGCTGCTTCCCGTCGTGGCAACTGAAGCAGCCGCGCCCCCCGGTCTGAGCGGTGGTGTTGTGTTGTTTGACGATGGGAGAAGACGGCGAGTATTGGTTGTAGCCGCCCTGTATTGAATGACATTCCCTGCAGTCCATGTATTTGACGTGCTCGGCGTGCGAGAACTTGGCGCCGTAAGCGCGACTCGCGAGCTTGGCGTCGAATGGCTCGGGTTGAGCATCGACCACCCGCTGCGTGTGGCAGACCACGCAGTTGTCTTTCACCTTAGCCTTGTTGTCGAAGCTGCCCGGCGCGTGGCAGACGTAACATTCGGGGTGCGAGCCGATAGTCACGGCCAGAGCCTTCTGGGTCGGCTTGTGGCAGAAAGCGCACTCCATTTGTTTGCCGTCGGACAATTTGTAAGTGACGTGCAATTCGTGCTGCTTGGCGTCGAAAAACGCGTTGAAATCGTAGCGCAGCGGGAAGTCGCGCTGCGGCGGGCGCGCGTTCAGCCCCTGCTGGGTGTTGTGGCATATGACGCAAGTCTGCTGCGGCTTCGTGGTGAATTGAACTACGTGACATTCGACGCAGGCTTTGTGGCCCGGGAACTTCAGACTCAGTTGTTTGTTGCGATCAGTCGTCGGGACTATGCTGTTTGCGATCTCCTGAGCGCTGCGCCGTTCGTGGCACGACTCGCATTTCAGTTCGCGCGCGAAGTTGGTGTTCGGGACTTTGATCAATCCCAGGTGAGTTTGGTGAGTGAAGCGGTTGTAGTCCACCGGTTTTTTCACCGGCGGCGGGGCGACCGGAGCAGGCGGGGCGGGCGTCGATTTGGCGCCTGATTGTTTACCGGCCTGCTGGCCGCGCGCGGCGAACGGAGTGAGTAGAAATGCGAAACAAGCGAGCGCGAGCCCGAGCTTAACTATTTTCAGCCAGATTGTCAGAGGCCAGATCGTTTTCAGCATTTTCGTATTTTTCCAAATCAAAGCGCGCAACTTCGGGACATGGACTTTGCCAGAGAGCCACCGCAGACACAGAGGAAGAAAAGGAAAGAGAATATCGAGACACGCCCTTTTCTTCCTCTGTGTCTGCGGTGGCTAATTCATTTGATCAACGCCATCGCGGGCGCGGGTGAACTTCTCATCCACCTGGTCAACGCGGCTATATTGCCCGTAACCCAATCATCGCGCCGCGGGCGCATCATCCGTGGGTCGAGGCGCGCCGTCTTCTCCGTATGACAACCAGAGCAGGGCGACTTGATCGGCGCTTTGGAGTCCGGGTTCTTGTCGCGGTAGCGTTTGTGGCATTCGATGCAACCGGCTTTGGGCGCCTTTTCGCTATCGGGAACGCCGTGATAAGCGTCTTCCACGGGGACGCCGCCGCCCTTACTCGCCGTGACCGGTGAATCAGGCCCTTGGTGGCAAGTAAGACACCTCAGCACAACTTCATTCTTAGAGTCCTTGTTGGTGTGGTGACAGTCCTCGCACTTCTCCGAGTATTTCGGCTTGGTATGATCTCCATGATTGAAGTTTTCGACGACGCCCCACTTGGCGTGTTGTCCCCATTGGTCGCCAAATTCAGCTTTCGGATCGCCTAAACGAACAACGCCTGTCGGCTCAGGTTTTCTGGCCCCCGAAGACGCAGGCTCCGGCGCGGGAGATGGTGTTGGCGGCGTCGGTGTTGGCGAGGCCGCGGGCGCCGCGGCCTCGCTGGTCGGATTCGGCGCAGGAGTCGTAGGCGCAGGAGTTGGCGTTTCGGCCTTAGGCGTTTCGGCCTTTGGCGTGGGATCCGGCGCAGGCGTCGGAGTGGGCGGCGTCGGTGTCGGCGCAGGCTCCGGCGTCGCCGGCTCCGGCTTGGAGGGCGGCTCGGGCGCAGGCTGCGCCGGCGTGTTATTCTGCGCCAAGGTTCCCGCCAATACCGGCGGCGGAGGCTGGGCGCGGAAATGGCTCGGCGGAGGCAGCGCGACGCCTTTGGCCCCGCGGGCTTTGATCGTTTGGAGCGAATGACACAAACTGCATTTGGCGCTTTCGAGCGTCACGGCGCCGCCGATATTCTTCTGCATTTCCGATTGATGACACGGGATGCAACTCCCCGCGCTCGGCTGCTTGCTCGTCGTCTTTTTGAACTCGTTGAAAAAGTCCGAGCGGGTGGCGGCGGTTTTGCCGGTCTCGTGGCAGATCAGACAGCTTTGCGTACCCTTGCCGTAGCGCTTGTCTTTGGTGTCGTCGTATTCGCCCATGTGCGCTTCGTGGTTGAACGGCGCGGGAGGCTTGGCCTTCTGACCGGCTTTCTGCGGTGGCTTGGCCGGATTGAATTCGGTGTTGACAATCTCGCGGTTGAACCAGAGCACGGCCAATTCCGACCCCATCCCTTTCGGTTTACTATTCAGGTTGTGACAACCCACGCAATTGAGCGCGAAAGTCGGGGACTTCTTGTCCACTTCTTTTTCGTTGAAATGACAGACGAAACATTCCTTGTGACCGGGCGCGCGCTCTTTGATGCCCTTTACGAATTCCATGCCGCCGACCTTTACCGGCTGCGGGTTCTCTTCGTGGCAGGCGGCGCACTCGAATTTGTCCTTTTCCGATCCGACCGGCCGCTTGAATCTGCTCTTGTCTTTGAATATCTCCTTGTACGTCTCCGACCCTTTGAAGTAGCCCGCGTGGCCGCTGTGTGAATAATGATCGTAGAATTGCGATTTCGGCCCGGACGCCAGATTGGGAAAGACGCGGACGTTGTTTTTCATCTCCGCCAACGGCTTCGTGCTGTGACAGATCAGGCACATCTCCGGATATTCGGGTCGCCCGGCCATGAGATGGCATTGGATGCAAGCGGAGTGCGTGACCTTGGAGCCCGGCTTTGAGTTCGGATAGCCGGTGACCATGGGTTCCTCAGGAGTCGGGTCTTGATGGCAGTAGTCGCATTTGAGTTCCTGCGACTTACTCTGTTTGAGCACGCCTCCGACCATACCCGCATGCGAGGAATGTTGGAATTTGGAGTAGTTGATCTGCTTCGTGCCGCGCGCCTTATCGCGTCGGGGCTGGCCGGATCCCGGCATTTGAGCCCCCGGCATTTTCTGCGCGGCGGCGTCAGGTAACATCGAGGTCCCACGCCAGAGAGCGCAGATGCTAATGAGGGAGAGAATAATGGTGACTTTTTTGACCATAGCAGTGGATCGCTGTGCTGGGTAGATTCCGGTCTTACAATCGGAACAAGAGACATTGGGACACTGTCTTTAACAGACAGGCGCCACTATATAGGCTTAAATGTAAAGACCAATGACGCAAGGTCGCGGCGGCGAGCGTGGTAGCCGAAGATTCGGACATCGCTCGCCGCCGCTTGCCACTCGCCCATCCTAAAGCGCCGGACTGGGCGGGAATTTGACATAACGCGTCGCGCGGCGTCAATTCGTATTCGCGAACGCCCGCGTGTTCCTAAAGATCGGCGGGGTCGCCGGGAGAGTCCCGATACCCGGGTGAGCCGGGAATTGTACGTATGGCAGCCGGACGCCAAACGGCGTTAATTGGTCAACGCGAATGGCCTGTGGCGCCTCGTAGCCGAAAGAGCCGCCCGAGGCGATGAGGTCATCCTGTTGGGTGCCGTCACCGCTGACGCCTACCCCTCCCACCAGGACGCCATTCTTGTACAGTGGAACGCCTCCGGCGAAGATTTGGATGCCTGAGCCCAGGCCCGGAATAGCGGTGCAGCCCGTTGGTATGGGTCCACCGGTCAGGATAGTCACCAGAGCCGTCCTGTCGAGCGCCAACTGCAGCCCTACGTTGAATGGGCTCCAGATGTTGATGTTTTTTGAGAATGGGCCGTTCATCGTGCCAAGGATGCCGTCAGGGAAGTACGGGCGACTCAGGAAACCGTTCCCTCTTTCGCTGAAAGCGACCGAGCCGTCGAGCTTAACGCCGAAGGCCAGCGCCGCGTCAGCGTACTTCGCAAACTTGCCTCCCTCCGCGGACCGCAATAACGCGCCTGCGGTGGGCGTGCTGAAAAATGTCGATGTGCGGGCCTTCTGACCGCTCACAGTAAAGCCAAACTCCGGGGCGTCCTGTGTGCTGAATATTCCGAGTACCACTCCGGCCGTGTCGACTACGGTGATGTTGACTTCGACCGGCAAAGGAACCGGCAGGCGAATCGCCGCTCGCGATCGATAAGCCGTCTGCGCGGCCTGAGAGATGATGCGGGTGACATCATCCGAGTTCAGAGCCGAGACCGCGCTGCTCTTGAAAGGAAAGAACCCCTGCCGTACGCCAGTGGCTACGGGATTAGGGTCCGGATCCATGACGACTCGGCCTGGAATTCCGGCGAGCGTAAACGGAGTATACTTGGAAACTGGTGTCGAACGAATCGGGGAGAGAATTGCGCCAGTCGTGCTGTCCAACGGAGCCGTACCCGGTCCGTCCGCTTGCGGCGACACGTTCACGTAGGGTAACCGGTTGCCGCCAACAAGTATGTTATTCGCCTGAAGCGCCGGCGGGGGACGAAAACCCTTTATCGCGGCGATGGCGATGGCCTCTTCCGGCGGCTGATCTAAGTCCATGATGTTGAGGTCTACGGAGTAAAATCCGTCGCCTTCAATGCCCACGCCGCCGGCGGCCACGCCGTTTTTATAGATTCCCACACCGCCGTTATCACCCGAGAGTCCGAGCGGCAGGGTGCCTAAAACCTGCCTGACATCATCACACGGGAGTTGCGAGAACTGAACCCCGAAGAGCGGCCCGGCGGCTTGGTTCTGGATGGTCGGCGGGAAGTTCTCCTGAATGATGTAACTCGCGGTGCGCGTCGAAATCGAGCTGCCCTGAGTGCTGAAGAACGCCCCGGTT
Source organism: Blastocatellia bacterium (assembly GCA_035714085.1). Lineage (GTDB taxonomy): Bacteria > Acidobacteriota > Blastocatellia > RBC074 > RBC074 > JAJVID01. The sequence goes on from DASTMP010000371.1 coordinate 50,000, forward strand.
CCGGCTTTGGAGATGGCCGCGAGCGCCGCCCCGTCGCTAAGAAGGCCGAGGCCTTGAGCTAGCGGCAGGGTAACCCCCTCCAAGCCATCCGGATCCCCTCCAGGCTTGAGCCGCTGACCGTTAACAAGATTGGTCGAGCCGACCAGCACGGTGCTGCTCGCGCCGTTCATCTTGTAGAGGCCGAGCACATTACCTTCCTTGTCGGTGACGGCGATCGTGACCGGAAGGCCAATCTGCTGCGCTTTTGCGACGGCCTGAGAGATGATCAACTGGACGTCGCTGGCGTTAAGTATGAACGCGCTCGGCGGCGCGTCAGGTTGCACCAGCAGTTGGGCAGCGTTGCTCGTCTGGGCCGCGGCGCTCGACGGATCGGCGCTGGTCGACGGGGCCGATGTGGTCGTGGCGCTCGATGGGGTCGCGGTGGCGGCCAGAGCGCTCGGGCTCGATTGAGTCGCGCCGGTCGACGTGGTCGACGAAGTCGTGGCGCTCGACGTGGTGTTGACGACGAGCGAGAGCGTATTGATCCCGCCGCTCACGGTCATCGGGAGTTTCACTTCAACCCGATCGACCCCGGGAGTGTCAGGGTCCGGGCTGAAGGAGGTCGGCGTCACTTCCTCGCCGCCGATCCGAACCTTCAAATTCGAAGCGTAGCGCAGTCCGGTTCCGAGCAACGTCACGACGCTGGGGTTCCATGCTGTGCCAATACGGACGGCGCGCGGGCTGCCGTCCGTATTCACGATGCTTCCCGAAATGGCGCCATTTGCGCCCGTCATCCCAGCAGCCAGTTTGTGGTCGCCGGAGCCCGACGTGAATAGCGCCGGAGATGAATCGACTACGGTCACATCCCCATTCGCAATAGGCTCGGCGCCGTTCTTGATGACGATGTGCGCGCGGCCGGTGACCTCATCAGGAATTACATAATTGATTTGTTTCGGAGAAACATAAACCAGTTGGGCGTCAAATATGATGCCGGCGCTGTCAGTCACTTGAAGCATAACGCCGCCGAGCATCGTCGGCGCAGGATTGGATCGCGACTCCTCGGTCGTGGACGACAGATTGTTCCCGAAAACGGAGGCCAGCGACCCCCGAGCCAGAGGTCCCCCCAGATAACTGGCCGCGTTGACGCTCTTAACCACCTGAGGCGCGGCCGAAACACGAAGATATTGATCTGATTGTTTAAGAATAATCGCTCCGAACGACAACAGGGCTATTACCGCTAGAACGAGACGACGTAGGTTTAGCCGGACTTGTGCACTCATTTACCTAACCTCGGTTAAGGATTAATCTCTTTCCCTGGAATTACGGTGGAAAATTGTTCAACCGGGAGCGACTGGAAAAGGGTGTTAGCCCAAAGCGGCTCCGACTATAGCTCTTACCGATGGGCCGCCGCAAGAAAAAAATAGCCGTGTCGTTTCATATTTTAGAAAATCTGTGATTGACTTGGCTCGAAAGGCTGTGTTATTCAAACATACATCTGCTCATAAAGCCGAGCATCGCTCCTAATTTTTGATTTGTGTTTGTCACCAATTAGTCTGTTGATCTAAAGTTGTCCCGATGCTCTGTCCCCCGTTGTCAAACGTTGTCCCGGCGTTGCCTTAAAACTCACATTCGTACACATCAAAAAATACGTGTGTCCGCTTCGGCTCCTCTATAAAGGGAAATTTCTGGAGGCATAAATCTGTGCGAGGCTTCTACATTCTTCTTGCGACTATCTTTGTGACTCTTTTCTTCTGCGAAGCGCCCGGCGTAGCCAATGTCATCGTACAACAACGGGACGGCGATTCCACGCGAGCGATGGCTGAGAAAATGTCTGAGACTCTGTCGCGGCGGTTGCCGCAACAACTCTCCAAGTTCTCACCCGGACAATCGGCGCAGCAATCAGCGCAGAAACCGAAAAAAGAGGAATCAGATCAATCATCGCTTCAGGCGTCGGTGTCTGAAACGATCCCACAATCAACCGGACAAAAGTCCGCGCCAGAGCAAAAGTCCCAGGAGACAGGTCAGGGGCAAAACGACAGACCGCAGCTTCGGCTTCCCCAGGACAAACCGCTCGGCGCGGCCGGCCCGAACCGCAATAAGAGGCCTGGACCTGAAGACGCCGATTTCATTGTTGTCCAGGACCGTTGGCGCGAAGGCGTTCCTGAAGACCCGCGCTTCCGCAAGGGCAGCATCTTCGACCCGTATCACCAGAACGTCCTGAAAGGCGATTACCCGATCATCGGCAACGACATTTTCATGAACCTCACGCTCGCGAGCGAAAGCTTCTACGACTTCCGCCAGCTTCCTGCTGCACAGGGTGTGAGCGCCGCTCGTCCAGGCAGTTTGGAATTTTTCGGCCGCGGGCGGCAGCAGGCGTTCAGTGAGATGGCCATCGTGTCGATGGACATGTTCAAGGGCGACGCCTCGTTCAAGCCTGTAGACTGGAGGTTCAAGGTCGAAGGCATCGCCAACATCAATTACCTGCAGGCGCGGGAAAACGGCGTTGTCCGTGTGGACCCGCGCGCGGGAAAATCGCGTGTGGACAATTTCAGCTCCATCGAGAACGCGTTCTTCGAATGGCGATTGGGCGACACGACCAGGGTGTTGCCGTTCCTGCGCGGCAAAGGCAGCGAGGGCGGGCGTTCGCCTTTCTTCGATACAACCTCGATGCGCGTTGGCATCCAGGCATTCACCAGCGATTTCCGCGGCTTCGTCTTCAGCGACTCGAACCTCGGCGCGAGAATGTTCGGCAATGTCGCGTCGAACAGGTATCAATACAACATGGTCTTTTTCAACATGCTTGCTAAGGATACCAACAGCCAACTCAATGCGATCAACTTCACTGATGGCATCAGGTTTCGCAATCAGAATGTCTACATCGCCAACATTTTCCGCCAGGATACCTTCGTTAAGGGTTATACGTTACAATTCAGCACGCTCTACAATACGGACCAGGCGAGTATCGCCCAGGATTCAAACCTTTTGCCGGTGCGACCCGCGATCCTCGGCTCTCCTATTCCGCACCACGTCCAGTCGGGCTATTTCGGCATTAACGGCGACGGGCATTTCGGCCGGTTGAACGTCACGAACTCCTTCTATCAGGTGATCGGACGCGACACTTTCAACGGTCTGGCCGGCAGGCCTGTACGCATCAACTCTCAGATGGGCGCGGTCGAATTCTCGGTGGATTACGACTTTTTCCGTTACCGCCTGGCGGGCTTCTACGCTTCGGGCGACTCGAAACCGACCGACGGCACGGCGACCGGCTTCGACTCAATTGTTGACCGTGTGAATTTCGCCGGGGGCGAATTCAGTTTCTGGAATTCGCAGGAAATCCGGCTGCCTCAAACCGGCGCTGAATTGGTCGGTCCGAACAGTCTGATCCCCGCCCTGCGCAGCAGCAAGCTCGAAGGCCAGTCGAATTTCGTGAACCCCGGTCTGGGGCTTATCAACGCGGGCATCGACGTCGACGTAACGCCGAAACTGCGCGCCGTTCTCAATTACAACTACCTGCGGTTCGTCCGTACCGAGCCGCTCGAACTCGCGCTGCTCCAGGACAGCGTCCGTCACGAGATCGGGCATGATCTGGGACTCGGGTTCATTTATCGCCCGCTCCTGAGCGAAAACATCATCATTAGCGCCGGCGCATCCGGCCTCAGACGCGGCCGCGGATTCACCGACATCTTTTCATCTAATTGTGACGGCATCCCCGCAGGCTGCGGAGCGAATACTCCCACGCTCTTCTCAACGTTTGTGAAAGTGAAGTTTCAATATTGAGAGCACAAGTATGATCCAAACGAATAAAATAAAACGAGTCAAAATCATATTTCTGTCACTCCTCGCTTTCGCCCTGGCTCTGAGCTTCGCGGTGTCGAATAACAAGACCGAGGCGACGTCCTCCGTAGTCGTCGGCCACAACGCGGAAGGCACAGAACAACCGCAGGCTCAGCAGGAGAAGGAGAAGAAGAAAACCACAAATAACCCGCGGAGCGTGGGCTGCGTCGTTTGCCACATCGGCTCGGAGTCGATGCACTTCGACGGCGATGATGAGCTGGACATCGGCTGCGCCGATTGTCATGGCGGCGACCCGAAAGAGACCCAGAACAAGTATAAAGCCCACATATTGCCGCGTAATCGCAAACCCGAGGAAACGAACAATCCAACGCGCGTCTACGCCGACTGGAATAAGGAAAGCGACGAATACGTCCGCTTCGTCAACCCCGGCGATTTACGCGCCGCCGACGCGGCCTGCGGCAAATGCCACGAGCGCGAAGTGATGTGGATGAAGAAGAGCATGATGACTCACGGGGCGATGCTCTGGGGCGCGGCCCTTTACAACAACGGCGCGTACCCGATGAAGGACTCGAACTTCGGCGAAAGTTACGGCAAGAACGGGCGGATTCAGGGCCTCCTGACCAACCCGGCGCCGACGTTAGAAGAAACCCGGAAGAATGGCATTCTGCCCTACCTCATGCCGATTCCGAGATGGGAAGTCATGCAGCCCGGCAACGTGCTGCGCGTTTTCGAGCGCGGCGGCGAAGAGAAAGGTCTGCCTTCGGACATCGGCAGTCCGAGCACTTTCGAGTTGGGCGGGAAACCTGAAGACAAGCTCAGCGACCGCGGATTCGGCACGCGGTTGCGCACCGATCCGGTCTTTCTGGGGTTGCAGAAGACGCGACTTCTCGACCCACTGCTCTCATTCCCCGGCACTAACGATAATCCGGGCGATTACCGAATGTCCGGATGCACGGCCTGCCACGTCGTTTACGCCAATGACCGCGATCCGAAGCATTCGGGGCAGTTCGCGCAATTCGGCAACCAGGGACTGACCGTCACGGAAGACCCGACCATTCCGAAGGGCGAGTCGGGCCACCCGATCAAGCACCAGATGGTCAACGGGGCCCCTTCGAGCAATTGCATGGTCTGTCACATGCACCCCGGCGGAAACATGGTCACCAGTTATTACGGCATGACCTGGTGGGATAACGAGACCGACGGCAACTTGATGTATCCCGCAAAACAGCCCAACCTGAGTGACGAGCAGAAAGATAAGATTCAACAGCGCAACCCCGAAGGCGCGGCGATGCGCGGGATGTGGGGGCAGAACCCCGGCTTCCTGCAAAGGATCTGGACTGACATCAATCCGAAAGCGCAGCGCACTCAGTTCGGCGATTTCCACGGTCACGGCTGGGTCTTCCGCAATGTCTACAGGAGCGACCGCAAGGGCAACATGCTCACCGGGAACGGCCAGACGATCAAACCCGACGACCCCGATAAGTTCAAAAAAGCGGTTCATCTGGAAGACGTGCATCAGAAGAAGGGCATGCACTGCTCTGATTGCCATGTCAGTACGGATGTCCACGGCAACGGCAACCTTTACAACGAGCCGCGGGCCGCGATTCAGATCGACTGCATCGATTGCCACGGCACTATCGACAAGCCGGCGACTCTGGTCCTTTCGGGCCCGTCAGCCGGGACCGCGCGATTCGGAGGCAAGATCGTCACCACGGGTAAAGACCTGACGAAGATCAAGACGCGCAACGAAAAGGGCCGCCAGGTGCCGATGTTCCAGCGCATCGCCGCGGCGACCACGCGCAAGACGCTTGACGGCAAGGACGTCAAGCTGAACCCCGGCGACATCGTGCAGAACTCGATGGTCGAGCCCGGCAAATGGTGGCGCGTCGTCCAGACCGTAGACACCATCACGCCGGGCAAAGGCGATTACAACGACGCGTCGGCTTTCGCAAAGACCGTGCAGCGCGACGGCAAGACCTGGGGCGATGCGTCCGCCGACGAGAGCAAGCTCGCGCATGCCAACGGCAATATGACCTGTTACGCATGCCACACCTCGTGGACGACGAGCTGCTTCGGCTGCCACCTGCCCATGGTCGCAAACCGCAAGAAGCCGATGCTCCACAACGAGGGGACTGACGCCCTCCGCAACTATACGCAGTACAACTACCAGACCTTGCGCGACGACATCTTCATGCTCGGCAAGGACGGGTCGGTCACCGGGCGGCGCATCGCGCCGACGCGCTCGACCTGCGCCGTGCTTGTCGGGTCGCAGAACCAGAACCGCGAATTTCTCTATTCGCAGCAGCAGACGATTTCGTCCGAAGGTTACAGCGGACACGCGTTCAGCACCTTCGTGCCGCACACCGTCAGCACTTCTGAGACCAAGGTCTGCACCGATTGCCACGTCTCGAAGGGCAACGACAACAACGCGACTATGGCGCAGTTGCTGATGCAGGGGACCAATTTCGTCAACTTCATCGGGCGGTTCGCCTGGGTCGCGGCGGGCAAAGAGGGCATCCACGCCGTGGTCGTGACCGAACGCGACGAGCCTCAGGCCGTCATCGGATCGAGCCTGCACAAGATGGCTTACCCCGATGAATACGCCGCGCACATCAAGCGTCAGGACCGCCTGGCCGAGGCTTACGAACACACTACACACAACGAAGCCCTCGGGATTCAGGTGCGCGGTGAATACGCCTACGTCGCCAACGGCAAGGGCGGCCTCCGCGTTTACGACATCGCCAACATCGATAACAAGGGCTTCAGCGAGCGCATCACGACCGCCCCGGTCTCGCCTTTCGGACAGAAGTTCTACGTCAAGACGAAATACGCGACCGGCGTGGCTTCGCCCTCGACGTTGGCGGTCGACCCGCTGCGCAAGAAGCGGCCTGAAAACGAGGAGGCCGAAAACCGCGACGACAAACAGCCGATCCATCTGATCTACGGGTTCCTCTACGTGAGCGACAAGTACGAAGGGCTGGTCGTCGTCGGCGACAAGGAGAAGGGCGTGGTGACGCTGCTCGACGGTAATCCGCAGAACAACTTCCTCAAACGCGCGCTCGCCTTCAACCCCGAGGGCGCGCTCAACGGCGCGTCGAGCATCACCATCGCGGGCGTTTACGCCTACATCACCTGCGACAAGGGCCTGGCCATTGTCAACCTCAATAACCCGCTCGGCCCACAGCTGGTGACGGTGTTGACCGAGTTCAAGAACCCACGCGCCGTCCAGGTCCAATTCCGTTACGCCTTCGTGACGGACGAGGAAGGATTGAAGGCGGTGGACGTCACGACGCCTGAAAAGCCGCGCGTGGTCGAAGGCTCGCTCCTTCCGATGGCCGACGCGCATCACCTCTACCTGGCCCGCACCTACGCCTACGTCGCGGCGGGCAAGGAGGGTCTTGCGATCGTGGACATCGAGAAGCCCGAAAAGCCGAAGCTCGAAATGATGTTCAACGGCGGCGGCAAGATCAGCGACGCTCACGACGTCAAGGTCGGGATGACGGCGAACTCACTGTTCGGCTACGTCGCCGACGGCGTCAACGGCTTGCAGGTCGTCCAGTTGATGTCGCCGGAGGAGAACCCGAACATTTACGGATTCTCGCCGAAACCGACGCCGAGGCTGATCGCCAACTTCCACCTCGAAGGCGAGGCGCTTGCCATCTCCAAGGGCATCGACCGCGATCGCGCGGTTGATGAATCGGGCAATCAGATCGCGGTCTTCGGCCGCCGCGGCGCTCGCCCGTTCAACCTCGAGGAGATGCAGCGGCTCTATCTACGTGACGGCCAACCCTACACGGTGACGAACGATGTTCCGCCACGACCGAGAAGACCTCGGGCCGCCGCGGATATCGGAAGCATCGGGGAGAAACTGTCAGAGATTGCTTCTTCGCTCTGGGTGCGGTTGACGTTGGGATTGCTCGGCTTCGGAGCCGTCATCCTCACGTTCCAACGCAGGAAACCTGATGAGAAGAATAAGCAATAAATGATATAGCCGTAGAAACGCGAAAAACGCGGCGGGATCGAAAATCATTCGGTCCCGCCGCGTTTTTTGCGTTTTTAGGAGCCGGGAATTTCAGCCGCGAATAAACACGAATATTCACGAACGAGGCATGTAAAATGGAGAAGAAAAAAATTAGCGTTCATTCGTGTTCATTCGTGGCTGAAATCCTTTTTCCTGAAATCTATAGTATTCTATTTAGTGGATATGAGTCTTCTTGAAGTCCGCAATCTGAAAACATTCTTTTCGACCAGGCGTGGCGAGGTTCGATCGGTTGACGACGTCTCATTCACGCTCGACCGGGGCGAGACATTAAGTCTGGTTGGCGAATCGGGCTGCGGCAAATCCGTCACGGCGCTTTCGATCATGCGGCTGGTCGCTTCCCCTGGGCGCATTGTCGGGGGAGAGATATTATTTGAAGGGCGAGATTTGCTGAAGCTGAGCAAGTCCGAGATGCGCGCCATTCGCGGGGACGATATCGCGATGATCTTTCAGGATCCTATGACTTCCCTTAACCCGGTCTACACGGTGGGCGATCAGATCGCCGAAGCCATCCGGCTGCATCGCAAAGTTTCAAAAAAGGAAGCATG
>DASTMP010000372.1:0-6675 GCA_035714085.1 Blastocatellia bacterium
GACATCCTGCTGCGGGCTGAAGAGGTTGAAGCCGGGTTTGAAACGGGGCTGCGAATGTGAACCCGGCGGCGTCTGCATTCCGCCTTGCCGCTGCAAGTTACAATTCAACTGCCCGACGAGCAACGAAACCGCCAACAACGACAATGCCACTCTGCGTCCGACCATATCTGGGGCCTCCTTGAAGGCGACTGGGGAATGGGGAGTAGGGAATGGGAAGCGCCCTTCCCCTATTCCCCATTCCCTACTCCCCATTCCCTACTCCAGCTACTGTTTCACAAACTTCAGCGAAGCCGAATTGATGCAGTAGCGCAGGCCGGTCGGCTGCGGCCCGTCATCGAAGACGTGGCCGAGATGCGCGCCACAGCGGCCGCACATCACCTCGATGCGACGCATGCCCAGACTGTCATCTTTTTCGGTCTCGACGTTCTCTTTCTCCACCGGTTGCCAGAAGCTGGGCCAACCCGTGCCCGAATCGAACTTCGTCTTGGAGCTGAATAGCTCCTGCGCGCAAGCGCCGCATACGTAAACGCCCTTCTCATGATTATTCCAGTATTCGCCGGTGAAGGCGCGCTCGGTCCCCTTCTTGCGCATCACCTGAAATTGCAGCGGCGTCAGTATCTTCGCCCATTCCTCATCGGTCTTGACGATCTTTTCGACCTTTTTCGTCTCCATCTTCTTACCTTCCTTCCCTTTCGCTTTCATTGGTTGTTCCGGCGATTGCGCGAGGCAATATGCGCCGATCAATAAACAAGCGGTCATAACAGCGATAATTATTTTCATTCTGCCTCCTGTGAAAATAGACAGGGTTTACGGAATTCTTCAGGATTCAGCGGAATTCGCAAAATCCTGAAAAAAAATCTTGTAAATCCTGTCTGTTTCATTGTCTCAGGACGTCGCATACCAGTGTTTCTCGTAGGCTTTCGTCTCAATGATGTTCTTGATCTCGTCAACGATCCGTTCAATCTCTTCGTCGGTGTTGAAGAAATGGGGGCCGATGCGGATGCCCGCGCCGGGACGATAATCAACCAGAGCGTCGCGCGCCGCCAATTCGCGGACCACCTCGCCCGCGTGTGGAACGTCAATAATAACCGAACCGCCGCGCTTCGATGAATCCCGCGGCGAATTGACGCGCCAACCCTGTTCGTCGGCCAACTCGATCAGACGCTCGGTCAGACGGACGGATTTCGCGCGGATGCGTTCGACGCCGATCTCGTTGATCAGGTCGTATCCGCTTTCAGCCGCGTAGAGAGCAGGAATCGCCGGCGAGCCATGCAGGAAGCGGTGAATGTCGCTGGCGTAATCGATCTCGCCCGGCTCGAACGCGAACGGCGCGCGATGCGCCATCCAGCCGGTGACTTTCGGTTCGAGTTTGTCGCGCAATTCGGGACGCACGTATAGATAACCAGCCCCCGGCCCTCCGCAGAGCCATTTCACCGATCCGCCCGTTGCGAAATCGACGTCAAACTCTTTGACGCTGACCGGAACCGCTCCGGCTGATTGATAAGCGTCGAGCACTACCAGAGCGCCGACGCGATGCGCCTTCTCGACGATGGCTCTGACATCCTGAATGTAGGCGCTCTTGAAGAGGACATGCGAAATCGGAACGAGCAGCGTTTTCTCGTCAATCGCGTCGACCATCCGCTGGGTGTCAATCGTGATTCCGTCGTCGCTGGGAACCTCAACGATGTGGGCTCCTGCCGCCCGGGCGTGGGCTTCATAAACGTACATCACCGATGGAAAGTTCATCGCCTCGTAAACGATTTTGTTGCGTTTTTGCGAAAGATCGAAGCAGGAGATGATGATTGACTGGCAGACCGAGACATTCTGGTGCATCGCCACCGATCCCGGATCGGCCCCGATGATCAGCGCTATCTTGTCGCCGATGGAGACCGGCATCTCCCACCAGCCTTCCTCCCAGGCGCGAATCCCCCGCGTCGCCCACTTGTCCGCGTAATCTTGCAATCGGTCGTAGACGCGATCAGGCATAGCGCCGAGTGAATGGTTGATCAAGTAGAGAGTCTTTTCGAGGATTGGAAATCGTGAGCGATAAGAAAGCAGTTCGTCCATAGGAACCTCAATTTATATTGTCTTCAAATCACATTGGCGATTACATCGAACGCCAATGTGATGAATTCGCTGCCCCAATGACCCGCTTTATGTCAGGCGTGACCCACACCCTGCCGCCAAAGGGCACGTCTTCTTTTGAAGCGGAAGGAAGACTTACAACAATACGCCAACGACGGTTGATGTCAACGCCGGGGTCTCTGAAGTTGAAATGCCATATTTGAAAGTTGGCCTGAAACTGCTTTTGTTCCCCGCTTGTCGTAACGACCAGAACTTGCCCTTCAAAATTATTCCATGTGTCATGAATGAGTACTGGGAAATCTGGGACAAGCGTCAGCCCGATGCCTTTCAACGCAAAGCAGTCCTGAACTTGCATCATCTCAACGCGGTCTGTGCTCACTAGACCTCTCTGGGCTCACGGCGAGGCTATGCAGTTATAGGAGCAGGCGCTTCGGCCTCTTCCAAACACTCAAAGAAGCGATCGGCGTCTTCGAAATCAGGAATGACGTGTTTTGCCCCGGCCTCGCGCAGCGTCTCGGCGCGCGCGCCCACGGCGACGCCTATGAAATCCAATCCGAGTCGCGCAGCCGTTTTGACGTCCCAGACGCCGTCGCCTACCGAGACGATGCGATCGAAATTTTCGCGCCGGTAAGATGCGCGTGAACGCGAGATGGCCGCGCCGACAATCGATTCGCGCGCGACGCCGTCTTCGGCGAAGCCGCCGGGGACGCCCTGATAATGGATGCTCGCCGCGCGCAGCTTCATTTCGGCGGACGGCTGCCAGCATCCGGTGGCGATCGCTTTCGACCAGCCGCGGCCCTCTACGAGCCGGTTGAACGTCTCAGCCGCGCGGGGAATCTCTGTGAAATACGACTGGTCCATCCGGTGATGCTCTTCCAACAGATCGACCAGGCGTTGTTTGATCGCGCCCGATTCGTATTCGCGCGGGTCTCGCCCGAAATAATATTGGAACAGATGCTGCGTGACGCCGGAATCGCTGACGTGCGGGCAACCAATCCAATGGTCGGCGAGGACCTCGAGGCCGTGAGTGTCGGCGAAAGCGCGTGTGAAACAGATTTCGTCAACGCGACTGGTCTGCGTCAAAGTTCCATCAATATCGAAGATTACGAGTTTCATTGAATCAACCTTCAGTCAGGAGCGATCTGGCCGCCCACAACTCGGGAAAAAATTTCTTGTCGAGCGTCATTTTCAGGTACGAAGCGCTGGCGCCGCCGGTGCCCATTCTGACGCCGATCGTCCGCTCGACCATCTGGATGTGGCGCAGACGCCAGCCGACTATCAGTTCATCGAATTCGGTCAGTCGCTCGCAAACATCAATCCAGTCGCGGTGGCCACGCTCGTCGCAGTAGACGGCCAGAATGGCCGCGGCGCGCGCCTGGAATCTTTCTTCATCAGTCGCGTCAGGCTGCAATTCGGGCATCACTCCGAGCGCCGTCAGGGCGTCGAAGAAGACGTCGCGCAACGAAGGCTCGCGCAAACGCCTTTCGAGCTTGGCATGCATCTCCGGCGTCGGCTCGTGATAACGCAGCATCTTTTCGTCCTTCAAGCCGCACAGGAATTCTATCTCACGAAACTGTTCCGATTGAAAACCGCTCGCCGGACGCAGCCGTCCGCGAAAGGCCAGGAAATGAGTCGGCAGCATCGTCTCCAGGATTGTGAATTGTTCGACCAGCACGCGCACGATCTCGGTGCAACGCCGCAGCAACCGCGCTGCTTCGTATATTTCATCGCGCGACCCGGGGTTCGTCGCCGCGTCGCGCAGATTGACGAACACAGCGTCGAGTTCGTGCAGCAATTGCTTGAACCAAAGCTCGTAGGTTTGATGGATGATGATGAAGAGCATCTCGTCATGATGCTCCGGCTGCGATTGCGGATGTTGAAGACCGATCAATTCCGGCACGCGCAGGTACGCGCTGTAGGTCAGTTGGTCAGCGGTTGATGTGATCGGAGATTGCGAATTCATTTCGATGTCCGCCCATATTTAAAAATCGCGCCGCTCGTTCCGACAACCCAGCCGCAATCGGGCGCGATGAAAAACAATCTCGAAAGATTCGCGCGCGCGCCGAGGTCGACATTCTCCCACGTCGCGCCGTCATCGGTCGTGCGCAGCAGCAGCCCGCGATCGCCCGCGATCCAACCCTCTCGGCCCTCCCTTGGACCTGCTCCCAGGCCTTCTTTCGCGTTCAAGAAGATAACGTCATTAAGGTTCAACTCCACGCCTGAGGTTAGCCGCTGCCAGCGGGCGCCGCCGTTCGTCGTCGCAAGGATCGTTCCCTTCGCCCCGACGGCCCAGCCGCGTTGCGGGTCGACGAAATGAACGGCGCGCAGAGTCTGAACGACTCCCGACGATTGCTCTTCCCAGTTCCGCCCGCCATCAACCGTCCGCAAAATTGTTCCGACCGTCCCCACAGCCCAGGCATGGCCATCGTCAATCGCAAACACGTCGTAAAGCAGCTTGCGCTTGGGCGTCTCTTGCATCGTCCATGTGGCGCCGCCGTCAATCGTGCGCTGGATCATTCCCCATTCCCCGACAGCCCAGCCGACCTGATCGTTCGCGAAAGACATTCGCAAGAGGATGGGGTCTGATGGGCGACTCCCGGTTTTTAACATATCGCCGCTCGCGCTCTCGCTCGATGAGGGCGCCGGCTGCCCGGATTGACGGACCGGCAGTCGTTGAAGCGTTCCCGCTTCCCAATTTGCGCCGCGATCCTTGCTCGTTAGCAGAAAGACCTTCTCGCTCCAATCAATGGCGCCCTTGCGGTTGAACAAGCCGTATTCCCCAAGCAGCAGCCCGCGATCAGGATTAAAGAACCAGACGTCATTCAACATTTCGTTCCTCTGGCGTTCGGGCAGCGTCTGGCGACGCCATTTCGCCCCGCCGTCTTCGGTCGCAAGCAGCGCGCCGTTGCTCCCCACCACCCATCCGCGATCGCGGTCAACAAAGAAGACTCCGGAGAGTTTCGCAATCAAGCCGCTCGATTGCGGGCTCCATTCCGGTTGCTGACCCGATGTCGGGAGACTTGCGGAAGATATGCTTCTTTCAAATGAGTGTGAAGAGGGGGCAAAAAAGGCAAGAAGAGCTAGAATAACGAGAAGGGAAAGGGAGACGGGGAGATAAAGGGACAAGGGTACAAGTAGACAAGGAGATTTGAAATATTCATCTCTCTGTATCTCCGCGCTCATATCTCCTCTTCCAACTCTCCACATATCCTTTTTCCCCCTTATGTCACTTCGAATTTCGCTATGAACCATGGCGCCTCTGTCGTCAGTGGAACGTATAGTCCGTCCGTGATACGAATTGTGGGCGGACAGGCTAATGGCTCTGAAAAATAACAGCGACAATAGCGGAGGGGCGGGAATTCCCCGCTAGCGTCCGTGATCAAGGCGATTGGGCGCGGAATAAGCGCCACCACATTGTCTCTACTGTTATTTTTCAAACACCATAAGTTTATCCAACCCTGGATGGTCCCAATTTAACCACTACCGGGGGAGCCTTGAGCGCGATGATGCGCTGAAGTACGATATCTACTTTACCAGAAATATTCCGAGAGCATCTATGTCCAACGCTATTTCAGTCGATCGAATCAGCAAGAATTACGGCGATTTCGTAGCAGTCAACGACCTCTTTATGGAGGTTAAAACTGGGAGCATCTTCGGTCTGCTGGGGCCGAACGGGGCCGGCAAATCGACCACGATTCGAATGATCGTCAACATTACCATGCCAGATTCCGGCCGGATTACGCTCTTCGGCCAGCCAATGAGCGCGAAGTTGCAGGAACGCGTGGGCTATCTGCCCGAAGACCGCGGCCTCTACAAAAAGATGAAGGTCGGTGAACAACTCGCATTCTTCGCCGAACTGAAAGGCATTCCGCGACAGGAGGCGAACAGACGAATCGACTCGTGGCTTAAACGCATAGAGATGACCGAATGGAAGAACAAGAAATGGGAAGAGCTGTCGAAAGGCATGCAGCAGAAAGTCCAGTTCGTCTCCACCATTCTGCATTCGCCCGACCTGGTCATCCTGGACGAGCCGTTCTCCGGCCTCGACCCGATCAGCGCCAGTCTGCTCAAGGAGATCGTCCAGGAGTTGAAGGAGAACAACAAGACCATCATCTTCTCGACGCACCTCATGGAACAGGCCGAAGAGCTTTGCGACGAAATCTGCCTGATTAACCACGGTCGCAATGTCCTCGGCGGCCCGGTGCGTGAAATCAAACGCGGTTTCGGATGGCGCTACGTCGCGATCGACGGTGAGAATTACGAACCGACGCTCAACAACAATCCCATGGTCAAAGAGTTCACGCCCAACCGCGATCACACGGAGATCATCCTGCAAGACGGCGCCGATCCGCAGTCGCTGCTCCGGCAATTGGTCGCCGACGGCGTGCGCCTCACCAGGTTCGAAATGGTCGCGCCCTCGCTCAACGAGATTTTCATCGAGAGCGTGAAGAAGGCGAATGGGTCATAGTCAGTCCGGAAAATCAGGTGTTCTATGAGAACAATAAGAATCAAACCGGGCAAAAGCGGATCGTTCTTCGGCATGATTATAGGACTCATCATGATCGGGGCTGGAATAAAGATAACTATCCC
>DASTMP010000373.1:0-7050 GCA_035714085.1 Blastocatellia bacterium
CAACGATTCTTTGATTGATGGCGCCAGACGGTGGTGGCGAATGTACGGTGGGTTGGCGACGATTGCCGGGAAGCGCCGGTCCGGCGGTCGCAGAACGAAATCGCCTATCACGACCCGCTCAAGATCGCGCGCCGGCAATCCATTGCTTTCAGCCTGCCGCAGGGCGTCTCCATCCAATTCGGCTCCGAAGAGATTTATCCGGCGGCGTTTTTTTTCGGCTATTTCTTTCGCGGCGATGAAGAAGGCCCCGGCCCCAACCGCCGGATCGAAGACGCCTTCGGCGCCGTCCGCTAGGCAATACGCGATCATCGCCTCAGCCACCCATTGCGGCGTCCAGAATTGCCCTTTCTCGCGTAACGCCTCGCGACCGGCCCAGTCTGACGGGAGTTTTTGTCGCTGCGCTTGTTGGGTCATCTTCTGCGCATCCTGAGGTCAACAGAAGCTCGAATGCTCGTCAAAAAGAATTTTAGCCACGAATGAACACGAATCATCACGAATTGAAGCAAGAAAATGGGGGCCAAAAAACTTACCAGATCGGAATTAATATTCGTGCTCATTCGTGTTCATTCGTGGCTAAAAACATTTCGCCATTTCATGTTTGACCGCTCATGGGCCAATATATTCGAGCTTCAATTCCTCATCCTTCGCGTCCACCACGACCTGACCGCCGCCCTGCAAGCTGCCGAAGAGAATCTCGTTGGCCAGCGGCTCCTTGATCTTCGATTGGATCAACCGCGCCATCGGGCGGGCGCCATTCAATCTGTCGAAGCCCTTCGCGGCGAGCCAGGCGCGCCCGGACTCGGTCATTTCAAGCGTGACGCTCTTGTCGGCCAATTGATCACGCAGTTCGTTGATGAATTTTTCGACCACGCGTCTGATGCTTTCGGAACTCAGCGCCTCGAAGGCGATCCAGGCGTCGAGGCGGTTGCGGAATTCGGGGCTGAACGTGCGTTCGATGGCGCCTTGCGCTTTGCTGCCGGTGCCGCCGATGCCGCCCGATTCGATCTGTTTGAAGCCGAGTTTCTTGCCGCTCAAATCGCGGGCGCCGGCGTTGGTCGTCATGATCAGGATCGCGTTGCGGAAATCGGCCTTCTTGCCGTTGTTGTCTGTGAGCGTGGCGTGATCCATCACCTGAAGTAGGATGTTGAACAGGTCGGGATGGGCCTTCTCGATCTCATCGAGCACGAGCACTGCGTATGGCGTTTTGCGGATGGCGTCGGTCAACAGTCCGCCCTGATCGAAGCCTACGTAGCCCGGAGGCGCGCCGATCAGACGCGACACGGTGTGCTTTTCCATATACTCGCTCATGTCGAAGCGCAGGAACTCGACGCCGAGCGCGCGCGCGAGTTGTTTTGCCAACTCGGTCTTGCCCACTCCGGTCGGGCCTGAAAAGAGGAACGAGCCGATGGGCTTGTCGGGGCTGGCCAGGCCCGAACGCGAGAGTTTGATCGCGTTGACCAATTGGTTGATGGCGTGATCCTGGCCGTAGATCACAGCATTCAGTTCGGCGTCGAGGTTTTGCAGTTTCTCCTTGTCCGACACCGAGACGGTCTTCGGCGGAATCTTGGCCATCTTCGCGACCACGATCTCCACCTCAGTTTCGGCGATCAGCTCAGGCCGCTCTTCGACCGGTTTGAGCTTGGTGGCCGCGCCGACTTCGTCAATCACATCAATAGCTTTGTCGGGCAGGTAGCGGTCGTTGATGTATTTGGCCGAAAGCTCGGCGGCGGCGCGGATAGCCTCGTCGCTGTATTTCACGTTGTGGTGTCGCTCGTAATAACTCTTCAACCCATGCAGGATCTGGATCGTGTCGCCGACCGAGGGCTGCGAAATCTCGATGATCTGGAAGCGCCGGGCCAGCGCGCGGTCACGCTCGAACGAGGCCTTGTACTCGTTGTGCGTAGTCGAGCCGATGCAGCGCAATTCTCCCGAAGCCAGCGCGGGTTTCAGGATGTTCGACGCGTCCATCGAGCCGCCCGAGACCGCGCCCGCGCCGACGATAGTATGGATTTCATCAATGAAGAGAATCACGCCGGGCTTTTTCTTTAATTCGCCGATGACGGCTTTCAGCCGCATCTCGAATTCGCCGCGGTAGCGCGTGCCGGCGAGCAGCGAGCCCATGTCGAGCGCGTAGACTTCCGCGCCTTTCAGAACGTCGGGCACCTCGTTCTGATGAATCTTCAGAGCCAGCCCTTCGGCGATGGCGGTCTTGCCCACTCCCGGGTCGCCGACGTAGAGCGGGTTGTTTTTGCGGCGGCGGCAGAGGACCTGAATTGTGCGCTCCAACTCCGAGACGCGCCCGATCAGCGGGTCGATCCCGCCTTCGGCGGCGCGCTCGATCAGGTTGGAGGCGAAGGCCTTCAGCGGATCGCGCATCGCGCGCGCGGTCGCTTCGTCGTCTTCCTCATCGCCGAGTGGCAGAGGCTCGCCGAATTCGTCAACTTTCGAGATGCCGTGCGAGATGTAATTGAGGATGTCGAGCCTGGTGATCCCCTGTTTCTCGAGCAGATATTTGGCATGCGAGTGGCTCTCTCCGAAGAGCGCGGCGAGGATGTTGCCACCGTCAATCTTCTCTTGAGACGAAGCCTCAGCCTGTTCCATCGCCCGGTTGAGCACGCGCTCGAAAGCCGCCGTCTGTTCCGGATAGCGGTCGACGCCGCGCGGCAGCGGCTGTATGCTCTCCTTGAAAAAATCTTCGAGGTCGCGCCGGAGCAGGTCGAGGTCGCCGCCGCAGTTGTAGATCACGTCCTTAGCCACGTTGTCCAGCAGCAGCGCGAAGAGCAGGTGCTCGAGCGTCAGAAATTCGTGGCGGCGTTTGATCGCCTCGTCGGCAGCCAGTTCCAATGTGGCTTGTAATTCTTTGGTAATCATTATTCCTCTTCCATCGTGCAAAGCAACGGGTATTCGAATTCGCGCGCCAATTGAGTGACCTTCGCTATCTTGGTCTCCGCAATCTCGCGGGTGTAGACGCCCGCGACGCCGACGCCCTGATTGTGAACCTGCAGCATAATACGGATGGCGCTGATCTCGGAATGATGGAACACGTCCACCAGCACGAAGACGACAAATTCCATCGTCGTGTAGTTATCATTGTGAAGCAGCACCTTGTAGAGCGGGGGCTTCTTGAGCTTCCGCTTGGTCTCGGGCTTTACCGCCTCGTCATGTTTTGGAGCGTATATCGGCATAACGCAAACGTAATTTTATCATATGGGGAGTGGAGAAGGGGGGACAAAGGGACAAGGAGAAGGGTAGACAAGAGGATGAGAAATTTCCTTCTCCCTGTCCCCCCGTCCCCCCGTCCCCCTGTCTACCACTTCCTGCCCTGGCGGCTCGCCGGGGGAGATCGAATTGGCAAGGATCGCGTCTTTCGGTTAGTATAACCACGTTCGACACCGTCGAATTGTTTGAATAAAAAGACAAACAAAATAAATCAAAAGAGAGAGAGGCGATTCGGGAAAATGGACAACGCAGCACAAAATTCACAAAACGTCCAGGATAGTTTTTTGAACACTTTGCGCCGCGACCGCATCAATGTGACGATTTATCTGATGGGCGGCGTGAAACTGACTGGCAAGATCAAGAGCTTCGATAAATTCTCGTTGGTGCTCGAGTCGGGCAACCTGGAGCAGTTGATTTTCAAGCATGCGATCTCGACTATCTCGGTGCCTCGAGGCGCGGTGCATCACCCGCGCCCCGAAGTAGCGCGTGAACAACAGCAAGAACGGGCGCAGGCGGCGCAGACGCCTGCGCCCGCCATCCCTTCCGCGAGCGGAGGGTCGTCATCCGCTACTTCCAGCAGTTAGCTGGCGCGGGCGGTTTCCGGCGAAACAAGAGCTTCAGTCAGACGTTTGAGCCGCATGACTGAAGCTCTTGTCGTATACGGGCAGAGGTGATGCGAAAACTTATCACATTCGAAGGCATCGACGGCTGCGGGAAGAGCACGCAGATGCGACTGCTCGAACAATATCTGACGGAACGCGGCGTCGCCGTTGTTTCTACGCGCGAGCCGGGCGGAACGGAGTTGGGCCGCAAAATCCGTTCCGCGTTGCTCGACGGCGGTAAAGGCTCGGTCGAGCCTCTGGCCGAACTGTTGCTTTACGCCGCCGACCGCGCTCAACACGTGCGCCGGGTGATTATGCCGGCGCTCGCCGAAGGCAAAGTTGTTTTAAGCGACCGATTCTATGACGCGACCACGGTATATCAGGGATATGCGCGCGGCTTCGACCTGAAGCTCGTCGATCAATTAAACGAGCTTGCGACCGGCGGGTTGAAACCCGATCTCACGCTGCTTTTCGACCTAGACGTCGAATCCGGCCTGAAACGAACCTGGCGGCGCGGAGATGAAACAGGCGCGGCGGCGGCGCGACCGGACAGGCTCGATCAGGAGCCTGTGGAGTTTCACGAACGGGTGCGCAAAGCCTATCTGGAGATCGCCGCGCGCGAGCCCGAGCGTTTCCGCGTCATTCCCGCCGCAGGTCCGGTCGAAGAGACTTTCGAACTAATGATTAAGGAAGTTCGAAGCCTGTTTGGCTAAATCGTGATAGCAAGAGTCGGTTCAAACCACGAAAAAACGAAGAACACGAAGGAAAATAGAAAAGATCGGCTCCAACCCGCCCCTCGTGTTCTTCATTTCTTCGTGGTCTGAGCATCTGTGCTTATGTCATTCGCAAGACTAGTCGGCAATCAGCGCAACAAAGAGATTCTTCAGCGGTTGCTGAAGAATGGCCGCATCAATTCGACTTTGATCTTCGCGGGGCCTGACGGCGTAGGCAAACGCCAGTTTGCGCTGGCCTTCGCCAAGGCCGTGAATTGTCAGAGGGCGCCCGCCGGCGCTTATGCGATGGACGGGTGCGAGGAATGTTCCGTGTGCCGACGCATAAACGCTGGCGGTTACGGAGACGTGACCGTCATCCGTCCGGACGGCCAGTTCATTAAGATCGCTCAGACGCGCGAGATGGCCGAAGAGGTCTACTTTCGCCCGCGAGAAGGTCGCCAGCGCTTTTTCATCGTTGACGAGGCGGACCGGTTGCGCGAAGAGGCCGCCAATTCGCTTCTCAAGACTCTCGAGGAGCCTCCGTCGACCTCGACAATCATGTTAGTCACCGCGCGCCCCGACGCGTTGTTGCTGACCATCCGTTCGCGCGCGCAGCGGCTCAATTTCGCGGCGCTCTCCGCCGCCGAGATGGAAAAGTATCTGGCCGAGAATTATCCGCGCCCGGCGCCCGACACCGCGTTATTGGCCCGCATCACCGAAGGGCGCATCGGCCAAGCCACCGCCTTCGACCTCTCGGTCTACCGCCAGGAGCGGCGGACGTTGATCGAGTTGCTCGAATTGCTTGTGTCGGGAAATGATCGCCATCGCCTGCTCAAAGCGGCTGAGTACATCGGCAAAAAGGAGCGCGAGGATTTCGAGAAAGAGATTGCCCTGATCCTTTCATTGCTGCGCGACCTGTTCATGCTCGCCGCAGGTCGCGGCGCCGAGTCTGTTATTAATATCGATTCCGTCGACCGTTTGAGGCCGCTGGCGCAAAAGATCGGGTTGCGGCGGTTGATGACCTGGGTCAAACAATTTGATCAGTTGCGGGCAAGACTGAGGATCAACATAAATCGCCAGATTGCGACCGAAGCGGCGCTGCTCGCCCTCGGCGAGGCGCCTCCCCATCAGACCACGTAAGATTAGCCCGGATAGTTCAACCGCAAAGGACGCAGAGGTACGCAGAGAAAGATCAAGACTGTTTTTCTCTGCGTACCTCTGCGTCCTTTGCGGTCGGAAATCCCAATCCTGGTTATCCTGATTTAGGGCACGCCGGCAAGTCTTAGCCCTTGTACGGTCGCAACCGACGCGAGATAGCCGAGGCCGGTGTAGAAAAAGAGTTGCAAAGCGACAAAGCTCGAGGAGTTTGTCTCCTTGCGCACTACCGCCACGGTAGACATGCACTGGAGCGAGAAGAAAAAGAAGATGATCAAGCCGAAGGTACTCGCTGTTGTAAAGACAGGCTGACCGGCGCCTTCAATCTTCGCCGTTCGCATCTCCTGCAACAACCTTTCGCTCTGCGTGTCTTCCTCCCCCGTGACGTGAAAGACGATGGCCAGCGAACTAACGAACACCTCGCGAGCGGCGAAGGCTGAGATCAACCCGACGCCCACACGCCAGTCAACGCCCATTGGCCTGAGCGCCGGTTCCATCATGTGTCCGAGTTGCCCCGCGAAGGATTGATCCAGGGGACTCTGCGAGATCACTGGAGGCGCCTGCCCGCCTGTCGGCGTAATCTGTTTTGCGCCGAAGCCGAAATTCGAAAGCAGCCAGAGGCAGGCGGAGACGGTGGCGATCGGCAGGCCAGCGCGTTTCAGATAGTTCGATGCGCGCGCCCAGGTCATCTTCAGAATCGATTTGAGTTGTGGCCGCCGGTAGAGCGGCAACTCCATCGCCAGCATCGATAAGCCCCGCTGCTGAGGCAGGAAACGGTTGATCAGGCCGGCCACGAGTGAGCCGGTCAGCAGGCTGCCGACATAAATCGCGGCAAGGGCCAGCCCCGCCCGCCAGGACGCGTCGCGCGGCATGACCGCGGCCAGCAAGAGCGCGTAAACGGGCAGCCGCGCGCTGCAACTCATCAGAGGCATAATCCATATCGTCAGCAGCCGTTCGCGCCTGGTCGGAATGGCCCTTGCCGCGAGCGTCGCCGGAATCGCGCAGGCGAACCCGGAGAGCATCGGCACGAACGATCTGCCGTGAAGCCCCAGCGAGCGCAATGGGCGGTCCACCAGCGTCGCCGCGCGCGCCAGATAGCCTGAGTCTTCAAGCAGCGTCATCAAAAAGAAAAGGATTACCACTTGAGGGAAAAAGACCGCGACGACGCCGATACCGTGAATGATCCCTTCGGAAAGAAAACGCGTAAATATCCCGCCGTGCGGAATGCGCAATACCAGGTCCCCGACAATTAAGAAACCATCGTTCACCAGATCCATCAGGGGTTGCGCGGCCCAGAAGAGCGCCGCGAAGAGTCCGGCGAGAGTTACAAAGAAAATCGGGAACCCGAGAATGCGATGCAG
>DASTMP010000374.1:0-24346 GCA_035714085.1 Blastocatellia bacterium
AGCTCGCGCGCTTGTCGCACGGGCGGAGTTGGCCATTGCGCTAGGTGACCGGCAGCATGCAATTCGTCTGCGAGCCGAGCTTGAGGCGTTGCCATTGTCGGGAACTGATCGTGAGCGCTTGCGTAACGAGCTTATGGTTACAGACTGGGCGAGAGATTCGCTGTAATGCCGCCGTGTTAGACGTCGCTCTCCAACCGGGCCATTTCCAGAAGCGCTATCTAGCTTGGAAACTCCGCCCAACGAGTCCACATCAGCCGCAGGCGAGCCGAGCGGCATTGACCGTTTTATCCTTCGCATATTCGGTTTTTCGATGAGGCGTCTTGAAATAATAAAATGAAAGATTTGACCTACCGTTCTCCAAAGACGGAAGTGAAAGACAGCCCGATTCACGGCAAAGGTCTATTCGCGAAGGAAGCGATCGCGGCTGGAGAGATCGTCGCCGTCAAGGGAGGCCACATTCTCACCAGGCAGGAATGGACAACATTCGAAGCGAGCCTCGGATCGGCCGAGATCCAGATATCGGAGGAGCTTTTCATTGCGCCTATAGAGCAGGCGCAACGCGATGGCTCCATGCTTTATACCAACCATTCCTGCGACCCAAATATCGCAATTCAGGGGCAGATCGTTTTCGTTGCGATGAGGGATATCGCGCCGGGAGAAGAACTCACTCATGACTGGGCGACGGCGGACGACCTGGACTATGAAATGGAATGCAAATGCGGAAGCCGGGACTGCCGCGGAATCGTGACCGGAAAGGATTGGATGAAGAAAGAGCTGCAGGAAAGGTATAAGGGCTGGTTCTGCTGGTTCCTTCAGCGGAAGATCGAGGCATTAAAATGAGGGTTTATTACTGGATCAGTTATTCTCTATTTGCCCTGATGTGCGCCTACATCATCTACAAATATTTTCTGGCTGTGCAAAATCGCCCTCGCATTCAGAAGAATGACATTTTGTATCAGGAATGGTTTGCCTCCGGTCGTTCGACGAAAAATATTCTGACCCAGTTCGGCGGCGGGAATAACTGCGTGCGGCTTGTGATCACCAAAGATTTGTTATGGGTGACATCGTGGTTTCCATTCTCGCTCCTTGCGCCGGCCTACGACCTGGAGCATGTCATACCGCTCGGCTGGATTAGTGAGGTTGAGACGAATCGGGGTTTCATGCGAAGGGGAATTCGCTTGACATATGTTGACGCGAATGGAGCCGCTCATTCGCTCAAGTTGGTTCCTAGAAATGAAGAAGGCTTTTTGCGAGCAATAGAAAATAGTCAGACAGTCAGTCAGAGTAAATCTCGGTAGGCTGATGGCCGGGAGGCGATGACAGAAGGAGCCGGCGATTGATTTTCAGCCGGCTCCTGAAATGATTTGTAGCTTTTTTGTAGCCTTTATTGCCCTCGCAGTTTGCGCGCCGCGGCTTCGACCTGAGAAGACATTGCGTCGAGAGTCCGACTGATGACTTTGACCTGTTCAACGGCCTCGGCCCAGTTCTTCTGTTCGATCGCCTCGCGCGCGCCGGGCAGCGTCTTCACTCCGTAGCCGGTGTAAAAGCCAGGGGCGTAGATCTGGTGCTTGAACCATTCGCGCCGGGGCAGTCCCGCTTCCGACAGAAGCTTCCGCTCGGATTGATAGAGAAGCGCGTTCAACTCTTTGGTGTCCGCCGGGGCGGCGCCGGTGTTCACGACGGAGCGGAGCGCCCGGTCGTATTCATCCGCCGCCTGTTTGAGCCGATTGACGGATTTACGCAACGGCGCCACATCAACTTCCTGCCCGGGCGGCTTGGGCAGTTTCGCGATTTCGTCGACGTAGCCGCCGACCGTTTCAGAGAAATTCGTGAACTCGAAGGGCAGGATGCGCGCGTCGGCGAGGCGCATCACCGCCAGGCCAGCCGCTTGCGCCAGCGTGAGGCCGTATTCAAACGTAGTGTCTGAAAACCGCGTGTACCAGGCGAATGAGTCGTAGATCGAATGGTAGATTCCGCCGCCGCCCTCGCCCCCAAAACCGAGATTGAGCGACGCTATGCCGAGATGATCGATGAATGCGGTGTAATCCGATCCAGAACCTAGCGCCCCGATTCGCATATCGCGTCTCTCGCCATCGTCTCGCCCCTGGGCGCTTCTGCGCGAGAGCGCCGCGTCGAGAATCGAGCCTTTGCCTTTGGGATCGTTGACGGAGCGCGCGACGTCGTTGACGAACCTTTCGAGCGTGTGAGAACCCGACGCGTTGAACCAGCCTTTGCCTGTGCTATCCGAATTGATGTAGACGACCGCCTTTCGCATCAGCTCCTCGGCATGCTGTTCCACCCATTCGGTCGAGCCTAACAATCCGGGCTCTTCGCCGTCCCACGCGCAAAAGATGATCGTGCGCCGTGGCCGCCAGCCCTGTTTAAGCAATTCGCCGAACGCGCGCGCTTCCTCCATCAACACCGCCATCCCGCTGACCGGATCGTCGGCGCCATTGACCCATGCGTCGTGGTGGTTGCCGCGAATGATCCATTCGTCGGGATAATCGCGGCCTGCGATGCGCGCGACGACATTATAAATTGTGCGGATGTTCCAATCGGAGACGACTTTCAAACGAACCGTCGCGGGGCCGGGGCCGACGTGATAGGTGATCGGCAGCGCGCCGCGCCAGCTTTCGGGGACAACCTGCCCGCCCAGAGATTTGAGCAGCGGCAGCGCGTCGCCATACGAGATCGGCAGAACGGGAATCTTCATCAGCGTCTTCGCTTCATCGCGCGACAAGCGGCGCGCGTTCTTCGTCGCGCCCCATCCCGGCGTCAACGGGTCGCCGGGATGGATCGGCATGTCCATCACGCTGCCGCGTTGCGCGCCGTTTTCGTTCCGGTACGGGCCTTTCGGATAGACGTCTCCCTGGTAATAACCGTCCTCTTTCGGATCGGAGTATATGAGACAGCCGACCGCGCCGTGTTCGTATGCGACCTTCGGTTTGATCCCGCGCCAACTCGCGCCGTAACGCGCGATGGCGATTTTGCCCTTCACGTCAACGCCCATCTTCGCCAACTGCTCGTAATCGGCGGGCACGCCGTAATTGACGTAGACCAGTTGCGCGGTCACGTCGCCGTCGCCGGAATAGGCGTTGTACGTCGGCAGTTGATTTTCATCGCCCGAATCGGGGTCTTCGGGGATGGCGGGCTCTTTCAGCTTGGCCTGATATTTTTCAGGCTCGGTTAATTCGAGTACGCGCTCTTTGGGCGTCGGGAACAGGACGTCGAACTCTTCGATCGTGACGTCAAGTCCCCACGATTTCATCTGGTCGCGTATCCACTCGGCGTTGCGCTTGTCGGCGGCGGAGCCGACGTGATGAGGTTCGGATGAAAGCGTGCGCATGGTCTCTTTGATCTTGTCCGCCTGCCCTTCCTTATTGAGGATGGCGCGAAATTTCTCTTCCCAAGTCGATTCGTCGTTGTTTTGCGCCGCTGTCGCCTTGATCGAAATGAAGGTCGTGTCGGCTGCCAATGTCATCACAATGGTCAGAGCCATCGCGCGACCGATGTTTCGGGATCGCATATGTTCTCCTCTGTGGTTTTTGAAGATGATTGAAGGTGATCGAGCGCATCGCAATCAATAAACACAGGGTTGCGACGCGAGTCGCAATTATTATACAGGCGCATCGATCCTGGCAATCGGCGATCATCAGCGCCGCTCGCCGCCGCGCAAAGTCGATCGGTCGAACGAACGCTCGGCGCCTGCGCGCGATCATGAAGAAAAATTTTCTTGACACATGTTGCGAAGAAGTTTATAAGCTATATCTAGTATGTTAATTGCTCTAGACCACAAGGGATAAATCAACACTTCATCTTGTGGTCAGGCTATCAACGAGAGAAAGGAGAGACACTATGCCAGCCAAAAAAGCTGCTAAGAAAGCGCCGGCCAAGAAGGCCGCGAAGAAGGCTCCAGCTAAGAAGGCCGCGAAGAAGAAGTAACGGCTCTATCATGCGCCTGACTTAGGCGCATCATGCATTGTCGAGTCATTTGGAATAGGGGTGGTCTTCCACCCCTATTTTATTGTCCGAGGGATCTGAAGAAATTTTGGTGAGTTTTCCGCATTGGCGGACAAAGGCAAATGAAAAAGGGATGCGTACTTCGCATCCCTTTTTCACTTTGTTGACTTGAGTGATACACCCGCCGCGATTCGAACGCGGGACCTTCAGCTCCGGAGGCTGACGCTCTATCCAGCTGAGCTACGGGTGCGGGCGAAATTCAAAATACACCAGGCGCCGATACGGGTCAACCGCGCGCCTAATCACGTCTTGCGAAGAAGATTCGGTAAAGGAAGAGCAGGACCAGCGCGCCCAGAATGGACATCAGCCATCTGGCTTGATAGTAAGGGCCTTTTCCCAACAACATGCGACCGAGGTATGTCCCCACAAGCGAGCCTGCGATGCCCAGGATAGACGTCATGATCAATCCCATCGAATCTCTGCCCGGCATAAGGAGCCTGGCGATGAGTCCGACGATCAATCCGAAGACGGCCCACCCGATAATCTCATAAAGACCCATGATTTCCTCCTGAGTAGCTTACAGGGCGCGGCCATTCTATGTTTGCGCGCCTTTGAGAGTCAAACATCCGCGCCGCGCGCGCGGACAAAATAAAAGGGAGAAGCCGTCGCGCTTCTCCCTTTCGACGCCCGGCGCCAGGTCCTGGTCTCAGGCTTCAGCGCCATGACATTTCTTATACTTCTTGCCTGAGCCGCACGGACAGGGATCGTTGCGCCCGATTTTCGGATGATCGCTGACGACGGTACGCGGTTTGCCCGAATCCTCGCCCGCGGCCGCGGCCGAAGCGTTGGCCTTGGTGAATGTCACGTGGCCGCGGCGGGGACGGCGCTGCAGTCGTTGCTCCGGCGGCTCCTCGACGGCGACCTGCAAGTGATAGAGCGAGCGCACGGTCTCGACGTCGATGCGGTCGAGCATGGCTTCGAAGAGGTCGAACGATTGTTTTTTGTATTCGACCAGCGGGTCTTTTTGCGCGTAGCCCATCTGGTTGATCCACTCTTTCAGGTGATCAATCGCCTGCAGGTGGTCTTTCCACTGTGAATCGACGATATTGAGCATGATGATGCGTTCGTAATAACGCATCGCTTCGGCGCCGATGACGGCCTCTTTATCGGAATACGTTTGTTCGAGCTTTTGCCAGATGGTGGAGCGAATGTCGTCGCGCTCCAGGTTGTTTGGATCGACACCGACCTCATCCAGATCGAGGCCGAATTGAAATGCGATCTGGACTTTGAATCCCGGCAAATCCCATTCTTCGGGCATTTGCTCGAGGTTCATATGCTGGTCGAGCAACTCGTCGAGGATGGCCTGGGCGATAGATTGAATCTCGCCGCGCTGGTCGGTCTGTTCGAGCAATTGACGGCGCAGCGTGTAGATCGTCGCGCGCTGTTTGTTCATCACGTCGTCATATTCGAGCAGGTGTTTGCGGATCGAAAAGTTCTGCGACTCGACGTTCTTCTGCGCGGCCTCGATCCTTTTGGTGACCATCTTCGATTCGATGGAGACGCCCTCGTCCATGCCCAGACGCTGCATAATCGCTTTGACGCGGTCACCTGCGAAGATGCGCATCAGATCGTCTTCGAGCGAGAGGTAGAATCGCGAAGAGCCGGGGTCGCCCTGGCGTCCGGAGCGCCCGCGCAACTGGTTGTCGATGCGCCGCGACTCGTGCCGCTCGGTGCCGAGGATGTGCAATCCTCCCAGACCGACCACCTCCTCGTGTTCGGCTTCGATCTGGGGCTTGACCTTTTCAATCGCCGCTTCGATCTGCTCGGGCGTGGCATCGTCGGGGTTGACTTCCTGCTTCTTGAGCAACTCGCGACCGAGGAATTCGGCGTTACCGCCGAGCAGGATGTCGGTTCCGCGCCCCGCCATGTTGGTCGCTATCGTGACCGCGCCTCTGCGCCCGGCCTGCGCGACGATCTCGGCCTCGCGCCCGGCGTTTTCGGGCTTGGCGTTCAGCACGTTATATTTGACGCCGAACTTCCTCAGACGGTCCGCGATCTTCTCGGAGTTTTCGACCGAAACAGTGCCGATCAGCACCGGTTGACCTTTCTCATGAAGCTGTTTGATCTCTTCAACCAGGGCGTCCCACTTCTCGTTCAGCGAGCGGTAGATCACATCGGGATGATCGACGCGGATCATCGGTCGATGGGTCGGGACGCTGTGGACTTCGAGGTTGTAGATCTTCGCGAATTCGACCGACTCGGTCTCGGCGGTGCCGGTCATCCCGGCCAGCTTCTCGTACATTCGGAAATAGTTCTGCAGCGTGATCGTGGCCAACGTCTGTGTCTCACGTTCGATCTTCACGCCCTCTTTCGCCTCGACGGCCTGGTGCAGACCGTCGGACCAGCGGCGGCCTTCCATGACGCGCCCGGTGAATTCGTCGACGATCTTAACTTCGCCGTCCAGCACGATGTAATTCTTGTCGCGGTTATAAAGCGTGTGCGCTATCAGAGCCTGGTTCAGACAGTGCAGGATCTCCATGTTCGAAGGGTCGAAGAGGTTGCCGTGGCCGAGTATCCGCTCCGCCTTCTCGATGCCCGATTCGGTCAGTGTCGCGCGGTGCTGCTTTTCGTCAACCTGGTAATCGGCGTCACGGGCCAGGCTCGGGATCACCACGTC
This sequence comes from Blastocatellia bacterium, assembly GCA_035714085.1. Taxonomy (GTDB): domain Bacteria; phylum Acidobacteriota; class Blastocatellia; order RBC074; family RBC074; genus JAJVID01. Next base: position 6,638 of record DASTMP010000374.1, read on the forward strand.
GGCCTCGTAATACTTGCTGGTCGAATCGTCCGACGCGCCCGAGATGATCAGCGGCGTTCGCGCCTCGTCGATGAGGATTGAATCGACCTCGTCGACGATGGCGAAATAATGGCCGCGCTGCACGCACGTCGCCATCTCGAACTTCATGTTGTCGCGCAGGTAATCGAAGCCGAATTCGTTGTTCGTGCCGTAGGTGATGTCGCACCTGTAGGCTTCCTGGCGTTCGAAGTCGTCCAGATCGTTCTGGATGACGCCGACGGTCATTCCCAGGAACTTGTAGATTTTGCCCATCCATTCGGAGTCGCGCTTGGCCAGGTAATCGTTGACCGTGATGACGTGCGCGCCGCGGCCCGTCAGCGCGTTCAGGTAGACGGGGAGGGTGGCCACCAGTGTTTTGCCCTCGCCGGTGCGCATCTCGGCGATCATTCCGCGGTGCAGGATCATTCCGCCGATCAACTGCACGTCGAAGTGTCGCATGCCTGTCGCGCGCACTGAAGCTTCGCGAATGCAGGCGAAGGCTTCCGGCAGAATTTCGTCCAGCGCCTCCCGCTCCATCTGTTTGCGCGCTTCGGGCGAAAGCTCATCCGCGCCTTCGAGCCGCCGAGCGAAACGCGCTTTGAATTCTTCCGTCTTTGCCCGCAGCCCTTCGTCAGAAAGACGTTTGACCTCCGGCTCCAACGCGTTGATGCGGGCGACGACCGGCCACAATTTTTTAAGCAGGCGCTCATTAGCCGAGCCGAAGACTTTGGTGAGCGCTTTTTCAATGGCGTTCATGATTTGTTTATGACCTCAAGATTGGCGCCATCCGTCACGCGTGGCGCTTATATTCACTGATACGGGATAGCGACGACGAACGTTCCGCATGCGACTAAAAATTCTAGTTGACGGTATGGGGAGCGTCAAGCAGCGCGTCTTTTGACGCTTCTTCATCACTATGGCACAATGCCCTCCTGCTTCAAACACAACTCACTCTCAATGATATCAATTCAGGAGCTACAAAATTTGATGAGCGAAACCACGAACACCGAGAACGCCGACGTTCAAAAAGGAGCGCCGGCGGAGGCGTCACAGGAAGAGATTTCCTACCACGCGGTTGAGAAGGATGGGAAGATCACGGCCATCTGGGAGATGCGCGGTCGCAAACACGTTCGCACGATCGACCCGCGCAGCCACGAGGGCCGCCATTTGCTGGGTCACACCGACAATCAAGAGAGCGCGCAGAGCGCTCAGGCTTAGTGAATGGTGGTTGGTGGTTGGCGGCTGGTGGTGATCGGAGCCCGACAACCGCCAGGCGCCAATCACCAACCACCAGCCACCAACCACCATTCTCCCGCCTTGCGAATCACCAGAGTCGAACTCAGGAACATCAAGAATCACGCCGAAGGCGATTGGGCGTTCCAACCTGGGGTTGTCGCCATCTGCGGCCCCAACGGCGCGGGCAAGACCACAATTCTTGAGGCTATAGCCTGGGCGCTGTTCGACCACCTCGATTACAAACGAGACGATTTCGTCAAGCGCGGCGCCAAACGCGGCCAGGTCGCGGTCGCTTTCATTTCCGATCTGGATGGGCGTGAATACGTCGTCACGCGCGACACCGGGGGCGGTTATCACGCTTACGACCCCGAGACCAAGACTCGTCTCGTGGAGCAGAAGAATCAGGTCGTGCCCTGGCTCTGCCGCCATCTCGGAGTCGACGCGGGAACCGATCTGGCAGCGCTCTTCAAAACCACGATCGGCGTGCCGCAAGGCGCGTTCACTTACGATTTCACCCTCGCGCCGTCCAACCGCAAAAGCGTCTTCGATCAGATTCTGAAGGTGGAAGAGTATCGCCAGGCTTCGGATAATCTGCGCGACACGCTGCGCCATCTCGATAACCTGATCTCCGAGGCCGACCGGAAACTCGCCGAAGCCGAAGGCGAACTGAAATCTTACGACGAAACGAAGCGCCAGTGCGATGAGGCCGAGTCGCGCCTTCAAACGCTCGAAAACGAGCAGGAGGCGACAGTCGCCGACCGCGAGCGCGTCGCGCTGGAGGCGCAATCGCTCGACGAGTTGCGGCAGGGAATCGAAGCCGGGCGGCGCGCGATCGAGCAACTGCGCGTGAAGCTGGAGGTCAAACGCGGTTCGCTGGCCACGGCGCGCGATGGCGTCGAACAGGCCGCCGCGGCCGACGCGATTGTCGCCGCCGCGCGAGCCGGCTACGAGAACTACCTGGCCGCGTCGAACCGTCTGGCCGATCTCGAGAAGCGTCGCGAAGCCCGCAACGAGCTGCGCGCGAGGATCGCCGCAATCGAACACGACCTGATCGACGCCCGGAGCCAGTCGAGACTCTTCGAGGAGCGTTTGAGCGAGATCGCAGGCGCGCGCGCAGAGCTCGCGGAATTGGCGGGCAAGGTCGGGCGGCAGAACTCAATCGAAGCGGAAATCGCCCGACTCCGCGAAGGGCGCGGCGAGGCGCAAAGCCTCAAGCGGTCTCTGGCCGTGTCGGATCAGGAGCTTGACAGATTGCGTCGCCGCTACGCCGACCTTTCGCGCCAGATAGAAGAGGCCGCCGTCTCAGCGCCGTCGGCCGCGACTGCCGGGTCGCTCGAAGCCGAACGCGCATGGCTCGACGCCGAGATCAACCGAGCGGAAATGGCGTTCAACAACTCCAGGCTCAAACGCGATCACCTCGAAACGCTGCTGAAAGATCTGGCGCGATTGGCCGATGAGTTGGAGAACACCGGAAGGGAGATTGCGAGACTCGACGCGCTGGCCCCCGTCGCCGGGCGTCTCGCGGAGGCCGAGGCCGAGCGGCAGCGGCGGGCCGAAGGGCTTGCCCGGTTGCGCGCCGAAGTCGCGCGCGACGAAGAGATGGTCCGCGCCCTCGACCAGGGCGGCGTCTGTCCTTTGCTCACGGAAAAGTGTCTGAACCTGAAACCTGGCGAGTCGCTGGACTCCCGCTTCCGCGCCGGCCTTGAAGCGCGCCGCGCCGAAATCGCGGACTTGCAATCGGCCTTGACCGCGCTCGACGAAGACTTGAAGCGATCACGTGACGCGGCGGTCGAAATCGCGCGGCTGCCACGCCTCCAATCCGATTCCGCGCGGCTCGCCGATGATCTGGAATCGAATCGGAGCCGGATGGCCGCGATCGAGGAGGAGATTGCGCAAAACGCGGGCTTCGGCGAAGCGGAAATTCGACAATTAAAAGTTAAACGATCCGAACTTGAGACTCGACTCCGCCAGGCGCGCGAGGCTGAGCGGATTTACGGTCAAGTCGAGATTCTTCGCCCCGAACTCGACCAAGTGGCCGGAGAAGGCGAAGCGAAAAGGCGGGAGCGCGACGAAATCGCGCGGCGTGTCGAAAAACTCGGCGACATCGAAGCGCGTCTCGCCGAAGCCGAGGCCTCGTTGCAGTCGCTCAACGACCCTCGCGGCCGCGCCGCGGCGCTCAAGGAGGCCGTCGCGCGCGAAGGAGGGTTGAAGGGCAGGTTGGAAGAGACCGAAATCAGAGTAGCGCGGGTCAGCGCCGATCTGGAACAGGCCAACCTTGAAATGCAGGCTTACGCCGCGCTCGACAGCGAGATGGCGTTGGCCGGCCGGACGCGCGCTGAGAGCGAACGCGACTATCATGCCTTCATCGCCAACGAGAAGATCGCGGCGACGCTCCCCGCCAGGGAGCGGGAGTTGGCGACGCTATCATCCGAAATCCGGCAGGTGGACGAGGCCAACGCCCGCGCGGCGGAATCGCTCAGCGATCTCGAAGGGCGCTATGACCCCGAACGCCACCGCTGCGCGCTAGGCGAATTGGAAGGCCTGCGCGAACGCGTCGGGCGCCTCGCGACGCAGATCGAACACACGGGCGAGCAGTATTCGAGGCTGCGGGAGCAGTTGGCTTATCTCAACGAAGTGCGCGTGCGGGCCAGGGCGCAGATTGCCGAAAGGGAGCGGGCTGAGCGATTGCGCGGGACTTCCGATTTCATCCGCGACATCCTACAGAAGGCTGCCCCTTACATCACCGAATCTTACCTCTTCTCGATTTCGATCGAGGCCAATCATCTGTTCCGCGAGATCACGGGCCGTCACGACGTGACGCTGCAATGGACTAAGGATTATGAGATCACCGTCGAGGAAGAAGGGCGCGAACGCCCTTTCCTGAACCTCTCGGGTGGGGAGCAGATGGCCGCCGCGCTGGCGGTGCGGCTGGCGCTGCTGAAAGAGCTTTCCGAGGTCAACATCGCTTTCTTCGACGAGCCGACGACCAATATGGATGAGGAGCGAAGGCGGAACCTGGCCCAGCAGATCGGCCGCATCAAGGATTTCCATCAGCTCTTCGTCATCAGCCACGATGACAGTTTCGAAGGGTATACGGATCAGATCATTTCCCTCGGTTAGCCAAGGCAAAGAAAGGCGCGGTTTCCGATTTATGCGCAGGCTTCGAATAAATACACAACTCCCCTTACAACCGAGCCTCCGTCCCCTGATCGGAGGCTCAGTTGTAGAGAAGGTCTTGATTCGGGAATTCAGGCCGACTTAGGTCGCCTGTAACTTTTTGGACGGCGTATGTGGCGCCTCTACCTTTATGGGCGGCGTATGACTATCCTTAGGAGTGGTGTAAAAAATCTTGACCTCCGGCATCTCATTGTTCGCCGCATTGCCGTTGGGCGTATATACTTCTTCTGTCGGATGGATGAACTGTTTGAGCGTCACTGAATTCAATTTCCCGTCTTCGAGGAAAATCCGCACCTTCCGTTTATGAGTCTTCGGATCGATGTACTCCTCCGCCTCCCATTTTGCGCCGTCCTTGATTTTGATGACGGTTGTGTAATGTTCAGATTTGTTCACTTCCCATTTACCATCTTGATTGTCAATCACGATGCATAGCCCCATCACCTTTCGCCCGTCAGATTCCGTGTAAACGCCAGGGAAAACCTCAATTGGTTCATCAGGCATAAGGTACTCTCCTTCTTGTCTGTGGTTTAATTCTTGTTGTTGCGAATTAGCTCATCGAGTTGCTGACATTGCTGTATGATGTCCGGGCGAAGACGATAGAGAGCAAAATAGTTTTCGCCCATTTTACTTCGTAGAGTGGCCAGAATCATGTCTGCCTGCGACGCCTGGTTGTACGCCAACTGCCGTCTCCCCAAACGTTGGTAGGCCAGCGCCGCCAACAAACTTGCCTGCCACTCCGACTCCGATTGGCCCAAACTGTGAAATTCAGCTTGAACCTGAGAGGCGATTTTGCCAGCCTCCTCCGCGGCGCCGCTCGCAAGCTCCGCTTGAGCCATCGCCAGTCGCGCATCCAAAAGCAGCCTTTTGTCAGCGTCTTTTTCCGCAAGAGCCACCGCGACTCTGCAATGTGAGACGCCAGCACGCGGTGTGCCAGAAATTACCCGTGCGATGCAGATGATGCTCCTGGCCTTGATCTGTATCTCAGATAGTTGCGAGTTTGAATGCGCGATGGCTTGTTTGGTCTTAGCCAAAGCTACATCAGGTTGGAGCCGGCTCAATGCCACCTGAGCTTCAAGCAGTAAGAGTCCCGCCAGGGCGCCGCTATCTAAGTTGGATTGATCGGCGAGCGATCTGGCGCCCTTGAGATCGGCTTCGGCCTTCTGGTAATCCCCAAGCCGTAACAGCAGATCGGCGCGATGGAGCAGGGCATAGATGATTCTGAAATTTTGATTGATCGCCAAGCTGAGTTTGTAGCGCTCATCCATTTGGTTGAGCGCTTCAGGGTATCGCCCCTGATCGGCAAGCAGCCGGCCGTATTCAAGTCGAGCCAGCGCCTCCGTCAACCGGTCGCCTAGTCTGATCGAGACTGGAATCGCGTCCTGATAAGCCCGCTCCGCCACATCGAAATTCCCCAACTTACGATTGAGGCGCGCAATGATAAGAAGCGCTTTTAACTCTTCCACGCGATAACCGCCCGTCTTGAAGAATTCGCGCGCCATTTCCGCCTCTCGAATGGTTTCATCGGGGCGCCTGCCTTGTTCAGCATACATGCTGCTGAGATTTATCTCCGCCAAGGCGATGTTTAAGAGGCCGTTATAGCTACGGGCGATTTCTATCGCCTTATTGTAGTAACTTTCGGCTTGATCGTATTTGCTCTGCCGTCTGGAGATCAGGCCGAGAGCGATCAAGCCTGTGACGGACAGGTCATTCATATTTTCCGCGCTCGCCGCATTCATCGCCTGTTCAGCTTGCTGCTGCGCCAGCGCATATTTTCCCATGAAGAGAGAATTGACGCTCAATTGCACCAGCGTTTTAATGCTCTGGTAATTATTGGTGAGCGCCTTCGATTGGTCGCGAGCCTGTTCCAACTGATCCCGCCCTTTCTCCAGTTGGCTCAACCCGCCATACATCGTCCCGCGTTGATAATAGACTTCAGCAACGCCTTCTATGCTGCTCAAACTGCGATAGAGCCGTTCAGCCTCGCCAAAATAGGTCTCGGCCTTCTCCTGATTCTTCAGATTGACCCCGTAAAGAATGCCAAGCCGCAGATGCGCCGCCGCCGATTGCGGATCAAGCCTGGTTACTGTCGTGAACTCTTCGATCGCCTTATCTGTCTCGTAGTTCTTCTCGTAAGCGCGACCGAGGTCGAAATGCGCGTATGCCGCGTCTTTTTGGGACGAGATCGACGCCAGCCGGCTGTAATTTTTGATGGCCTCCGGGAATTTGCGCGCGGCGACGTTCAGAATGGCTTCGATATAGAGCTCTTCGGCCTCCGGCAACTTCGAGCGGTCGCGCACGGCCAGGAGAACTTCAGTCAGTTGCTTTTGCGCCAGGTCGTTGTAATCGAGTTCGGTCAAAGCCTCGGCCAGCCTCGCGCGCGCAAGTAAGTAATTGCTGTCGGCGCCAACCGCCATCTTTAATGCCCGGCTCGCCTGATAGTAATCTCCGTCGCGTAAGGATTGGATACCCTTGTCATACCACCTCGCGGCGGCTGGGGAAGGTTGATACGCAGAGGGACGGAAAGGGCGCCAATTCATTGTCCGCGCCAATCCCAGATACAGGGCGGCGAGCGCGATCAAAATAATCAGCGCCGCCCGTCGAGACCGTTTCGACCATTCAAACGACACCTCGACCCTTCTGTTTTTATCGGAGATTTTCGGCTCGTCTTTGATCTGACCGGATTGTGTGCGAACGCTGCCCTGCTGTGGCGGGATCGCAAGCGATTCCCGTAAATCATCGAGTAACTCGTCCGCCGATTGGTAACGCTCGTCAGGCTTTTTAGCCAGCGCTTTGAGCGCGATGCGATCCAGTTCGCCCGATACTTGCGGGTTGAAATAGGACGGCGACGGCGGATTGACGTGTAGCACTTCGGTGCAGATTTCGATGACCGTTTTGCCGTTGAAGGGCGGACGCTCCGCCAGGCATTCATAAAGCACCGCCCCCAGCGAGAAGATGTCGCTGCGCGCGTCGGCTTCGGCGGACATGCCGCGCGCCTGTTCGGGCGACATGTAATGCGGCGTGCCCAACACCAGCCCGGCGCGGGTTGGCGCATCGGACATTGTCGGGGCAAAAAGGTCAATCTCTTCGGGCTCTTTTTTGAACTGCTTGGCCAATCCGAAGTCGAGGACTTTGACCTCGCCGTTCTCGCTGATGAGGACGTTTGAGGGTTTGATGTCCCGATGAATGACGCCGCGGCGATGCGCTTCGCCGAGGGCGCCGGCGATGTCGGCGATGATTTCCAATCGCCGTTCCATCGCCAGGTCTCCGTCGCGCAGGCGTTCGCTCAATTTCCTCCCCTGGACCAGTTCCATGACGAGGAAAGGGCGCCCGTCTTCGGTCTCGCCGAAATCGTAGATGGTCGCGATGTTTCTGTGGTTGAGCGAGGCGGCCAGACGGGCTTCGCGCTGGAATCGGGCGCGGAATTCAGGGTCGTCCCGCGTCTGGTCGGCGAATTTTATGGCGACGCGCCGCGCCAAACTGGTGTCTTCGGCGAGATAAACGGCGCCCATCGCGCCTTTGCCGAGTTCTTCCAGAATTTGGTAGTGCGAAATGATTCGGTTGATCATCGCCATCAAGATGGCCTGTATTTTGCGTGATGCCCGATGTGACTTCAAGGCTGCGGCGCAGGATCACGTCTGTTTTTTCAGGCGGGATTTCAGGTTCAGATTGCGGATCAGCCTGTGGAGATTGTTCGGATGCAGACCGAGCAGTTTAGCCGCTTCGACATAATTGCCGGAGGCCAGTTCGATGGCGTTGATGATGACCTGTTTCTTCGCCTCCTTGATCGCGTCGTGATACTTCGGCGTAGGGGCCATGACCGCCGTGATCGCCTTCTGGAAGTCAGGCGCGGGAGCGTCGGCGTCCGTCGCTTCGCTTTCGAGCACGTCGTCGGGCAAATCTTCGGGCATAATGAATTCGGTCGCTGACATGACAACGGCCCGCTGGATGGCGCTTTCCAATTCGCGCACGTTGCCAGGCCAATCATAACGTTCCAGACAGGAGCGCGCGGCGGCGGTGACGCCTTTGATGCGGCGCTGGCATCTCGCGGCGTATTTCGCGACGAAGTAATCGGCGAGCAGCGGAATGTCTTCGCGCCGGAGTCGCAGCGGCGGCATAGTCAGCGTCAAAACGTTGAGCCGAAAGAAAAGGTCTTCGCGGAACTCCCGCGATTGAATTGCGGTCTCCAGGTCTTTGTTGGTCGCGGCGATCAGACGGGCGTTGAGTTTGATCGGGCGCAGTCCGCCGACACGCTCGAACTCGTTCTCCTGCAAGACTCGCAGCAGTTTTGCCTGGAGCCTTGGCGCGAGCTCGCCGATCTCGTCCAGAAAAACGGTTCCGCCCTCGGCCAATTCGAACTTGCCTTTCTTTTGGGCTATGGCGCCGGTGAACGCGCCTTTCTCATGGCCGAAGAGCTCGCTTTCGATCAGGTTTTCCGGCAACACGGCGCAATTGATGGCGATGAACGCGCTTTTCGCCCGCGGGCTGTTGAGGTGGATCGCGCGGGCGACCATCTCCTTGCCGGTCCCGCTCTCGCCGCGGATCAGCACTGTCGAATCGGTCGGCGCGACTTTGGCGATGAACGACCGCACCTCTTTCATAGGCGCGCTTTCGCCGATCATCGCGCGGTCGAAATTGAGCTCGTCCTGCAGCCGTTTCGTCTCGTTGTTCAATCGTTCGACGTAACGGGCTGTGTCGAGAGCCACGGCGGCCAGATTGCAGATGGCCGTGACGAGTTGCAGGTGATCCGAATCGAAGCCGGCCGAAGGATCGGTCATTTCCAGGTAGACGACGCCGAAGACTTCGGCGGAAGTGGTGAGCGGCGCGGCCAGCGCCGATTGCGCGCCGGGGCCCTGGGCGTTTTGGAGCGAGGCCTCGTCGGCGACGCCGGCGCTCAAGACTCCCACGCCTTCGCGCATCACATGTTGCGCGATTGAACGGCTTACGCTCACCGATTTCTCCCGCCGCCCCGAACGATGCAGGCCGAAGACGGAAGCAAAATCTTCGGCGCCGGGGTCGGCCAGAAGAATCGCGCCTCGTTCGGCGGGCGCCACCGTAAAGATCAATTCCAGCAATCGCCGTTGAAGCGCTTCCAGATCGCGTATCGCGTTGATCTCAAGCCCGATCTGAAGCAACGCGCGGAAGTTTCGCGCCGTCCGCGCGGTTGGCGGCAGATCGGGCTGCCCTTTCAGGCCGCTGAGATAGAGCGAGTCTTCGCGGCGGAGGAAGATTGTTGATTGCATGGCCGGATCATCTTCGGAGAACCGCACGCGATCAGGATCCTCGCCCGAGTCCGGGTCGGACTCCGAGTCGGAATCTTCGTGGCAAATGAACAACAGGATCGAGGCGCCGGCCTTGATCAGATCGCGGTGCGCGATCGCCTGCTTCTTGATCGGTACGCCGTTGACGAATGTCCCGTTGAAGCTACCGAGATCATGCAGATTGAACACATCCCCTTCTGTGGTGATGCGGCAATGCTGCCGCGAAAGCAGCGGGTCGGCGATGCAGATCAAATTGGAAGGCCCGCGGCCGATGGTGACATCGGCGTCGGTGATGGAGAAGATGGTTCCTTCCAACGGTCCCGAGATGGAGATGAGTTTGGGAATCATCGGATTGTGGGGTCTGATCAACGCTTAAATTCCGCCCCGATCTTTGAGCGCGAATGTCATCGAGACCAGGCTTAGACCTTATGTTCGCAAGACCGGCTACAATCAAAATTGATATTAAGCCAATCACTATTGATTGCGCGCTATCAAAACTGATTGTGGATCGATGCCGGAGCCGCCTGGGGGCCTATGAAATCTCTCTTTCCCGCAACCGCATCTTAATCAAGTTGTTTAATGACCTCAATCCCCGAAACGCCCTGAATGTCATGGGGGATGATTGGCGCCGCCGCGGCCTGGCATAGAGATTGAGAATAGGATTGTAGTTGACGGCGCCGAACGTGAAACGGGAACGCGACGGCCTCAATATCGGATTTTAGTTGGTAATCCTCAGCCAAGATCAGTACCCGTCCTCAGTCATGGATGATCCCAGGCCGTTTGGATCCGGCTTGGGATCATCGCGTTTATTAAAAACCCAGTCTTGGGTTGAGCAAAAGAACTGCGGGGAGCGCGGGGAACATTGGGATGAAAGAGGAAATGGCTTTACGGAAGACAGGTCTGGGATATCTTCCGGCCATGTTTATCCCCGTGTTCCCCGCGTTCCCCGTGGTTGTGCTCCATCCTGAGTTCAACTCAAGACTGGGATTAATCGATTCACGAAACGACCGGCTCACTTATCTCCATTGTTTTCGGTTTACCGGTTCGGCGGCGCCCCGACCGGATATTGCTCCAGATCGAGCACGGAGCCTGTGATCAACTCGCTCTCGTCGCTGGCGAAATAGAGCGCGGCCATCGCGATGTCGCGCGGGAGGAGCAGTCGCCCCCAAGGGCGCGTCTTGACCGCCTCTTCAAGCCAATCTTCTCCCTTGCCTTCCTCGACAGTTTTCACGCGACGCTCATTGGGCGTCAGCGTCCAGCCGACGTTGAGTTGATTCACCCGAATCCGGTACCGGTTCAAATAGCTCGCGGTGTTTTTTGTGAGCGTCATCATCGCGCCTTTTGTGGCTGAATAGGCCATCAACTTCGGCTCGCCGATGTAGGCGTTGACCGAACCGATGTTGATGATCGAACCCTGACGACGCTCTTTCATATGTTTGACGGCCTGCTGCATGCAAATGAAGGCGCTGCGGACGTTGATCGCGAAGAGCCTGTCCCATAACTCGACTGTCGTGTCCTCGATTGTGCTGCGCGTGCTCAAGCCGACGTTGTTAACCAGGACGTCAATCCCGCCGTAACGCTCGACAGTCTTGTCTATCAGCGCGCGGCATTCGGCTTCGACTTCGACGTCGGCGCGGATGAAAACGGCCTGAGCGCCCTGCGCCGCAATCTCCGCGGCGACGGCCTCGCCTTTCTCTTCATCCCGACCCGAAACGACCACACGCGCGCCTTCTTCGGCGAACAGGCGAACCATACCTTCGCCCATCCCGGCGCCCGATCCCGTGACGACTGCTACTTTGTCTTTTAAGCGATTCATCTAAACGTCCTCAGTTGAAATGCTCAGCGATCTTTGCGCGAAGAAACCTGACCGATTCCCGCAGCTCTTCCATGCCGTTCTCGCCGTCTTCAATCGAAATCCAGCTGTCGAATCCTTCTTCTCGCAGGGTCGAGAAGATCGCGTCGTAATCGTTCAACCCTTTGCCGATCACGCCGTGCATCAGGTTTTTCGCGTAGCCCATCGCGCCGTCCTGCTTCTTCAAGTCTTCAATCGTCCCACTGATCAGATAACGATCCGACGCGTGCATCGTGACGACGCGGCGCCTGACCGCCGCCAACACTCCAAGCGGGTCTTCGCCGCAGATGATCGCGTTCGATGGGTCGAAATTCACACCGAACCACGGCGAGTCAATTTGATTGATGACTTCGAGGAAGACGTCCAGTCGCTGCGCGAATTCGGGATATTTCCAGTAGCCGTCTTTGTAATGATTCTCCATGTTCAGAACGATGTTCCGTTCGGCGGCGTACGGAATCACCTCTTTTATGCATTCGACCGTGTAACGCACGCCGTCGGCGCGCGACACGTCTTCGCGCCGCTGGCCCGACAATACGCGGCAGAAGCTTCCGCCTAGTCGCGCCGTCAGGTCAATCCAGAATTTCTCTTTCTCGATCTCCTTTGCTCGCGCCTCGGCGTCGGGCTGCGTGAAATCAGGCGAGCAGCACATCATCGGAATTTCGAGCCCTTTCGCCTCCGCGCGCTGTTTCACTTTCGTGACATATTCCGGCTCGAAACTGGCGAAGAAGCCCGGATACATCTCGACGCCGTCCACGCCTAGCGTCGCGGCAAGGTCAATCCAATCGAAGAGCGTCATCGTGCGAGTGACGCAGAGGTCGTCCATATAACATTTCGGGAAAGCGCTAAGTTTAGGCATTTTAGGTTCGGATATTCCTTTAAAGAGTGTTATGGAGATTGATTCAGTAAGGCTATTTAGCCATTTCTTCCAAACGGATGCAGCATTTGTTCAAACTCTCGGAATTATCGCGGGCGTTTGTGATATCCCAGCGTTCTTGAATAAATCGAACCATTTCAGATGTGTAGAGCCTTCCCTCTTTCGCAGTCACCGAGTCAGGATCAGGGACCAACGCCTCTCGTATGCTTTTGCTGCGTGAGGAACGAGCTAAATTGACCAGAGTGAGTTTAGGGTCTTTGAGCTGTTCAGGGTCGGCGGAGATTTTAGCGACGCTCACATTTAAGAAATCCGCCAGGTTTTCTTTGTCAGCGAGCAACCAACTTTCTAATTCTCTCACGACTATACGAAACAACAAATTGGGTCGCCGATGGGGAACCCATTGAGAGACTACTTCGGCTGGACAACCAAGCCCTGTATCCATAAAGTCAACAAGAACCAGGTAGTTTGCCCCCACCGAAGTTTGGTTGAACCCACGCACTTTAGCCTGAATTTTGGCATAACCTTTTTTCCCAAAACATGTGCCCGGCGTATGGCCCGCCATTTTGATGAGGCGATTCGCCACGGATTCATCCATTAATCCTTCGACCAGCGTATGTATGATGGCCATTACTCAAAGCAGAACTCCAGTTGATTGGTATCGGAAGGCGCAGACTTCGGTAAAATGACGTCGGCGACCGTAAGCCCGCTTCTCAATAGCTCCAACTCTTCAGGGTCATCTAAAGGCGATTTAAATAGTGTTCCATCTGGACTCGGTTCCAATCTCAATATCTCTCCTGCATCAATACTTTTATCGTAGAGCATTTCTTCCGAATGTGTGCTGATGATTACTTGGCGTCGGGTCTTACGATTGCGGTTTATACGTTCGATCAACTGTGGCAAGTGCTTTACCACTTCCGAGTGCAATGATAATTCCGGTTCCTCCATCAGCAAAGGGCCTTCTCCTTCAAAGAGCGACCATAGAAGGCCGAAGAGTCGCAGCGTCCCATCTGAAAACTGTGTCTCATTCTGTTTTCCAGCATGAGGTCGCCAGTGTTCGAATAATCCAACCAAGTGTGGTATGCCGAGGTTATCCCTCGTCACTTTCAACTCCTTGAGTTGAGGCGCAGCGACCTTTAAGGCCGACAGTATCTTCTTGAGACGCGAATCTCTGATATTTACAGGAGTATTCTCCACACGCTGTAAGAAATCACGGCCAAATGGATCGTTCTCTATCACCGCTGGGGAGAAGCCTTGGGGATCACGTATCACCTGTGGAAGCAGATGCTGGTAATTGACGCTCTGAAAAAATAAGACTATTGGTCGAAAGTCCTTATTGGCATTGATCTGCTCCATCGAAGTTTGGGTGAGGCGGAGAGCATCGTCGCTGTCTTGATCATCAGGACGATCAAGCAATACTCGGCCATTATGTGTAACGCGTTCTTCCTTGATCAACGGGGTTCGCTGGTTATCCTGACTGAAACCCAGCCGATAGATCCACGTATCCTTTCCGGAATCGTCCTGCAATTCGACCTCAATCAGGATATCTGAGTATCTGCGCGCTGCCAGACAACGGATGGCCGAAACCCCGCCTCGGCTCTCTATCGCCTGTCGGAGGCCGCCGCCTTTGGAAAGACATAGGTCGCGTAGAAAGCGAAAGATATCAAGGAAATTCGACTTGCCAGAGGCGTTCGGCCCAATCAAAAACAAGCGACGACTAAGCTTTACATCGCCCTTAGAAAAATTCTTCCAGTTCTCGATTTTCAATCTTCGGATGTACATCTCTTTATTCCACCTGCAGTTTTATTGGCAGGGATATTTTATTACTTTTCATTCAAATCCGCCTTGTTGCTGCGGTAAGGTTGAAAATCGCGACCCCAATCCACGCCAATCACTTCCAGCGAGAATCGTTCGCCGTCCACCGTTACCAGTACGTAATGATAAGCGCCCATGCCCGGCTCATACGCCGGTTTGGCGATGCGGTCGAGCGTGACCTTCTGGTCGGCGTTGTCCTTGATGTACTGGCGCGTATCCGGGTCGCCGGAGTAGACGTAAAGCGGCGCGCCGCCTCCGCCAGTGACGACCTGATCGAGCCGGTGTGGGCCGGCCTCGTCTACATAATGCTCCACCCAATGCTCGAAGATATGTTCGTGGCCTGTGAAGTAGATTCTGACGTGATGTCTGTGAAAGAGCGGCATGTATTTTTGCCGGATGATCGCGGTCGACGGTTCGACCTTCGGCCCGCCGTGAGGCCCCGAAGAGAAGGCCGGATGATGGCTGTAAACGATCACATTATGATACCGGTTGCGATCTAGCCCTTCGAGTTGCGATTTGACCCACTCGAACTGTTTTTCGTCGCCCGCGATGTTCGTATCGAAGGCGATGAAAAAGGTATTGCCGTAGCCGAAAGAAAAAGTGGGATAGCCGGCCAGCCGACGCGGCGAACCTTCGGGCGGAATCAACTCGGCGTTCGCCGAAAAGAAGTTTTTCAATCCCGGCTGCCTTCGCGGATCGTCTTGCGTCTTGGCGCTGGACACGTCGTGGTTGCCAGGCGCGAGGAAATAGGGCACGTTGCCTTCCTGCGTCAGCCGGTTGATCAGATCAACAAAGCTCGCGTTCCACTGCCGCCCGATCGCGCCGTTGGCGACACCATCTCCGGTCTGAATCACGAAACGAACGGGGAAGGGAGTTTTTTCGAGCCTCTTGATCGTGCCGATCACGGAGTTGACGATCATCGAATGCTCGTATTGAAGCTCGAACCCGTCGCGCCGACCTCGCGTGTCGCCGTAAACGATGAAGGAGAAACGATTGACGCCGGCCGAATCTTTTTCGCTCGGCAGCGGCGTTCGCGGCGCTTTGATCGCGCGTACCGGTTCGGTTATCGCTTCCTGAGGCAGCGCCGTCTGTTGTTGAGCAGCCGGCGGTCGTGGTTGCGGTTGTTGCGCTGGTTGTGATTGCGGATTTTGCCACGCTGCAAGCGCGAATACGCAAAACATCGCATGAGCAGGCGCGAGAAATGGTCTGAACATATTTTTTCCCTGTCGGTTAAGTTGGAATATTGGATTTGTGGTGTTTAGCCGCGCACGGCCGCGATTATAAGAGAACCATTTCTCGTTGCAGTGTTAATTCTTTGTTCAAAATTCCGGCGTTGATCACTCCACATCCTCGAATGGATTAGGCCGGTTGTAAGACGGTCTTCACGTAATGTCCATTGCCCATTCCGTCGAAACAATCCCGCCAATTCTGCAATCCCGCCACACAGCTAATGATCGGCTTAGGAGAAATGATTGACGCCGGCCGAATCTTTTTCGCTCGGCAGCGGCGCTCGCGGCGCCTTGATCGCGCGGACCGGTTCGGTTCTCGCTTCCGGCAACAGCACTGTCTGCCGCTGCAGTTGGTGTGTTTTGGGAATTTGTCCTGCCGCAAGAGCAAATGCGCTAGAGATTAGGAAGATGAGGGCGAGAAATGATTTGAACATCATCTTTCACAACACGCTTTTCTATTATTTCATTTCATTCAGGTAGGTCACCGTTTTACCCGAGTTACTTAGCAAATCAGTCCCGCTACACCGGCGCGTGATCAATTCTCCATCAATACTTTTTGCAAAAACCAGATATTTCTTTCCTGCCTCGAATTTATAGTCGCAAGTCGAGATAGAAACCATGTCCTCATCGTTTCTATCTTTTCGAGGAATTTTCTTGGCTCCTGTGGACAGGATAACTTCCTCTTTGATATCTCCCTTCCAAAACTTTTCTGCTTTTATCGTCACCTTGAACATATCGCGCGTGACCACCTTACCGGAGAAGACAATCACGGCGTCTCTGAATTCTTTGTCCAGGAATCTCCTTGCCTCTCCAGGCTTCGTCCAATTCGCGCCGTCAGAGCAGAGGCAGGCAAACGCATTATCGAGATTTGCCAGTGATAAAAGAGTTAGGAGCGCTACGACGCAAAGTCTTCTCATTTGATCCTCAGAAATCTTTGTGGAGACAATCTGACTATGTTTGGGGCTGCAAAACCGTCTTCACATAATTGCCGTTGCTCATCCCGTCAAAACAATCCCGCCAATCTTCCAATCCCGCCACGCGGCTGATGATCGGCTTCAGATTGATCTGCCTGGAAGCCAACATCGAAACGACCATCTCCCAATTCTGGAAAGTGTGGCTGAAGCTGCCTTGAAGCGTGACGGCTTTCTGCACCAGCGGGTCGAGCGAGAAGCCCAGCGGCTGCGGCCCCCAACCGACTTTCGTGATCTGACCGCCGGGGCGCACGATGTCTAGCGCAGTCTTCAAAGCGGCCGAAGCTCCGGCCGCGTCGACCACCAGATGCGCTCCGAGTCCATCGCCAATGCCGTAGACGAAATCCTTCAGGTCGACTTCTTGCAGGTTGATCGCGTGTGTGACGCCGAGTTCCTTGGCCGCCGCTAGCCGCGACGCGTCCTGCGCCATCCCGGCGACGATCAGCGTTCCAGCGCCGGCCAATCGAGCCATCTCCGCGCACAACAATCCGATCGGCCCGGGCCCCAGCACGACCACTGTGTCGCCGGGTTTGACCTTGCTCTTCTCGATCACCGCGTTGTAACCGACGCAGCACGGCTCGGTCAGCGCGGCTTTTTCAAAAGGCAGACTGTCGGGAATGCTATGGAGGCACCGCTCAGCGACTTTCACGAATCCCGCCATAGCGCCGTTGATGCCGTAGCCGAAGCCTTTGCGTTCGGGGCAGAGATTGTAAGCGCCGGTGCGACACATCATGCATTTGCCACAGATGTGCGATGCGGTTTCCGAAACGACGCGGTCGCCTTCTTTAAAGCCGCGAACCCGGCCGCCCTTTTTCGCCACGACGCCGCCGAACTCGTGGCCGAGCACGACAGGCGTGGCCACGGTCCAGCTCTGCGAACCGTGGTATTGATGCACGTCGCTGCCGCAAACGCTCACCGAGCCGACTCGCAGCAAGACCTCGTCTTCGCCAATTTCGGGAACCGGCATCTCGCGCAACTCCACTGAACCGGGTTTCAAATCGAACTGCACTACGGCAGCCATTGTGGCGCTCATCGCTTAATTCTCCTGGTGATTTCGCTCAAGATCGATTTCAAATCGGCGCCGGCGACGCTGAACGAATGCGCGTCAATCGCCAGCGGCGCTCCGATCACGACCAGCGGCGCGCCGTATTTCGGCATCGAGATCGCTTCCTCGATTGAAAGGCCGCCGACGGCCTGCACCGGGATGCTGACGGCCTCGACGACGGCCTTCAGATCGTCAAGCGGACTGAGGCGCTTGCCCGTGTCCGCAAAAATGCCGTTT
>DASTMP010000375.1:0-19262 GCA_035714085.1 Blastocatellia bacterium
GGTGACCGCTGGCTTCTCGATCGCGATGGCGTTTCGCTCGACTCGATTTGACGCGCAGGCGCTGATTCAGGGGCGGCGGCTGGGAGCAACAAAGAGCGGGAGATTCGGCCGCCCGTTGATCGCAATTCAGGTTGCGCTCGCGATCGCGTTGACTTTCGCCGCGGCAGTAGCTGGCCGCGCATTCCTGTCCGTAATGCGCATACCGCTGGGTTTCAATCCGGCTAATATCGTCACTGTTAACTTCATGCCCGAGGCCAAGACCGGAGCTGAGCGGCAGGCGATCTACACTCGCGCCGTCGAAAGCGCGGTGAGTCAGAGCGAAGTGATTTCAGCAGGCGCGATAGGCTCACTGCCTATGAGCGGCGCCGCGCCATTTGAGTTTATGCGAAGGGACGGATCGGATGAGAATGTCGGAGGCATCGTTCACGTGTTGCCCGGATATTTTGAGACGATCGGCGCCCAGCTCCTTCGCGGCAGAACTATGAATGGGGATGACGTAAACGGCAAAGCGGACGTCTCAGTTATTACCACGTCGGCCGCGCGAATCCTGTTTCCGAACCGCGACCCGATCGGCGGCGCTTTCACCAGCGGGCGAGGTCATCGATTTATCGTTATAGGAGTCGTCGCCGACATACGTAATAGTCTGGATCGAGAGTCAATACCGCTGGCGTATGTGATCCCCCAGGATGACACTCGTGTTATGACGCTTGTTATACGCGCGCGATCTCATCAGGAGGCGACAGTGGCGGCAATCAGGCGGGGAATCGGCGCGATCGCGTACGGCAGGCCGCTTAAGGCCGGATGGTGGAACGATTCGATCCAGGCGATGACCGTATACCGCAATCCGCGATTCCAAACGCTCGTCTTTGGAACATTCGCCGGATTGGCGCTCTTGCTGATCGCCCTTGGGACCTTCGGGGTTGTCTCTTTTTCAGTCGCCGCTCGGACCCACGAAATCGGCGTCAGACTGGCGCTCGGCGCCACTCCGCGCTCGCTTGTTGGTATGATGGTCGGCCATACGCTGGCGCCGATAGCCGCCGGTCTCATTTTAGGGCTTGTCTTAACGCGCTGGCTGAGCAAGTTAGCGGAAGCGCAGTTATACCAGGTCAAGACAAATGATCCGGCTATGACTGTTGTCGCCGCTTTGGTCGTTACTGCTGTCGCCGTACTCGCGGCCTATGCGCCGGCGCGGCGCGCCAGCCGCGTCGATCCGTTAGTTGTATTAAGGGCGGAATAAAACAAAGAGCAATTATGTCATCTCACGAACATTCCAACGGTAAACCCACGGCGGATAGCGTAGTTGTTCGCGGCGCGTGCCCGCACGATTGCCCCGACACCTGTTCGTTCTTCGTCACGGTCGAGAACGGGCGCGCGGTCAAAATCGAGGGCGCGAAAGACCATCCGACCACGGACGGGTTTCTCTGCACGAAGGTCAACCGTTATTTGGAGCGAACCTACAGCCCGGAGCGCGTGCTTTACCCGATGAAGCGCGCGGGCGAAAAGGGGAAAGGGATTTTCGAGCGCATCTCGTGGGACGAGGCTCTGGACACGATCGCCGCGAAGTTCAAAGAGATCGCCGCCGATAATCCACAGGCGATTTTGCCATACAGCTACGCGGGCACGATGGGGTTTGTGCAAAGCCAGTCAATTGACCGGCGATTCTTTCACAAACTCGGCGCGTCGCTGTTGGCCAGGACGATCTGCTCCGATGCGGGCGCGGCGGGCTATCGCGCGACCATAGGATTGACTATGGGAACGGACCCCGAACGGTTCAGCGACTCGAAGCTGATCATCATCTGGGGGTCGAATGTCATCACGTCGAACGTGCATCTGTGGCCGAAGATCCTGGAGGCCAAACGCAAAGGCGCGAAAGTGATCGCGATCGATCCCTACCGCAGCCTGACCGCTGAAAAATGTGATGAGCATCTGGCCATATTGCCGGGCACGGACGGCGCGCTGGCGCTGGCCATGATGAACGTGATCATCATGGAGAATCTGCTAGATCGCGACTACGTTGAACGCTACACGCTCGGCTTCGATCTGCTGCGCGAACGCGTAATGGAATACCCGCCGTCGCGCGCCGCCGCGATTACGGGGCTGAGCGAAAAGGCGATAGTCAATCTCGCGCGAGAATACGCGACGACGAAGCCCGCCGCGATCCGGTTGAATTACGGTTTGCAGCGCCACGCCGGCGGAGGCATGGCAGTGCGAGCGATTACCTGTTTGCCCGCGCTGGTCGGCGCGTGGCGCGACGCGGCCGGAGGCGCTGTGCTCTCGACTTCGGGGACCTTCGGCATCAATAACCAGGCGTTGGAGCGCCCTGACCTGATCTGGAACAACCCGCGCACGATCAACATGTCGGCGATCGGCGACGCGTTGTTAGGCTATCAGCGCGTCCAGCGGCCCGGCGTCAAAGACGCGCCGGCGGAGACGCTCGAAACGCTCGACCCCCCGGTTCGCGCGATCTACGTCTACAACTCCAACCCGGCGGCCATCGCTCCCGATTCACGCCGCGTCATCGCCGGTTTCAAACGCGAGGACCTCTTCACCGTCGTTCACGAAATCTTCCAGACAGACACCGCCGATTACGCCGACATCCTATTGCCCGCGACCACGCAGCTTGAACACTTCGACATTCATAAAGCCTACGGCCATCTCTACATGCTCATCAACAAGCCGGCCATTGAGCCGCTAGGCGAAGCCAAGCCCAACAGCGAGGTCTTCCGCCTGTTGGCCGAACGCCTGGGCTTCACCGAGGATTGCTTCAAGGACTCCGACGAAGAGATCGCGCGCCAGGCGATCAATTACGATCACCCGCGCATGCGGGGCATGACGTTTGAGGAATTGGAAGAGAGAGGCTGGATGCGCCTGAGCGTGCCCGAAACTTTCGCGCCGTTCGCGGAAGGCAATTTCCCGACGCCTTCCGGCAAATGCGAATTCTTCAGCGAGACCTTGGCGAAGCAGGGTGTTGACCCGTTGCCGACTTACATCTCGCCGCGCGAATCGGTACAAACCGCGCCGGAGCTGGCGAAAAAATACCCGCTGGCCATCATCTCTCCGCCCGCGCACAACTTCCTCAATTCGAGCTTCGCCAACCTGCCGACCTTCGTCAAAGCTGAAAAAGAGCCGCATCTGGAAATCCACCCGTTGGACGCGTCGGCGCGCGACATCAAAGACGGCGACCGTGTGCGCGTCTTCAATGACCGCGGCGAATTCAAACTCAAAGCGCGCGTAAGCGAAAAGGCGCGGCCAGGGGTCGTCGTCGCGCTGTCGGTATGGTGGAAGAAGTTGACTAGCGACGGTTGCAACGCAAATGATGTGACTTCGCAAGGGTTGACGGATCTGGGAGCGGGGGCGACTTTCTACGATGCGTTGGTTGAGGTCGAGCGAACCTGACAACTTGGCCAATTCAACCCAGCTTGTCGTTACCCGAACATTTGCGCGAAATGGATGTTCACATTTTCAGCCTGCGGAGCAGGCGGCAGAATGTAGCCTGGGGTGGAGCGCACTAGCGCGAAACCCCAGGTTTATGACGCAACCATAGATCAAGCCCGTGAAGCGGGCGGCAGCTTTTTGTTATTCGCTATTTCATCATCATCGATATTTGGCCAATGGCTGTCGCCCGCATTCGCGGGCTTGCGCGATAAATCATGGTCGCACCTGGGGTTCCGCTGCGCTTCACCCCAGGCTCTACTCCGACGCCCGCTATCGCGGGCTAAGATCCTGGATGTAACATTGATGGATATGTGTTCCAAAATCTTCCACTTAAAGGAGTGCTTCACTTGAACAATCAGCAAAACTCATCTGACATACCCTTACGTGCGCTCGGCCTGACTGGCGTTGAGGTCACCGCAATCGGCGTTGGCGGTTATCACCTCGGATTGATAAAAGACGATAACGAAGCCATTCGACTGACTCAAGAAGCCATCGACGCCGGGATCACTTTTTTGGACAACGCCTGGGAATACCACGACGGCCGCAGCGAAGAGTTGATGGGCCGCAGCATCCACGATCGGCGCGACAAGGTCTTTCTGATGACCAAGGTCTGCACTCATGGGCGCGACCGTCACGTGGCGATGCGCCAGCTCGAAGATTCGCTGCGACGCTTGAAGACCGATTACCTCGACCTTTGGCAGGTCCACGAAGTCGTTTACGACAACGAACCTGAGTTGCATTTCGCGGATGGCGGAGTGATTGAGGCGCTCGAACAGGCCAGGCGTGAGGGTAAGGTTCGCTTCACCGGATTCACCGGCCACAAAAGCCCCGAGATACACTTGAAGATGCTGTCATACGACTATCCGTTCGACGCCTGCCAACTGCCGTTGAACTGCTTCGACGCTACCTTCCGCAGTTTCGAGCGGAAGGTGCTGCCCGAACTCGAGCGGCGCGGGATAGCGGCCATCGGGATGAAGAGCCTGGGCGGGGAAGGGGATATGGTGAGGGCCGGGGCCGTCGCCGCCGAAGAGGCGTTGCGCTATGCGATGAGCCTGCCGATCGCGACGGTCGTCAGCGGGATGGAATCGCTCAATGTGCTGCGGCAGAACCTTGGCGTCGCGCGCAGCTTCACGCCGATGAGCGATGACGAGATGCGATTGTTGAGAGAACGCTGCGCCGCGATGGCTGGAGATGGCAGGTTTGAGCAGTTCAAGACAACCGCGAAATTCGAAGGTCCCGTCGGCAGGGAGCAGCATGGCTTCCCGCCGCAGAATGAACTCAAAATATAAGTATAAAAGCCATATGGCATATGGCTTTTATGCGCCAGTTTTCAAATTTATGGAGACTGTTAGCCGCAGAGCGCACAGTGAACACAGAGAAATTATTACGTTCTCTGTCCCCTCGGTGCGCTCTGTGGCTATTCATCCATATGAAACCCGCTGTAAAGCTCTTCACTATTGCGCTATTGACCGCCACCGCGCTCCTGGCTGTTGGATGCAGGCAGGAAGCGGGTTCGCCCTTGCCAAATAACGCGGCGCCAGGCGCTGCCAATTCAGACAGGGGCAATCCTTTCGACAACTTTCTTCACACCGAGACCGCGCCTGCTGACGGGTTCGACTTTCCCATCGGCGACCCCGACGGCAAAGGTTCGTACACTGACAAGGCCACGGGCAAAACTCACAACGGCTGGTACGTCGCCACGCGGTTCACGGAAAAGTACAGCATGGGGATTCATACAGGAGAAGATTGGAACGGCAGTGGCGGCGGCGACACCGATCTCGGCCAGGATGTCTTGGCAGTGGCCAACGGCCGCGTAGTCTTCGCCGAAAACTGCGGCAGGTTGTGGGGCAACGTCGTCATCATCGAGCACGTCTATTACGAAAACTACGAACGACGGAAGATTCGCTCACTCTACGCGCATCTTCAGACGATCAAAGTCGGGCGCGGCGAGGACGTGAAAAGGCGGCAATTGATTGCGACCGTCGGGCGGGACCCGGATAAGACATTCAACGCGCATCTCCATCTGGAATTGAGATGGGATGAGACGCTCGCGCCGACCTACTGGCCGTCATCGGACGGCAAGGACGAAAAGTGGATGCGCGAGCATTACGCCGAGCCGTCTGCCTTCATCGCCGGGCGCCGCAAGTTGTTTGTCCCCCAGCGGGAGCAGACGCTGGTTTTGGTCGATCAAGAGAGCTACAAAATGCGCATCTATCATAACGGGCATAACGGGCATAACGGGCATAACGGGCAAAACGGGCATAACGGGCAAAACGAGCAAAACGGGCGCATGACAGGCGAGTACGACATCAGCCTCGGGCAAGGCAAAGGGCGGAAGACAGTACAGGGCGACAATAAGACTCCGAAGGGGATGTATTTCGTCATCGACAAACATCGGGGCCAATTCGACGGCGCCTACGGCGCCTACTACGGCGGGCATTGGATCAAGGTCAATTATCCGAACAAATATGACGCGGCTCGCGGAAGAGCCGCCGGACACGTCACCCCGCAACAGGAAGCGGCGATCGCGGCAAACTGGGAGAAACGAGCTGCGACGCTGGAAAACACGCGGCTGGGCGGCGGCATCGGATTTCACGGGTGGGCCCGGGAATGGAGCAATGACGGGCCGCGACATCTCTCCTGGGGTTGTGTCGTCATACACCTTTATGACGTCAGTAATGTTTTTAATCAGATTCCGACGGGCGCAATGGTGGTTATTTTCTGAAATTGGGTGACCTGCGAAGTTTCTGAGGCTATAATCCCTCCCTGTTTGACAATCGGTTCTTGTTCGCGCGTCAGTTTTTGCCCCGGCGCCGCGACGCTTCCTGGCTAAAGCGCTATTCTTAGCTTGACGGCGGGTCTTTTTGACGTGAGCAAAATCAGCATCATGACAGATCAGCCTGAGATCGCGACGGCTTACCTGGATGAATGGGGCGTTGTCGCGCCTGAGGTTTATCAGGTTGCGGTGTCACTGCGCGATCAGGCCGAGAGTTATGCTCAAGCGACATTGGGCGCCAAGGATGCCGGGCACACGTTCCTGGCCAAAGCGGCGGTGACAGTCACCCGCGCTCTCGAAGATCGTCATGAACAAATTACCAATCTCCAGGCTTATCTCTTCCAAACCTACAAGCGCCTGGTTCAGGCCGAATCGGAGAAGGAGCGCGCGCGCGAGCGAATCCTGACGGAGCGCGCGTGCGAGGCCTCTCTGAATGGACATAACGTCTCGGCCGAGATGGATCAATATATCCTGATAGAACAACTACGCATGCGTATGAATCAGCGCACGCGCCTGGTTTTCGACCTGCTGGCCCTGGGACACACCTTCGAAGAGATCGGCTCGATGTTGGGTAAGAGCAGCCGCGCCGTCCGCAACAACTATTACGAACAGGTGGCCCGGCTGAAACAAGAAGTCGGCTGACGAACGTGAATCGGTGGTTTTATCCACAGAGCGCACTAAGAGACGGGGCGACGGGGAGACAGGGCGACGGGGGGATTTTAGTTCGCCCAGTCGCCCTGTCTCCCCGTCGCCCTGTCTGATCTTAGAGGATCTGCAACACGACCAGTGTCTGGTCATCCTGCGGATGAACCGTCCCCAGAAACTCCGCGACGTTGGACATTACCGCGTCGCGCGACTGTTCTGCGCTCAGTCCGTTGGTCCTCTCGGCCATCGCCATCAAACGGTCTTCGCCGTACTCGTCTCGCTTCTCGTTCATAGCCTCGGTGATCCCGTCCGAGTAGAAGAATAGCTTGTCTCCTCGTTCGAGCTGAATTGTTTCAACCTTCAGCGACCGGTCGAAGATTACCCCCTGGTTCAATCCCATTCCCATGCCGGGTGATTTCAACATCCAGGTCTTGCGCTCCGACGCGCTCCCGTCCTTGTGCCCGCCCCTATGGAGGATCGTCGGATTGTGGCCGGCGCGGGCGAAACTGAGGGTTTTTCTTAATGGATCGATCACTCCGAGGAACACGGTTACGAAGGTTTTTCTTCGGCAGACGTCGTAAAGATGTCGATTGACCTCGCGCAGAATATCTCCGGGGTCGGCCTTATATTCCGCGACGGAATCGAGCAGCCCTTTGGTCAAGGTCATATAGAGCGACGCGGGAACGCCTTTGCCTGAGACGTCGGCGATGACGACGCCGATTTTGCCTTCTGGCAGCGCCAGAAAATCATAGAGGTCGCCCCCGACATCCTTTGACGGGATGCAGACGGCTGAGATGGCTATGCCGGGCGCGGAGGGCGGGGCGTCGGGCAGCATGCGCAATTGCGCTTTGCGCGCTACGGTGAACTCCGCCTGCAATCGCTCGCGTTCGGCGCGGCTCTCCGGAGGCTCCTCGATCGCCGTCTCCTCTTCTTTGGCTTCGCTCGACCTCCCCATTCCGAACAGGGCGGCGATGAGCGCTATTCCCAGACCGATCGCGGCATGGCGACCGGACGCCTGTAGAGACTCCGAACCCTGAGCCAGCAGCGCGGCTGAGCTGAGGGCCGCCCGGGAGGCCATCATCGTCACTATCACCGCCAGCAGACCGAAATTGCGGTAGAGCCAGACGAGCAGCCAGGCTTGCAGCAGGCTCGTCGCGATGAGCGCCGGCGCTGAAGTGTGGAACAGTTCCAGGCCGGTCGTCGCCACAAAAGCGATAAAGAAGACCAGAATCCGCTGAAACCAGGCCCTCTTCACAAATGCCTCCGCCGCCGGAATCAGAAACGCGAAGGATACGAAGATCAGAAACTGCTCGCCGTCAAGAAACGCGTTCATCGCCGGCGCCGAAGCGCTGAACACCTTTTCGAGATCCCCGGCGTTGACCGAGGCTCCGGTGAAAACGCCAGTCGCGGCGATCGCGTGCGCGATCATATCCAGCAAACCTCCGGTCAATAATCCGGCGACGAGGCTACCGATCACAGGGCGTCTGAGCAGCTTGCCCTTCAGCAGCAACTCCAGGTCCACGGTTCTGCGATTGGCGCCGCCGGCGGAGAGCGCCAGCCCGGTCGCCAGAAACAGGTAGAGGGAAGCGGCTATGCAGAGATTGACGGCGATGAAGATTACCCACCGAATGGCCGTCCCGGCGCTATCCGCCAAAGGGGTATTGTCGATGCGAAAATTATAGAGTAGTTCGTCAGCGAGGCCTCCGAACAGATTGGAGACCAGCAGAAGAAGGAAACTGCAGACCAGAAAGACCAGAGTCTTGCGGTGGTCAATCCGCCGCCTGGCCAGGCTGACGCAGTAGAAGATGACCATCAGAATGATCGGGGGGAAGACCAGCAGGGTGTTCGCGCTCGACAGCGCGACTATCGCCACGCCGCGCCGGGCGTCGGATTCCGCCTGAAACTTCGGAGTGAGATTGGATTGCAGCCAGACCTCTCTGACCTTACCGTCGCGAACGACGACATCGGCTAAAACGTTGAGGCCGTCATCAGCCGCCGTCCACGAGAACTTCCTGTCTTCATCGCCGGCGTTCGAGCCGGAAAGGAAAGAGAATTGGCCGTATCGTCCGCCCAGGAACTGTTTCAAGGCTTCATCGGCGACCTTCCGGTCATTGGCGAGCGCCTCAGGGGACGGCGGCTGATGCGCATCCTTTTTCTCTTCGTCTTTTTTCTCGCGTAGCCTGTACCCCAACAATTCGCCGCGAGAATTGAGCCTCGCTTCAAAACCCGATTCCGATTTTGCGCCGTTCAGGTTGACTTGCGCCTTAAGGGGGGTGAAAAGCGAATTGAGCAGAGGAGAGTCTTGACGGGAAAGGTAGTATTCATCGTCGCGATGATAATGAATAGAGACGGATTCGGTTTCTACGGGCGCGGTATAGCCGTAGGACGCCGCCGCCGCTTTGACCCGTTCAATCGCCGTCGCGCGATTCATCTCGAAATTCCACCTCGCCGCCGGGTTGGTCTTGCGGAATAACAAGAAGAGGCCGCCGTAGCCGATCAGACCGAGGGCAAACAATGTCATTAGGCGGCGGTTGGTCATTAATTATTCTCCGTCTTCGTCTTTATTCAGCTTGACGATGACCACAGTCAGATCGTCATCCGTCATCTGTTTTCTATCCCGTTTTGAGCGCTCTTTGATGCTCTTATCGAGCGACTCTTGCAGCGCGGCGGAATCAGCGCCGCGGGCGTTGGTCAAAACCTTCGACAGCTCGGCGGCAGGATTGGTCTTGTTGTTCTTCCAGCTTTTAACGATGCCGTCCGTGAGCATCGCCACGCTGTCGCAAGGCCCGAGCGCGCAACTTCCCTCGATCACCGAAATGTCGGCGTCCGCCCGTCTGTCGGATTTGAATTTGATTTCGCGCTCATCGGGGAGCGACAACTGGCCGGGCGATGTTTCATTGGCGACCATGATCGCAGGATGAGTCCCGACGCGCGCATAGCGCAACGTCCCGTCGCCGGCGTCAATTACGACGTATGCGAGGCCGATGCCCGCCTCGTCATCGAGCATGGAGGCGAGGCGATCCTGCAATCCGCGGATGATCTCGGTAGGTGAATTGTCCGATTGGCCGTCTCCCTGAATCTTCGGCGTCAGAAAGCCTTTGGCGAAAGCGATCGAGAGCGCCGAACCAAGTCCCTTGCCGCCTCCTTCGGCGATCAGGATTCCGAGCTTATTCCCTTCCAACTCGAAGACATCGTAGAAATCTCCGCCCACTTCGTGAGCCGGCTGGCAGCAGGCCGCGATGGAGAAATTGGGAAGGCTTGGCAATCGTTCGGGCATCAATCTCTTTTGAGCCTCGCGCGCCGCCGAGACCTCAGCCTGCATCGAGACTCGCTCGGCCAGATGTTTGGCGTAGACAGGCCTCACATCGTCCTCGTGATAGAACTTGCCTTTGAAAGCGAAGACGAACGCGATCATGATCGAAACCGCCGTAAGAACTAGAGAGACGAGGCCGGTGTCGTGGAGGCCTTTGGATGGTTGCGCAATCATCTCCAGAATAATTGACCAAGAGGTTGGCGCCGCGATGCAGACGAGCGCAGTGAGCAAATCGAAATAGAAGAAAGCGAGCAGGAAGAGGAAAGTCCTCGCAGCCGCCATCAACAGGATCGCCGCCCACGGACGAAAGACCAGATAAGCGCCACTGCAGGCCAGCCAGACAAAGATCGCCGACAAAGAGATGATTACTCGCCGCGAACGGAATCGGCGGTGAAGAAATGGCAGCGGGATCAGCAGGCCGATGATGGTGACCAGAATGACATCCATTGGCCCCGTCATCAGGGCCGACATCCAGGGCGCATACCCGAACCATGGGTCGAACTGAAGGAATTCCCTTCCATAGCCAGGCTTGCCCTGCCAGGGCAGGAAAGCCACGTTGCTCAGCAATGACACCCAGCCGCCCATCGCGCATCCGATCAGAAACGCGCGGCTGACGTTTTGGGAGAAGAGGCGGCCGGTGATCAGCGCATCGAGCGATGTCAGTTTGCCGGGATAGGATTCCCGTATGTCGCCTTCGCCACTACCATAAGCCAGCCCCATAAACAGGCCGCCCACGCTATAGAACATCGTGGCCGAAAAGTAGATGATCAGGGTGAGCAGCCAATCGGGTTTCAGAACATCGAGCTGAGCGGAGATATCATAAATAGCTATGTCTGTCAGCAGAATATAGAGCGCCAGCACGGAGGCGAAAATGATCGTCACCAGCGCGATGCGCGAATATGATATCTCCTTCTGTTTGACTCGCTGAACGAACCGGTAGAGGCCGAAGATCAGGACGGCGGCGATCAGTAATCCGTATGCGACGCCAAAGACGATCTTCAGTATCGATCTGCTGTTCAGATTGCTTCTGGCGAATGTGGAATCAACCTCGGCTCTAACTGTGTCGCCGACTAAGACGCCGCCTCGAAAAGACACTTCACTTTTGACGGTCAATTCGGGAACGCTTGTGAGAGGCCACTTCCAAGTGTACTTCCTGATGACGGCGCCTGTCTCCGCTTTCTCCTCCAAGTTCAAATCTACATCGGGCGCCGCGCCCTCCTGAGCGAGATGCTGAGAGAGCCTCGCTTTCACGGCCTCCAAGGCCATCCGCCTCGCCGCGGGTTCGGCGATGGCGCCCACTTCGCGCTGCCTTGAGAAGTCTCGCGTGTATCCCAGCGCGCGTCCGTCGGGGCCCAGTTGGACTTCAAGGCTTTCCAAACTGTCTGGCGATCTGAAACGAACGCCGACCACTACCTCGGGGACGAGCTGTCTTGCGATCTGGCGTTCTCTGCCTTTGTCCAAACGGTAATAGAAGAGCAGGTCATTTGCAGTCCGGACGTGGCACAGGCTTTTCCATCCGGTCACGTCAATTCCCCTGGAGGCCGCGAATCGCGCGGCGGTCTCGATCGCCAACCGCCTGTCGATCGTGAAGCCGACTTTGAGATTCGGGTCGTATTTGAAAAGCAGAGACGACCCCGCCAGATAAGCCAGCGGCGAGAGCGCGAGCAGAACGATCCAGACCCAACGAGTCTTCTTGATGAGCATTGTTTTCGGCAGCATAGGGCTAGAGACCTAAATTTATCGCGAGACGCGGGCAGGATAGAAGCGCGTGGAGAATGTGTCAATCCGAAGTGGGGCAGACTATAGTCTGTCCCACTATATTAAAGGTTATAACGTGCGGCCGAAACCGATTCTGAAAGCGAACCTCTTTTCAGGCGCGAGAAACGTCGCCGGGGGCGGGCTGGTCTGAGCGTTCGGGTTGTAGGCGAAGATCAGGCGCAGCGGGATGTGGGCATAGGGAACCATGAAGCGCAGTTCGAAGCCGAGCGAGGCGCGGTAATTTGGAATCCCACGGCCAAGGTCTCCCAACGGACGCGCCGCCGTTATCAGAAAAGTGTTCGAGACTGGGGGATTTATCTGCACGGGGCTGATGAATTGCTGCTCCTTCAACCCGCGTATGTTGAGCGCGGCGCCGATATCGAAGAAGGCCGCCCCTGAAAATCTCCATATCAGGGGCGCGCGGTATTCGGCGTTGCCGATTAGCTCGGTATCGCCGCCGATGGGCTGCACGCTGCTGGAGAGGAGGATTGGGGGACTGTCCCCGATGGCCAGGAGTCGATCTACCCGCGCCAACGGAGCAATCGAATTGATTGGGAAGCCGCGCACCTCCGCATCTCCTCCCAAGAAGTAGCGGCTGGAGATCGGCACGCCGTCGATCACCGAAAGCGTGCGGGCGTTGAAGGGCCTGCCGTAGGGGGATATGTGCCCGGCGCGCAGGCGAAAGCCGAAGACGGTCCGCTCGCCGCGCCGCAGACCCTCATTGAGCGGAAAGAACTGCCGGAAATCGATCCAGGGTCTGACAGTGTTGATGTTGCCTCCGAAAATCCGCCCGTTCGTCTCGACGCCGGAGGTCAGCCGCATTCCGCGCATCGGATCGAAATTGCGCTCCAGCGTGTCGTGCGTCAGAGCCGGCGTGAAGCCTGCCAGCCGGAAGTTGTCATGCCCGACGTTGCTCACGCCTGCCGATTGCCCGATCGTGAGGTCTCTCAGCGTGGTGAAATTCAGCGAGTAGAAGAGGCTCGCGCGCGTCGCGGCGGCAAGGCTGTTGCGCCCTCTGGCCAGCGGAATCGTCGCGCCCACACTCATCCCGCCCGAGGTTTGAATGTAAAGCGGACGCCGGTCAGCCCCCGCTTCAACGAATTTGAATCGCTGGTAGGAGCTTGACAGGCTCATTGTGACCGGTCTGGCTGTCAGCAGCGTGTTGGTGTATTGCGCCGAAGCCAATTGCTCCAGGTTGCCCACGCGCAACTGAGCGGCGAAGCTGTCGAGCCGCCCGGTCAGGCTGATGTTCGAATAATCCACCCCGGCGTTGAATCCGCCAGTGCTGCCCCCGCCACCGCTGAAATCGACCCGCTGAACGTCGCGCTCGGTCAGATGCAGTTCGACGTTGGCGGTTCCTTGCGCCGTGTCGTAATTGATGATTACGTCGCCGGGCTTGATGGGGTCGAAGAGTCCAGTGCGGTTGAACCTTTCAATCGCATCCTGCAACCTCCCGTAATCGAAATACTCGCCCTCGTCGAGAGGGACCATTCGCCGCAGATACAGGTCCAAAGT
Source organism: Blastocatellia bacterium (assembly GCA_035714085.1). GTDB lineage: Bacteria > Acidobacteriota > Blastocatellia > RBC074 > RBC074 > JAJVID01. The sequence continues at coordinate 13,443 of DASTMP010000375.1, forward strand.
CCGGCGGTTGCCGACGAAATTCAGCAGTCCAATCGTGAAGCGCCTCCCCTCGTTGAGCGTGATGGTGATGTCTGTCACGACTTCATTGTTGACAGGCGGCGTGGATGATTTGAACACGATCTCCGGAGCGAACTGCAGATATCCCAGCCTGCCGTAAAGGTCGCGCAACCTGGTCAATGTGGCTTCCAAAAGACTGGCGTTGATTACTTCGCCCTCTTTGATGGGGAACATCGCGCGCGCCTGTTCCGTGGTGAGCACGGAGCCATCGCGCAATATCAGTTTGCCGAGCCTGTGCCGAGGGCCTTCAGTGATGGGAATGACCAGCCGGACGGGAACGTCTCCCGTGTTTCGCGCGGCGTCGGCGATGTTGACGAATCGTATCTTCGGCTCGCCGACCGAGGCGTTCAGGTATCCGCGGTCGGTCATGTATCTCATCAAGCGCGCGGCGTCTTCCTGAAAGCGCTCGCGCGTATAAACGTTGCGCCGCCCGAATCCGCGGAGAAACACATTCGGGCTGACCCGCCGCAGTTGACGGATCAGCTCGGCGCTTGAAAAAACTTTGTTACCTTCAAAGATGACTTCTTCAATAACCAGGTTCGGCCCCTGCGCATCCTGAGAAGGGGCCGGAGGCTGTTGGCCCTGAAGTGGCGCTGTGGGTTGTTGGGCTGGAGTCGTGGGTCGCAGGTTCTGGGCGCCATGGTCCTCTGGAGCCGCCTGTCTATCTTGAAATGGATTCTGCCCGGCAAGAGACAGTAATATTGTTGCGGCGAGCAGAATCGCTTTCATTCATTATCTCCATGCTAAATCGAAACACGCGACGTTGGGGCGCCGGTAACGCTACCTCGGCATTATACCTACATCAGGTGTTCCGATTTAGTTATAAACGGCGCAGGGCGAGTGTCATCCAGTCTTGCCCAATTTGCCCGCTAGCTCGCGCGCCATCTTCAGGTGATCTTTCAGCACTGGCAGCGCCTCAGACACGAACTGCTTGATATCCGCATTGGTCGCCTGCGCCAGTGCGCGCTCGAATTCCGATATGTCTTTCACGTGGTCGTTGATCATAGACTTAAGATATTCATGATCGAACGCTTTGCCGGAAAGTTTCTCCAACCGGCTGACAGCGGTCTGCTGTTCCGGGGTTAACTCCTGTGGCAGTGTGATGTTCAGGTTCGACGCCAGTTGCTGTAACTTCTGTCCAAGCTGGCTGTGGTCAGTGGCCAGACGCTCCCCGAACTGCTTCACATCGTTGCTCGACGCTTTCTGCGCGGCCAGGTTGCCCAGTTGAACCTCCATCATGCCCCCGCGCGCCGCATTCGCCATAAATTCCTTTTCGGACGAAGTGAGCGCCGCCACCGGGCTCGCGTACGGGCTCGCGGTGGCGCCAGGAGACGGAGTCATTCCCACAGTTGGACTTGGGGTTGCCTCTGTGGTGGTGGTAGTTCGCTCAGCCTCTCTCTCACAAGCCACAGAGATCAGAGCTGTTAAGCCCAGTGTTAAAATGAACGCGGTCATGCCTCTGCTGTTCGCCATGGAATTTCCTCCTTGTGCACATTGAATCGAAGTCAACCCTGATTATGAACGGGCGCGCCTACCCAGACTTGCCTCGTTCAACGAATTAAAAACGCGGGAAAAATGGGAGAGGGAAGAGCTTATTTCGGCTGGCGCCTTAAGTCCGTCCTCAATCGAACAGAACCTGATTAAAGGAAAGACAGGGCGACAGGGCGACAGGGCGACGGGGCGACGGAGAGAAGACATTATCTCTCTGTTTCTTTGTCGCCTTGTCGCCCCGTCGCCCCGTTGCCCTGTCGCCTTGCGTTACCTCGGAATGATCGGTAGCACGATTGCCGATGGACGGTCGGCGTCGTGATAGATCGTCTGATTTGCCTTGACCATCTTTGTCACGCCCAGCGTGGGCTCGCCGGTATTGAGGTTGCGGTTGAAGCGCGGGAAGTTGCTGCTAGAAATATAGACGCGAATCCGGTGTCCGGCTTTGAAGACGTTACTCGTCGCCCACAGGTCGATCACATATTTGTAGACCTTACCCGGTTCGACTGACTCCGCGCGATCGGTCGAATTACGATAGCGGGCGCGAATGACGCCGTCGGTCAAAAAGCGCGCGTAACCAGAATGATCGACGTCCACGATCATTGCGGTGAAATCGGTGTCGGTCGCGGAGGTCGATGCGTAAAGCTCGGCGGTGATGTAGCCAGTGACCTCGGTGTCGCGTTCTAGTGGCGGGGTGGAGAAGACCAGCACGTCCTGTCGCGATTCATTCGGACGTTGATCGAACGGACCTGGCTGAATAGCCGCGCCGCAACACAACCGCCCGCCGATGGTCGGCGTCGGGTTCTGCGGGTCGTATTCATAAGTATCGGCCTTCTCTTTGCCGGCTTCTTTTCCTGCCGCTTTGCCAGGAGGATTTGTCGATATCTCGCCGTCGCCGCCCGCCGTATTCGCGCCTTTGTTCGAGTGGAAGTAATACTTAGTATACTGAGTGCGGGCGGGCGGGAACTCCTTTTCGTCGCGCCAGACATTGTCGCCCATCACGAAGATGCGAACGGGCGTGTCGCCCGCGAATTCGTTCTTGGCGCCTTTCAGCGCGAAATCAGCCCATCTGACTATCGTGGCGTTCATGTCCAACACGGCCTGTTTGCCGAAAACCACGTCGCCGATCTTTCCTTCGGGCGAGGTCCCCGCGTGCGCCCAGGGGCCGAGGAGCAGCCGCTGACCATCGCGCGCTTCCTGAGTGGCCGCGCTCTTGCGCATCTCGACGAAGTTCTTGATCGAGCCTTTCAGGAAGATGTCGTGCCATCCGCCGGCGTGCAGCGCCTTGACGTTCATCTCGCCGTAATGATCCGAGATTTTCCACCTGCGCCAGTATTCGTCGTCGCGCTCGTGCTCGACCCAGTCGCGGAAATAGGGCGCGACCTCTTGCGCGGTCGGGATGGCGATCAGACGGTAATCTTCGACCGGAAGCTGCTCGACCCAATCTTTCGGGCGCTGTCTGGAACTGACCATTTTGCGCAGCGTGTCTTCAGCCAGGCCGGAAGTCCACGAACTGGCGAACCACTGCATCAGCGCGCCGCTCTGATACGTCCATCCGTCGTAATACTCCGACGCCGTGACGTAAGGAAAGATCGCTTTCAAATGAGGAGGTTTTGAAACGCTGGCGAGCATCTGCGTCGCGCCGACATAAGAACCGCCGAACATCCCGACGTCTCCGTTCGAGTAATCCAGCGAGGCGGCCCATTCGACGGTGTCGTAGCCGTCGTTGATTTCATGTTTGAACGGGTAGAACTCGCCTTCGGAATCGAACCGCCCGCGCGTGTCCTGCAGAATGGCCACGTAGCCGCGCGATGCAAGATACATCCCCGTATTGAAATCGCGGCGGTTATAAGGCGTGCGGGTCAGTAGCGCGGGAAATTTGCCCGCGGCTTTGGGCCGGTAGACGTCTGCGATGAGCTGTACGCCGTCGCGCATCTTCGTCCGCACGCCGGTCTGAACTGTCACTTGATAGGCTTCGGCGGTGGCGGGCGATTGAGATGTCGAGATCGAAGCGCAGAGTAACGTAATCAATAGCGGCAGCGCGATGCGCGCGCTCTTTGCGGGAGAACAGGATGTTTTATTCATAAAGTTACCTTTGTGGCCCTTCTTTTGAGTCTGGATTATAGAAACCGGCGCAGTACCGCGCGCGTAAGCGAGCGGTTGATCCTGCATGCGGCCGCTTGCTTACTTGCCCGGCGCTGTGCCAATCTTGCGCGGTTTGATTTAAGAGACAAATTCGCGCTGAAAATTAGCCCATCGAAGAAACTTCGTAAAGGTCTGTTAGATCGTAGTCGTAATCATCTGAATGCCTTATCACTCGCTTCCCGCCGAGGTTTCGCGCGATATTCCTGGAGGACACACATGGTTCACTCTCGCAGAGATTTTCTCAAGAAATCCGCCGTCTTTACGCTCGGGACAGCGGGCGTTTCACTGCTCGCCGAATACGCCGCCGCCGCTCAGATAAAACCGAAACTTTCCGAACTCGCCGATTACGATGCGCTCGGATTGGCGGAGTTGATCAGGAAGAAGCAGATTTCGCCGCTCGAGCTCGTTGACGACGTGATCAGACGAGTCGAACGGGTCAATCCGAAGATCAACGCCGTATTGACCAAACTCTTCGATGTCGAGAAGGCGCGCGAGCGGGCGAAGCAGGGAGTCGGCGACGGGCCGTTTGCAGGCGTCCCGGTGATGTTGAAGAATCTTACTCAATACAAGGACGCCCGAATAGACGCAGGTTCGCGTCTCTGCGCGCAATACATCGAGAAGAAGGGCAATCCGTTTCGGACGAACTCGCCGTTGATCGACGCGATGGAGCGTTCGGGGATGATCGTCACGGGCGTCGCCAACGCGCCGGAGCTCGGATTGCTCGATACTACTGAGCCGGTGCTGTACGGCGCGACGCGCAATCCGTGGAATACCGATCACACGGCGGGCGGATCGAGCGGCGGATCGGCGGCGGCGGTCGCGGCCGGAATAGTTCCGCTGGCTCACGGCACTGACGCCGGAGGCTCGATCCGCATCCCGGCCTGTCATTGCGGCCTCTTCGGATTGAAGCCCACGCGCGAACGCGAACTGGGGAACACCCCCACGTTGAGCCTGGGAATCGAATCCCTCAACATCTTTTCTGAGCTGTGCCTGAGCCGTTCGGTCCGCGACGCGGCGGCCTTCCTGAATGTCGTCGAAAAGAAGAACAGCGAGAACCTGCCGCCGGTGGGGTTCATCTCCGGCCCGTCCAAAAAACGTCTGAAAGTGGCGCTGATCTGGGAGAGCTTTCAAGGCAAGAAGCCTCACCCGGAAGTCGAAAAGGCGGTCAGCGCGAGCGCGCAATTGCTCGAAGCGCTCGGCCACAAGGTCGATGAAACGAAGATGGGGTTCGACGGCCCGGAATTCATGGATACGTTTCTGGGTTTATTCGCGTCGTTCACGATGCAGTACGAAGCGCGGATGGAGCTGTTGATGGGCGGCGCCATCAAGCGCGAAGATGCGCTGGAGCCGTGGACGCTGGGCCTGATTGACATGGCAAAAAGCCGCGGCGGAGTTCAACCCTGTTCGCAGCGTGCGATCAAGATTTTTGCGGAGACGAGCGCCGCCGTCGAAAAATTATTCAAGACCTATGACGCGGTTCTGTCGCCCGTCATGCGCGTCCCGCCGTACAAGATCGGCTGGCACTCTCCGACCCTAGATTTCAATACGCTGCTTGCGCGGCTGTTGGCCGAGCTCGGTTACACGCCGCTGCACAACGCCGTCGGGGCGCCCGCGATGTCCGTGCCGTTGTATTGGACGGGCGACGGATTGCCGGTGGGGAGCCATTTCGCGGCGTGGCGTGGGGGCGAAGCGACGCTTCTCGGATTAGCTTACGAATTGGAAGAGGCGCGGCCCTGGGCGAAGAAACACCCGCCTATTTTTGCCGGCTGAGCTATGATAGTTGGGCAATTTGGCCCTTGCCATTACTCGTATTTTTACACAAAGCGCGTGTGTTGTATCTTAGCCCGCGAACGCGGGCGTCAGAGTAAAGCCTGGGGTGGAGCGCAGCGGAACCCCAGGTACTTATCGCGCAAGCCCGCGAAGTGGGCGGCGGCCATTGGTCCAATCTCAACGATGATGAAATGGCGAATGACAAAAAGCTGCCGCCCTCTTCGCCCAGATTTTGTGCAAAAGAAAACAGAGCCGATCCAGTAAACTGAGGAGTATGAATCAAATATCCCAAATTTACCGGTGGCTCTGTGCGAAAAAAGTTTAGCATAAAAGTGCAATTTCAAACGACAACACAATGGG
>DASTMP010000376.1:0-9657 GCA_035714085.1 Blastocatellia bacterium
TGGCCGATAGTTTTAATGCTCTGCGTTCCTCTGCGACCTCTGCGGTTGAAACTTGCTCCCCCGATTGAAAATCGCTGTATCAACGCCTTCCGCCTGAAAGCTGGACTACGAACCTTTTATAAGCTGATCACTTCCTCGCGCGCCAGCGATTTGATCATTTCGTCGGTGTAATCAAGGCTCATTAGAATCTCTCTTGTGTGCTCGCCGAGTCGCGGCGGCGGCAATCGCATCTCGCCGGGCGTGGCCAAAAGCTTCACTGTCGGCGCGATCTGTTTCAGTACCCCTTCGGTCGGATGCTCGATCTCCGCGATCAGGCCTCGATGTTTGATCTGCGGGTCCTCGATCATCTCGGCGATGTCGTTGACGAGCGCGACGCAGGTATCGACGTTTTCAAAAGCCGCTAGCCATTCGACGGCTGTTCGGGTTTTGAAGATTTCTCGGAAGGCCGCGATTATCTCTTCCTGGGCGCCGTCGTTGAAACATTCTCCGATAAAATCATCGCGCCCAAGCGTGCGGCAGGCGTTCTCCCAGAATTTATGCTCCAACGCGCCCAGGCTGAGATAACGACCGTCTTTCGTCCCATAGATTTGATAGCAGGCGTACCGGCCCGACAGACCTTCATTGCCGCGTTGGGGCTGCGCGTCGTTTGCCAGGAAGCTCGCGAAAGGGACGTACATCATCGAGAGAGAGGTATCGGTCATCGAAATATCCACAAACTGCCCATCGCCGGTTCGCGCCCGCGTCTGAAGCGCCAGCAAAACGCCGATCACCGCGTGCAGGCTGCCTCCCGCCAGATCGGCCAGTTGCACGCCCGATAGCGTAGGAGGCCCGCCTTTCGGCCCGTTCACGCCGAGCAGTCCGGCGACGCTCAGGTAGTTGGCGTCGTGTCCCGCCTTAAAGCGATAAGGCCCGTCCTGCCCGTAGCCGGTGATTGCGCAATAGATCAACCGGGGGTTGAGCGCTTTCAAAGACTCGTAGCCTACGCCCAGTCGATCCATCACGCCGGGACGAAAACCTTCGATGACGACGTCGGCCTTCTCGACGAGCTTCAAAAAAATCTCGCGCCCGCGCTCGCGTTTCAGGTTGATTGTGACGCTGCGCTTGTTGCGATTGGTGGCGAGGAAATACGCGCCGGGCTGTTTGATGCCCGCGCGAGAGCGCCGCGCCGGATCGCCTATGCCCGGCTCTTCGATCTTGATGATCTCGGCGCCGAAATCGCCGAGCATCATCGTGGCGACGGCTCCGGGCAACAATCGAGTCAAATCCAAAACAGTGATGTTATCGAGTGGTTTCATATCTCGGGCTTTTTGTCGGTCGATCGGGGCTTGTCTTTGATGATCGTCTTTTTCTCTTCTTCGGAACTGCTGACTGTGAACCGCTGGAACGTACCGAATTCGGAGATCAATCGTCCTGTCCGAAAGGATTCCACATTACCGTCGCTGTTTCGCCGGAAGTCGAAGAAGAGATCATAAATTAGTCGCTTCGGAACCAGGATACCCAGATCACTTTGCGAGTAATAGAATGTCTGTTTCCAGAGCGGGACCGGATTGGGAGCGTCCGGCACGATCAACCTGAGTTCGCGCTCAGCGCGGCGAATCTGCGCAGTACGCGCGTCAAGCCAGAGCCTGCCGCGAGCGCGTTGTTCCAACCATCTGTAGTGGAGAGGCGGCGTCCATTCTAGCCGCTCGTTGCGGGTTGTTTGCTGAAAATTAAGCACGACGGTCTCCTGCTCGTCGATCTTTTCGGTCCCCTCATACCCGATCTCTACGCTGTCACGCGCGTAATCCATCAACTCCCGCCATTGATAAATGGCTGTGCCATAAAAGCTGAAACCGATCTTGTCGTGACTGAAGCTCTCATTGTTGATCAACTCGCGCTCTTTCAAAGCAGTTTCGGCTTTGGAGAGAGTATCGAACAGCTTCATCACGCGTTTCTCCTGACCCGACACGGGCTTGCCATCAACCGATTTCACGTTACGGTATTCAAAACCGAGGTTGGGATCAACCCTCGATTGGTAGACTACAAATTCGCATATGACCTCTTTCCGTTCCGCTTCGGCGCCTGACTTTTTGAACAGGATGGAAGTCCGCTTCTCCTCCGTGGCCAGATCGCGGAAGAGCGTGTTGTATTCCTCAGCCCGTTGTCGAGCCACGCTCAGTAACTTATTCAAATACTCGCGGGCTTTAGCCTCCTCGGCGTTCTTATTGATCGTTTGCGCAGGCCCCGATTGCGGCGCCACAGAACCGGCTTGAGCGCCACACCAGCGCGAGTGGGCCACAGTGGAATTTGGAATAAATCCCAAAAGAAAGACGAACAGGGTCGTCATTCTGTATTTACTTTGCGCTGCTTTTACCATTGAGTAGAAGCGGACTACAAATACGATCCGCCCGTCACCAGCAATACGTGCCCGGTCACGTAGTCCGAAAGCGGCGAGGCCAGAAACAACACAGGCCCTGCAGCCTCCTCCGGAGTCCCGGCGCGTCCGAGCGGGATGAAGTTCATCGCCATCTGCCGCATCTGATCGGGGATGCCGAGCTGGATTTCGTTCTCGCCGACATGAACGGGTTGCTGCTTCTCTTTTGCGGCGGTCAGCCGCGTCTCGATAAAACCATAAGCTACGGCGTTGACATTGATGTTGAAGCGCCCCCATTCCTTGGCCATAGTCTTCGTCAAACCGACGACGCCCATCTTACCCGACGAATAGTTGGCCTGGCCGGGATTGCCCGCCACCCCTGAGGTCGACGACACGTTGATGATCTTGCGGTGGACGCGTTTGCCTTCGGCGATCTCCTGCTTGGCGGCCTCGCGCATATGCGGGACGGCGGCGCGGATGATCTTGAACGGCGCCGTCAGATGCACGTCGATTATCGCGTCCCACATCTCGTCGGTGATGTTCTGGATGACGGCGTCCCAGGTGTAGCCTGCGTTGTTGACGATAATGTCGAGCCTGCCGAATTCGCGCACGGCGGTCTGCACGATCTTTTCCGGGAAGTCTTGCGCGGTCACGCTGCCCACACATGCCGTGGCGACGCCGCCCGAAGCGTTGATCGAATTGACCACGCCTTCGGCCACGTCGCCGTCGAGGTCGTTGACGACGACGTGAGCGCCGTGTTCGGCGAACAACGTGGCGACGGCGCGGCCAATGCCCCGCCCGGAACCGGTGACGATCGCGGATTTGCCTTCAAGCAGTTTCATTCAATACTTCCTCTCAAATTGTTTGCCTGCCAGTAGCTGCCTGGGTGAAGTTTGTCTTTTACCCAATTCTTCGGATTATCAGCGATGTATTCACGAATATTCCAGTATGACTTATCGCTTAGAATGATGTGTTCATAGTAATTGCGCTGCCAGATACGTCGGCCTGCCATACCACGCAACTCGTTGATTCGTTTTGTTGATTCATACTTGAACCATCTGATGACATCACCCAATGCGCGTAGGGGCGGAGTTTCCCCGCCCAATGTCTTTGACCCTGAATCCGGGCGGGGAAAACCCGCCCCTACGCCCGTTTCGCTTGGGTTTGAATCCAGCCGGGGAAAACCCGCCCCTACGATGATTCACATCGGGAACAATTCGTTCAATTCCGCCGCCGTAGGTTGGGAGCCGTACTGGCAAAGCTCGAAAGCCTCGGCGTGCCTGATTCGAAGGCCTCGATCGTCGCCATAACGCCGAAGGAGCAGATCGCGGTGATTATTCGCCAAGGCGGCGTCTCTGTCGATCAGCCAGTCGCGGATGAAGTTCTTCCTCGCCTCGTCATCCTCCGGCACGCCTGGCAGATAACGCCCCATCCACGAATCCTTGTCAGCGAACTGCGACGGCATCGCTTCGATGCAGGCGCGCTTCTTATCAATCACGTCGTCAATGCCGACGATGATCGCCGGGTCGAACGGACAAGGCTTTTTGAAATTGTCGGAGTAGTAAAGAATGACAGGGTTGCGCGGGCATGGCGGCGTGTCGGGCGCGAAGAACGGCGCGGCCACCAGCACGGCGGCGTCTTCCATCAACACGCCCGTGTAGCGGTGATCTGGGTGATAATCGTAAGGCCGAGGGCCGAGCACGATGTCGGCCTGCCACTGGCGAATCAACCGTGCGATGGTTCTGCGATTTTCAATCGTCGGCAGCAACTCGCCGTCGTGAATGTCCAACACCTGCGATTCGATGCCGAGGGTCTCAGCGCAGCTTTTCACTTCCGCCGTGCGCCTGAGCGCCAGCGGCCCGCCGGCCATCGCGAAATGCCCGACATCGCCGTTGGTAGTCGCCACGAATTTGACCTTGTGCCCTTGCGCGGCCCACTTCGCGGCCACGCCAGCCGCCTTTAGTTCGCAATCATCGGGGTGAGCGCCAAACGCGATAATTCTCAGTGTCATTTTTTAAACCTCAATAAAATCAGCGCCAATCGTCTATCACGTAAACGTCGGGTCGGTTATATCCTTGGTCTTCCGATCGCAGCATCACCACGCCTTGACTGAAAGACCGGAATCCGCGCGCAAGCATCCGGCGATAGGCCGCGACGCGCGCCGTGTTCACTCCGGCGACGAATTTTTCCAGGCCCTGCGAGGCGGCAAAAGCCTCGCACGCCTCCAGAAGGCGATTGAAATTTTGTTCGGCGGCGAGTCCTGGCCGCGCCGCGCCGAATTTTATGTAGAGCGCGCCGCTTCCGGCTTCAGAACCTGCGCCACAATGACATACCGCGAAGCCGGCCAATCGCGAGTCATCCCAAACCAGAACCGTCTCGCCAAGATTCTGATCCGCGACCGCGCGAATCTCACGTTCGACGTTCAATCCTTCATAAATCGCCCCGGACAATTCAGCGCAAGCTTTCAAGCACGCGCCCCTTCCCTGCTCCGCCATTTCTGAAAACCCGCTCCAGGATGAAGCAGTGAGGTTTTGATCAACCGGCTTGGTCATAATCGCCGTGAGGAATTGCGGCCAAAAACCGAATTTCTGGTAGAGGTGGACGTGTTTTACGCTGTGAGCGTAAGTGTAAAGCCCTGCGAGTTTCGTCCCCCATTGCGCAAAGATATCCATCGTCGGTTCCAGCAACCGTCTCGCCACGCCTTTGTCCCAGAAGTCAGGGCGTATAGTCAGCGGGCCGAAGAACCCGACGCTGCCCCAGTTGGTCAAAAAGTTCGAGCCGATCAACTCACTTGCGGATTCAGCGCCCAACGCCGACGCCGGATCGGCCAGCCATCGTGTTCGCACATAGTCGGCGTCGCCAGCGAACGTCATCGGGTCGGGCAGGCCGATAAACGCGCCAAACGCCAGGCGATAGATGCGGTCCGCATCGGGCAGGTCGTTCTCTCTCAATGGACGGATCGTGAATTCTATTGCAGCCATATTGGTTTCATTATGATGCGCTTGTCCAGGATAAGCGACTCGACGCTCGATAATTTGTCGGCGTGGTTCCAAACGCCGCGCGGAAAGTGTGATTGAAATTCGAGAGATCGCCGAAGCCAGCGTCCAGAGCGATGTCTAGCACCGACTCGGTTGTTGTCCGCAGCCGCAGAGCCGCCTCACGCAGCCTTCTTCGTATAAGGAATTGATGGGGCGTGAGGCCGACCACCTGCTTGAAAGTTCGCAGGAAGTGGTAGGGACTGATCCCGACGAGCGCGCTCAATTCTTCAAGGCTCATCGGCTGCCTGAAATGCAGCTCAATAAACCGGAGCGCCGTCGCGATTCGGCGCTCATCACGAATCGTCGGCCCCTTCACCAAAACAGGCGAGGCGCCGAGCGCGGTCAATACCCTTCCGGCCAATTCCAGCGCGAGTTCTTCGAAATTGACTGATCGGGGGCGATGGAGTCCGAGCTGCGCCTCGGCGGTCAACGGGACGAGCGACGGCAATTCGGGAAGACGGTGAACGGGAAAATTGAGCGAAGCGCCTTTGACTGCGGAATCGGCGGCAAGGCGCTCAAAGAACGCAGTGGCGTAATTGAAGGAAACACACCGGTCGCCGCTGCCGTGCTCGTGGCCACACTCGAAGCTCTCATCAGCGGAGCCGAGCAATAGCGAGCCCGGCGATAAGACGGCGGAGCCACGCGCCGAACGATATTTGAACGACCCCGCCACAACGATCGCGATGGAAACGTAATCGTTCTTTTCCTCAAATGGCGAGTCATCCGGGCCTGCATCGCAGATTACATCCTTGACGAGCCAGCCATGGCCGGAAGAGATCGGATGGACGATGGCGTCGCCGGGGCGACCGTTCAGGGCTCGATCAGCCAACGCATTTGCAAGAGCGCCGCTCATCCGCATAGCAATTTTCCCCAAGAATTCATCAGATAACAGAGGGTAGAAGAACTGTCAGTACCGCGCGGGCTTCAATGAAAGGCCGACCGATGGAGGCCCGCTCGCTACCACTCGCGGCACTGATTGATTGTGATCAGACAAGGAGCGCGCATGAACCGTTACGCTAAAGCTTATTTCTTCACCGGAACAGTTTTATTGTTTGCGGCGATAACGATGACAAGCATATCCAGAAAGGAGGCAGGCGCCAAGAGTATGTCTAATATGCAAGAACAGTTTTACAATTCCTTCCTGCAAGTGTTGGGATCACCCGCGAGATCGAGCGAGCTCACGGATCAAGAAGACATCTACGGATGGCTTCTCGGCGGTTGGGAGGCCGCAGTTTATGATTACGCTGCGGATGGAACCGCCCATGTGAGTAGCGGGGAATGGCATTTCGGATGGGTGTTGGAGGGGCGCGCCATCCAGGATGTCTGGATCGCGCCGCCTAGATCCCGGCGTAGTGATAAAACCCTGTCGAAGCAATATAACCGGTACGGGACATCGCTGAGGATCTACGACAGAGAGATCGGCGCCTGGCGCGTCACATGGTTCAATCCGGTCAGTGGCGCTCGCAACGATCTGGTCGGTCGCCGGCAGGGCGCCGATATTATTCAGGAAGGGACTGATGCCGACGGGCGCAAGATACGATGGTCTTTCAAAGACATCACGTCCACGTCGTTCCGTTGGCTCGGCGAATCTTTGGAGCCTGACGGCAAGACCTGGCGGCTGGAGGCCGAATTCCGAGCGCGAAGGATCGAGGATCGAAGATAGAAGATCGAGGGTCGAGGATCGAAGATGGAACAGCGGTGTTCGACGCGATCCTCGATCCTCCATCTTCAATCCTCGATCCTCCATCTTCGGCCATCTCAGTTGTCTACACTCCCGGCGTTCGCCGTCTCTTTGCGCATATGCTTCTCGAACCACGCCATCAGATAGAGCTGTTGCGCCAATTGATGTGAGGGCCGCCGCCAGCCGTGAAATTCCTCCGGCATCCGAACGAGCAGCGTCTCCTTCTTGAGCATCTTCAGCGCGCGATATAACTCTTCGCTCTGGCCCATCGGCGTGCGTAGATCGGCTTCGCCGGTCATGACCATCGTGGGCGTCTTGACGTTGGCGACGTAATTGAGCGGCGAGCGCGCGGCGAATTCCAACGGGTCTTCCCAGGGGCGCTTCTGAAATTGATAGTACCAGCTCGCGCCGTCCGTAGTGCCGACGAACGAATGCCAGTCGATCACCGGGCGCATCGAGACGGCCGCGGCGAAGCGGTCGGTGTGGCCTACAATCCAGGCGGTCAACACGCCGCCTCCGCTGCCTCCGCAGACGAAGAGGTTCTTTTCGTCAACGAAGCCTTTCGCCAACGCGGCGTCGACTCCGGCCATCAGGTCGTCGTAATCCTTCCCCGGATACGAATACTGAATGCCGTTGACGAAGTCCTGGCCGTAGCCGGTCGAGCCGCGCGGGTTGGTATAGAGCACGGCGTAGCCGTTGGCCGCGAAGTTCTGAAAAACCCAGTTCCACGCGACGGAATACATTGACCACGGTCCTCCGTGAATCCACAAGACCATCGGATATTTCTTGCCCGCCTCGAAATTGGCGGGTTTAATCAGCCATCCCTGAATCTTCAATCCGTCCTTGGATGTGAACCAGAGTTCTTCGGCGTCGCCGAGTTTGACGTCGGCCAATATGTCGGCGTTCACGTCTACAAGCCTCGTTATCTTCGCCGCGTCTTTGAGGTTGAAAGTTACGATCGCGCCCGGCTCCTGTGAGCTTGTGCGAATGGCCGCGGCCTGGCCGTTGTTCGCCAGCGATAAGTTGTTGAGGATGTGGACGCCACCCGTGATCTGACGCGCCGCGCCGCTCGTCGGCGCGAAGTAGACGTGCGCCGAGCCTTTCTCTTCAACGCTGAAATAGACGCCGGAATTGTCCACAGCCCAGACCAGGTCTTGCGGCGAACTCATCAGATTGCCTGCCCACAGGCGTTTGCCTCCGCCGTTTTTGTCCATGATATAGAGGCTCGAAATGTGGTTTGTGTACAACCGGTCGTCGTAGCCGACATAGGCGATGTATTTGCCGTCGGGCGAGACGACCGGGTTTCCGTCAGGCCCCTTGCGATCGGTGAGCGGTTTGACTTCGAGCGTTGCGAGGTCGACAGCGTAAATCTCGCTGTCGTTGCGCAGGTATTCGGCTTCGGGTTTGCGAGCGCCGGAAACGAAGATCGTCTTGCCGTCGGCTGACCAGTCATAGCCGCCCTGGGCTCCGCCGTGATTGTATTTGCCGCTGGTGATCTGGCGCGGCGCGCCGCCGAGCGTCGCGTCAATCACGAAGACGTGCGTATAGCCCTTGGGCACAGGGCCGCGACCGTCAGAAGCCCACGACAGGCGGTCGACGATCACCGCTGGTCTGGCCCATTCGGCGCCGCGCGGTCGTTCGGGCAATTTGATCGAGAGGATCGGATCGTTGTCGGGAACGAATGAAGTGAACGCGATCTGCTTTCCATCGGGGGACCATTTGACGCCGTTCGGCGCCTGTTCCAGGTGGGTGAGCTGCGCGATTTCGCGCGTATCGAGCCACATCACATGCAATTGATTCGTCCCGTCACGGTCCGAAAGAAACGCGATGCGCTTGCCGTCGGGCGACCAGACGGGCGAAGAGTCGTTGCGCGCGCCGGAAGTCAACTCGCGCACGCGCGAGCCGTCAACGTCAACCATCCAGAGGTTGCTGCGATACTGGTCCTTGACCTTGTCGACCCACGTGCGGGTGAAGATGATCTGCTTGCCGTCGGGCGATATTTGAGGATTGCCGACGGATTCCATGTTCATAAAGGTCTCTTTGTCGAGCAGGCGCGGCTTCGGTTGGGCGAACGCGATCGCGCAGAGAGAGAGCAGAACCGTAACGATAAATAGGCGTCGGGTCTTCATCGTGGCCTCCATTCATATCAGAGATTTTCTTTGGGAATGGGTGTGGAAGAAGCGAAGAGACTTCAGACGACCTGGCCCCGTTCGCTTCGGCGGCATCATATCAAAGCCGTCGTGGATCAACTAGTACTACAGGTGTAGGGAGAAGATCGTGATGAAAGCGAAAGAAACTGACGCTGAAGCCGCTATCGAACCGGCGCAACGACTGGCCGATGGACTGAAAGAAATCGCAGAACCGATCAGTAACCGCTACTCGCGCGCTGATGATCTTTGAAAAAATAGCGCAACCAGATTTCGCTTGCGATTTCCTTAGTCGCCGCAGCGACAGTTGATCCTAGCCCGGCTTTTCAAAGCCGGGTGGGCGGTCGGACAGTGGTTTCAGTCGCGGCAGCGACGGTTGACACTGATCGGCAACATCAACCGTCGCTGCCGCGACTAGGGACTGATGCGCTCATTGTC
>DASTMP010000377.1:0-3860 GCA_035714085.1 Blastocatellia bacterium
AGCGCAACGCTGAGCGGCGCCGTGCGGGATGCGCAAGGCAATGCGATCACGGGCGCCAAGGTAACGGTCATCGAATCCGCCCGAAATCTCAACCTCGAAACGAGGACCGGCGCCGACGGCGCCTTCTCTTTTACGACTTTACAGCCGGGAAGCTACAACGTGGCCGTTGAGGCGGCGGGCTTCAAGAAGTTCGTTAAAACCGGAATCGTTATTGCGGTGGCCGATCGGCAATCTGCCGGAGTCATCACGCTGGAAGTCGGCGCCGTCGGCGATACTGTGGAGGTGGTTGCCGACGCCGCCCAATTGCTGGTCAAAACGGAAAGTGGCGAGCAGAGCCAGATCGTCAGCGGCGAGCAGGTGCGAAACCTCGCGCTCAATGGGAGGAACTTTCTCGATCTAGTTAAACTTACGCCGGGCGTCGTTAGCCTGGTCAACGCGCAGACGGCGGGGCCGGCGGGAGCGGGAAGTTTCAACATCAACGGCACGCGCGCCAACGAGCACAATCTGACGGTTGACGGCACGACCAATCTCGACACCGGCTCGAACGGCTCGCTGCACGTTGCGATCGTGCTCGACAACATCGCCGAGTTCAAGATTCTCACGTCGAACTATCAGGCGGAATACGGACGCTCGGCCGGCGGATCGGTTCAGATCGTGACCAAGGGCGGGACCAAGGATTTTCACGGCACGGGCTACTACTTCCACCGCCACGAACAATTCAACGCCAACAGCTTCTTCAATAACGCCGAAGGCCTGCGGGCGGACGGCTCTCCCGCTCGCCCGCGCAACTTCTACCGCTACAACTACCAGGGCTATAACATCGGCGGTCCGATATTGCTTCCCAAGAAATTCTTGAAGGACAAGCTCTTCTTCTTTTGGTCGCAGGACTGGCAGGAACAGTTGAATCCACAGGCGGCGCGGCAGTCGCGCGTACCCACGGCCGACGAGATCAACGGCGATTTCCGCAACACTTTCGACGGCAGCGGCAACAGGATATTGCTGAGCGATCCCACTAAACTCGACGCCAGCGGCAATCGGCTTCCCTGCGCCGCCGCCAACACTCCCGCCAATCCCGGCGGATGTTTCGTCTATAATGGGCAACTCAACGTCATTCCGCCCGATCGGCTCAATCCCAACGGCGTAGCGCTCCTTAAGAAATTCGCGAGCTTCGCCAATACGAACGCGAGGTTACCGCTCTTCAACCACGAGTCGCAACAGAGCGTTTCGTATCCGCGCCGCGAATACAACATCCGGCTCGATTACAACGTGACGGAGAATACGCGGGCGTTCGTCCGCTACACGCGCGATTCCGAAGTCCAGGTGATGCCCTACGGCCTCGGTTGGACCGGCGGCAACAATCAGATTCCCCTGGACGATCTGGTCTTCAAACAGGCGCCGGCCTGGAACAGCACGCTCAATATCACCAGCACGCTCTCGCCGACGCTGACCAACGAATTCATCTTCGGCGCAAGCATGAACACGCTGACGCTCGACCCGACAAACAAAGACGCCGCCACCTATGCGGGATTCGGCTTCAATTTCGGGCTGCCGTACACCTACCCGGCGTCGCAGTTCATCAACATAGGCTTTGGCGGCATCCCGAACCAGAACTTCGCAGGCTCCGCCGGCTACGCCCAGTTCCCCTACAAGAACACCAATCCGCTCTTCGATTTATACGACAACGTGAGCAAGGTCATGGGAACGCATACAGCCAAGGCCGGCATTTACATTCAGCGCAACCGCAAGGACACGCCTGCCGGCGGCTCGATGAGCATCAATTTCAGCAATAACCCCAACAATCCGAATAATGCGGGCCACCCTTACGCCAACGCCCTGCTGAGCAATTTCGACACTCTCAGCGAGCCCACTCGCCCCATTTATCAAGTGCAGTTCCGCTATACGAATGTCGAGTGGTATCTTCAGGACAACTGGAAGGCCACGAGGAGGCTGACGCTGGATTATGGGATACGCTTCACCTGGTTCCAGCCACAGTACGACCAGCGCATGCAATCGTCCTATTTCGTCCCCGAAACATACGATCCGGCGAAGGCGGTGAGTCTCTACACGCCGATCCTGGTCGATGGACAGCGGAGGGCTGTCGATCCAAGAAATATGCCGGCGACTCCCACGGTGAGTAACACACTCGCGCCCAACTTCATCGGCCTGATCGCGCCGGGTTCGGGCGATCCGGCCAATGGGATGCGGCAGGACGCGAATGGTTACCTGCGCGGCGGTTTCGAGAATCGCGGCGTTCAAGTCGGTCCGGCTCTCGGTTTCGCCTTCGACGTCTTCGGCAATCAGAAGACCGTCCTACGCGGCGGCTATCGCATCGCCTACGACCGCGTGTCGAACAATAACGTGATTCTGGCAGCCGCGGGGCGGCCGCCGATCTTATACACTCCGACCTTCCAATTCGGTAACCTGAACACGGTAGGAGCGAGCGCGAGCTCCGGCCAGGTGGCGCTCGGCGCGTCGAGCGTATTCGGCGTCGACCCTAAAGGTTACATTCCGAACGTGCAGAGCTTCAGCCTTCAGGTACAGCAGGATCTAGGGTTCGACACGGTAATCAGCGTCGGTTACGTCGGCACGCTCTCGCGCCATCTTCCGGAAGACCTCAACCTCAACGCCATCCCCTACGGCGCGCTCTTCCAAAAACAAACGCAGGATGCGTCCCTCTTCCCGGGCGGGGTGGTCGGCGCCGAGCCCAATCTGCCTCAGGTTTATCAGGATGCGGGCTTGAGCTACTCGGGCGCCCTCGCGCTGCGGGCGGACCTGCTGCGCCGTTATCCCGGTTACAACACGGTGGATTACAAAACCTTCGGCGGCTCGGCGAATTACCATTCGCTGCAGGTGACGGCTCAGCGCCGATTCCGGCAGGGGCTGACTTTCGGGCTGGCTTACACCTTTTCGAAGGCGCTCGGCACGTCGAGCGATGTGGAGGGCAACTTTATCAATATCGTCTGCTCGCGCTGCTACGATTATCGCGTGCTCAGCTTCGACCGCAAGCATTCACTCGTGATCAACTATTTGTACGACCTGCCGAAGCTGAAGGCCCAGAACTGGCTGACGAAAGGCGTTCTCAACGGCTGGCAGATAACAGGTGTCTCGCAGTTCATGTCGGGGCAGCCGCTCGAGCTAGGATTCGGCATTCCGAATACCACGATCGGGCAGCGCATCAGCGGTTCTTGGACGGAAGACCCGCGCCCGGTCATCACCGGCGACATTCAGCCGAGCATCAGCGCGGAAAATGCCTTCGATTATACGAAGGTCGCGCTGCCGAATATCAATCCCGGTCCGCGGCCGCGCTCGATCATACGCCGGCCGGGCCTCAACCTAACGGACCTGTCGCTCTTCAAGAACATACCGCTAGGGCGCGACTCGGCGCGTTACATCCAGCTGCGCTTGGAGGCTTTCAACGTCTTCAATCATGCGCAGATCGACAATTTCAATGCCGGCCTGACGTTCAACGTCGCCAGCGACTTCAGTAATTATCTGGCCAATCAACAGGGATCGCTTTCGTCGTTGCGAAATCTGCGTGGCGGAGTGAATTCGCCGGCTACCGGGCCGCTCGGCAGGGCGGCGGCGGAGTTCAATGGCCAGCCCGCCTATGTCTCGGGCAACCGCGTGGTGCAGCTGGCGGTGAAGATATTCTTTTGAAGAACGGTTTTCAGTTTTCAGTTTTCAGTTTTCAGTTTCAGTTTTCAGTCCAGATTTTTGAAAACGATGGAACTTGGCGCCAACAATCTCTCAACATTGTTTCCACACCTCTTAGATCGGCAGATCAGCGCATTATGTTTGCCAAGCAACGATTATAATGCCCGGGAAAATCATCAGTAAAACAGACGCCCCCTGACCGGGTG